>JAFUPY010000084.1 GCA_017472565.1 Eubacterium sp.
GATTTTGTTATTTACAATACCTGTACGGTTCGCGAGAATGCCAACAATAAAGTATATGGAAAGCTTGGTTATCTGCACGGTTATAAAAAGAAAAATCCACACATGATGATTGCTATGTGTGGATGTATGATGCAGGAAGAAAAAGTAGTTGAGAAGATCAAGTCCAGCTATCGTTTTGTGGATTTGGTGTTCGGCACGCACAATATTTTCCAGTTCGCAGAATTGCTTACAAAAGCATTTGAAAATAGAAAAATGACTATCGAAGTATGGGATGGTACCGATCAGATTGTAGAAAATCTGCCGTCCGAACGTAAATATCCATTTAAATCTGGTGTAAACATCATGTTTGGATGTAACAATTTCTGCAGTTATTGTATCGTGCCATATGTGCGTGGTCGGGAAAGAAGCCGATTGCCAGAGGAAATTATAAATGAGATTCGCACTTTGGCTGCTGATGGTGTAGTTGAAATTATGTTGTTAGGCCAGAATGTGAATTCCTATGGCAAAACATTGGATACACCTATGACATTTGCTCAGTTATTGCAGGAAATCGAGAAGATTGAGGGCATTGAACGTATTCGCTTTATGACTTCTCATCCAAAGGATTTATCGGATGAATTGATTGCTGTTATGGCGGTTTCCAAGAAGATTTGCAGACACATTCATTTGCCATTACAGTCAGGAAGTACGGAAATTTTAAATAAAATGAATCGTCGTTATACCAAAGAACAGTATTTGACTTTGGTGGATAAGATTCGTGCTGCAATGCCTGATATTGCTATTACCACGGACATAATTGTTGGTTTCCCAGGAGAGACAGAAGAAGATTTCCTTGAGACCATGGATGTGGTGGACAAGGTTCGCTATGACAGCGCGTTTACTTTTATCTATTCAAAGAGAACAGGAACACCTGCTGCCATTATGGAAGATCAGATTCCTGAGCATGTGGTAAAACATCGTTTTGACAGACTGCTTGCCCTGGTGCAGACCGCTGCGTCTGAGAGTGCAGAAGCACTGACAGGAAAAGTGGAAGCCGTGCTGGTGGAATCTATCAATGAACAGAACAACACACTTGTGACAGGCAGACTTAGCAACAACAGTGTGGTACATTTGCCGGGAACCCCTGATTTGATAGGAAGGATCATCAACGTGCGGTTAACAGAGTGCAAAGGATTTTATTATATTGGAGAAGTAGTAACAAATGAATGTTAAGAACCAGTCACAACACAGCACAGGAACACACACAGAGAATAAAGGCAAGAAAAAAGAAATCCTTCTTTTAGTTGTGATTTTTATTGTCATTGTGCTTGTAGGCCTTGTTTTTTATGGAAAGACAAAGGATGCAGGAAGCGAAGCGATTGTAACCATTGATGGTGTGGAATATGGAAGATATGATCTGTCAAAAGAAGCGGAGATTCCGATTACCATTGATGGGGTTACCACCAACTATCTGCTCATCGCAAATGAGGCAGCGGATATGATAGAGGCGGATTGTCCGGATCAGCTCTGTGTAAATATGAAAGCCATTTCCATGGATGGTGAGACCATTGTATGTCTTCCCAATAAGGTGGTAGTGGAAGTGGAAAGCGATACACAGGTTTCTGAACTGGATGCCGTGGTTCAATAGTTTAGATTATTTTCAGATAGAGTTTATATTAGTTTCATAAAATCATGATAAAGTGTTTGGGAGGAAATTCTATGTATTCCTATATCAAAGGAACCTTAGAAGAAGTATATGACGACCGTGTAGTGGTGGAAAATAATGGAATCGGCTATCAGATTGAAGTGCCGGCAACTGTGATTGGAAGACTTCCTGCTGGCGGCGAAATTGTAAAGATATTCACCTATCTTCATGTAAAAGAAGATTGTTTTTCATTGTTTGGATTTTTAAGCAGGGACGAATTGAATCTATTCAAAATGATGTTGAACGTCAGTGGGATTGGACCAAAGGGTGCTCTTGGCATCCTGTCTACCTTAACACCAGACCAGCTTCGTGTTGCGGTGGCATCCGATGATGCAAAAACCATTGCAAAATCACCAGGGATTGGTTCCAAGACAGCACAGAAACTGATCATAGAACTGAAAGATAAGATTAAGCTGGAAGATGTGATCGATCACGGATTTGAGCAGGCAATTGTGGCACAGACAGAGACAACAGCCAAAGTTGTTTCAGAAGCCATCGAAGCACTGACTTCTTTGGGATACTCTTTAAAAGAAGCAAAAGAAGTGGTATCTATGATTGAAATTACAGAAAATATGGATGTAGAAACAATTCTGAAAGCATCCCTGAAAAACATGGCATTTTTATAGGCGGTATCAGATATGGAAAAACGAGTAATTTCCACACAGATTCAGGAAGAAGATGTAAAAAATGAGAAAACACTTCGTCCAATGACGTTGGAAGAATACATAGGTCAGGAAAAAATAAAAAGTAATTTAAAGATTTTCATAGAAGCAGCTAAAATGAGACAGGAACCATTGGATCATGTACTTTTTTATGGTCCTCCAGGACTTGGTAAAACCACATTGGCAGGAATCATTGCCAATGAAATGGGGGTTCGTATTAAAGTGACATCCGGTCCTGCTATTGCAAAACCAGGAGAGATGGCAGCTATCTTAAGCAATCTGCAGGAAGGGGATCTGTTGTTTATTGACGAGATTCATCGCTTAAACCGTCAGGTAGAAGAGGTGCTTTATCCTGCTATGGAAGATTTTGTGATTGATATTATGATTGGAAAAGGAGCATCTGCCCATTCCATTCGACTGGATCTTCCTAAATTCACTTTGGTTGGAGCTACCACAAGAGCAGGTCTTTTGTCCGCACCACTGCGCGATCGATTCGGTGTTGTTCACCACCTGGAGTATTACACTCCAGAGGAATTGCGAACCATTATTGTCCAGTCTGCCGATAAGCTGGATGTGGAAATCGACACGGCTGGAGCAAAAGAGATGGCATCCCGTTCTCGCGGAACCCCACGTCTTGCCAATCGTTTGCTGAAACGGGTGCGGGACTTTGCACAGGTTCGGTATGATGGTGTGATTACCAGAGATGTGGCCTCCTTTGCCTTAGATTTATTAGAAGTTGACAAGTTCGGTCTGGATAAAAATGACAGATCGATTCTCTTGACCATTATAGAAAAATTTCAAGGCGGCCCAATCGGTCTGGATACCCTGGCGGCAGCCATCGGTGAAGACGCCGGAACTATCGAAGACGTATACGAACCTTATCTGGTACAGAATGGATTCATCAACAGAACGCCGCGAGGCCGTGTAGCCACAGAACATGCCTACAAGCATTTTGGTATTCCGTATAATGGAGAATAATTATGAAAAAGCTGGAACTTCTGGCACCAGCAGGTTCCCTTGATATCTGCAAAGCTGTCATCAACGCAGGGGCAGATGCAGTATATCTTGGAGGGAATCTGTTTGGTGCCCGTGCTTACGCAAAAAACTTTGATCAGGAACAGTTGTTTGAGGCGTTGGATTATGCCCATCTTTTTGATAGAAAGATTTTTTTGACGGTAAACACACTATTAAAAAATCATGAATTAGAACAATATCTTTATGATTATATAGAACCTTTGTATAAACACGGTCTGGATGCTGTCATCGTGCAGGACTTTGGCGTGCTTTCCTTTTTGCATCAGCATTTTCCAGATCTGCCTTTGCATGCAAGTACCCAGATGTCGATAACGAATCAATATGGAGCCGCATGGTTAAAGTCTCAGGGCGTCAGCCGTATTGTGACTGCCCGTGAAGTGTCTTTACAGGAGATTCGGGATATTTACGATGCGACACAGATGGAGATTGAAAGCTTTGTTCATGGGGCACTTTGCTATTGTTATTCCGGGCAGTGTCTGATGAGCAGCCTTCTTGGGGGAAGGAGCGGTAATCGTGGCCGTTGTGCGCAGCCATGTCGTCTGACATATGATGTGGTAGATGGAAATAACCGCAAATACAACAAAAACCAGCAGTATCCATTAAGTCCAAAAGATCTTTGTACCGTGGAATTGCTGCCGGCAATGGCAGAAGCGGGTGTTTATTCCTATAAGATTGAAGGTCGCATGAAGCAGATGGAATATGCTGCCGGTGTTACGGCTATTTACAGAAACTATTTGGATCTGTATCTTAGCAATCCAAAGGATTACAAGGTGAGTAAAAAGGACATGGATGCTTTGCTAAACCTTGGCAGTCGAAACGGTTTTACCCAGGGCTACTATTATCAAAGAAATGAGAAATCCCTGCTCTCCCTTACCACATCTGCGCATAAAGCTGGAGAACAGAAACCTGTTTTGAGAGAAAACAAACCTGTAATTCCAGTGACCATGTCTGCAAACTTTCTAACAGGCGCACCTGCAGAGCTTATTGTGGAAGATGCCTGTTACAAAGTACATGTAACAGGGGAAATGGTTTTGGAGGCGATGAAACAGCCGCTCCGTTCACAAGATGTGAAGGAACGTCTGGCCAAAACGGGTGATACCGTGTTTGTTGTGGAACAAATTCAGGCACAGGTCAGTGAAGATGCGTTTCTGCCAGTGAAGTTTATCAATGAACTTCGAAGAAATGCTCTGGAAGAACTAGAAAAGCAGCATTTGCAGCGATATAATCGTGAGACCTCTGCCACAGAGGCAGTTCCTTATGTAGGAAATCTCGCAAAGGCAATCGAAGATCCAAATGAGACAGTATGTCAAAGTGATCAGTCATACAGGGACGACAAAGGAAAGGTGCAGCAAATTTCTGTATTGGTCCGCACCGAAGCCCAGCTTCGCGCTGTTTTAAGAACAGCGTTTGTGGACAGTATTATTATTGACCATAGTTTGTGTAAAAGCCCAGAAAAGATGCAGGAAATTGTGACACAGATTCGAAAGCAGAAGAAGGGGGCATCCTTTGGGCTGCCATATGTTTTCCGTAAAAACTCCGCAGATGATCTGTTGTCGCAGAAAGAAGTAATGGGTGCCTGCCAGTTTGACAGTATACTGATTCGTACCCATGATGGAATCGGATTTGCCAAAGAAGTATTTCCGCAGCAAATATGGATGGCGGATCATGGTTTATATACATATTCTGATGCTGCAATACAGGGATTTGCGCAAAATGGAATCCATAAAGTGACTGTTCCTTTTGAACTGAATGAAAAGGAATTGCGAGCAAGAGACAATCATACTTCTGAAATGATTGTGTATGGTTGGATTCCTGTAATGTATACCGCTCAGTGTATTTACAAGAATTTTGAATCCTGTCACAAGCACAATCCATGTACGAACACCTTGTACTTGAAAGACAGATATGCAAAACAGTTTCCAGTCTTATGTGACTGTGTGAATTGCTACAATATTATCTTTAACACACAGCCATTGTATCTGTTTGGACAGAAGTCAAAGCTGAAAAAAATGAATATTAGCAGTTATCGCTTGGAATTCCTGATGGAATCCGAAAAAGAGACACTTGCAATTTTGAAAGAATTTAGAGAAACATTTATTGAGGATAAAAAGGCGGATATGACCAAATGGGAGAATCGTTTTACCAACGGTCATTTCAAACGTGGAATTGAATAAGGAGTATTATGGTTCATTTCATTACCGAATTATCAAAATATCTGATGATCATATTGTTTGCGGCATATGCGTTCAGCAGCTATGTTGTGCTGAAGTACCGTGACGGCGGGATACGTTCACAAAAGCTGTATCGTTGGCAGGTATTCTGTATGTTTTTTATACATCTGGATGCCTTTGCTGTTATTTTTGCCCAGACCCAGGAGATAAAAGTCCTTGTATTTTATGCAGCCCAGGTAGCGTTTATCCTGTTTATGTTTTTGATCTATAAGATCATATACAAACGTTCTGCCAAGATATTGGTGAATCACATGTGTATGCTGATGATCATAGGGTTTATCATTTTAACCAGACTGGATTTTGAAAATGCCCTTCGACAGTTTGAAATCGCATGTGCAGCAGCGGTACTTTCTATTTTTGTACCGTTGTTAATTCGTAAACTGAAAGTGTTGCGAAAATTCACCTGGATTTATGCAGTGATTGGTATTGGCGCTCTTGGAGCAGTATTTGCTCTTGGTGCAACCACTTATGGTGCAAAGCTTTCCTTTACCATTGCAGGAATTACAGTACAGCCATCTGAATTTATCAAGATTGTCTTTGTATTTTTCTGCGCATGTATGCTTTTCAATGTAAAGGAGTTCAAACGCATTTTGATTACCACCATTGTGGCAGCGATTCATGTGTTGATACTGGTGGCATCCACAGACCTTGGTGCGGCGCTGATCTTCTTTATCACATATATTGTCATGCTGTACGTAGCAACCAGAAATCCGATCTATCTTTTTGGAGGCTTGGGTGTTGGCGCATTGGCTGCGGTTGCTGCAAGCAAAGTATTCAGTCATGTACGGGTACGTATTATTGCCTGGAAGGATCCTTTTTCTGTTATTGACAGTCAGGGGTATCAGATTGCCCATTCTTTATTTGCGATCGGAACCGGCGGCTGGGCAGGCATGGGACTGTTCCAGGGGATGCCGGAAAAAATACCAGTCAATTCTTCGGACTTTGTATTTGCTGTTATTTCAGAGGAAATGGGTGGTATTTTTGCAATTTGTGTGATTTTAGTATGTTTTAGCTGCTATCTGATGACATTGAATGTTGCCATGCAGATCAAAGACAGCTTTTATAAATTGATTGCCCTTGGATTGGGAACGGTGTATGGATTTCAGGTATTCCTGTGCATCGGTGGTGTTATCAAGTTTATCCCACTGACAGGTGTAACCTTGCCATTTATCAGTTCCGGTGGCAGCTCTTTGCTGTGCACCATTATTATGTTTGCTATTATCCAGGGTTTGTATATCCTAAGACAAGATGAAGGAGATGCAGATGAAAGATCAAAAGTCATCGAAACCGTCAACGAAAAGAAATCCAAAAGCAACGCTGGATATCATAGACCTCAATCAGGAGTCAGGTCAGAAGTCGACTTCAAAGTCGGGCCAGGCAGCCCAAAGAAGCAAAATCCAGAAAACAAGGCAAAATACAGATCAGAAAACTGTCAAAAAGACCGGTCAGCCAAAAAGCCGGAAGGCAGGAGACGACGATCTGGATTTGATAACGACATCGAAGAACTCTGGTAAAACAAAGGAATTTTCCTGGAAAAATCTTTTTGACGTGTTAAGTCCGGGAAAATCAAAAAATAAAGAATTTGCCATTATTACTTATCTGTTTATGGCCTTTTTTATCTGTCTGATCGGTTATTTTATTTATTTTCAGGCATTTAAAAGTGAGGAAATTATAAGCAGTGCATACAACCCAAGACTGTCTTCCTTTGCGGATCATGTTGTTCGTGGTGACATTATCTCTTCCGATGGCGCAGTGTTAGCTACAACAGAGTTGAAGGAAGATGGCAGTCAGCAGCGTGTGTATCCATACAATGATATGTTTGCTCACGCAGTTGGATATGCCTCCAATGGCAATTATGGGGTGGAATCCACAGAAAACTTCAGTCTGATGCGTTCCCATTCCTTTTTCCTGTTGCAGATTTTGAATGATATCAGAGACGAAAAGAATCAAGGGGATACCGTTGTGACTACCCTTGATTATGATGTACAGGAAGCCGCCTATGAAGCGCTTGGCAATCAGAGAGGCGCTGTGGTTGCCATTGAAGTAGAAACCGGAAAAATTCTTGGTATGGTATCCAAGCCGGACTTTGACCCAAATACGATTGAGTCCAACTGGGACAGTATTATTGAAAATACGGACTCTGCGCCACTGTTGAATCGTGCCACTCAGGGGATGTATCCTCCTGGTTCTACATTTAAAATTGTAACTGCATTGGAATACATCCGTGAGCAGGGACTGGAAGCTGATTACCATTTTGATTGTGAAGGGGAAGTAACCGTCAATGGAACCACGATCCACTGTTATAAGAATGCAGTTCACGGTGAACTGAATCTGGAGTCAGCCTTTACCCATTCCTGCAATACCGCATTTTCTTCCATTGGTTTGGAATTAAATGTGACAAAATGGCAGAATCTGGCATCCCAGATGTTGTTCAATGAATCACTTCCTGTCAGATTAGACTATAAACAGAGTCAGTTTGTGCTGAGCGTAGATGACGAAGAGGGAAAAGTGATGCAGACTGCCATTGGACAGGGCGATACACAGGTATCACCACTTCATATGGCCATGATTTCTGCAGCCATTGCCAACGATGGTGTGATGATGGAAGCTTACGTTGTGGATTCTGTCATTCGAGACAATGGAAGCACCGTGAAGGCTTATAAACCATCCGAATATGGAAGCATTATGTCCAAAGACGAGGCCAGATCACTGCAGTCCATGATGGAAGAAGTGGTAAATAGCGGAACTGGTACTGCCTTATCAGGACAAAGCTACAAAGCTGCCGGTAAAACAGGTTCTGCAGAGTTTGGCACCATCAAAGGACAGAGCCATGCATGGTTCGTTGGCTATGGATCCAAGGAATCCTACAACGATATCGCAATTGCAGTCATTGTTGAGAATGGTGGGGCAGGTTCTTCCACAGCAGCACCAATCGCAAAACGTGTCTTTGACGTATATTTTAATCAGGACTGACAAATGGTAAAACAAGCCTTTGCACAATTACTAAAAAGTGTTATACTGATTCCAAATGAGTACCACATCAGGGAGGGATTGCGATGATAGAGGCAACCAGTTGTGGTGGTGTGGTTATATTCCGAGGAAAAATTTTACTCTTGTACAAAAATTACAAAAACAAATACGAGGGATGGGTTCTTCCAAAAGGAACAGTAGAACCAGGCGAGGAGTATAAAGATACTGCTACAAGAGAAGTAAAAGAAGAAACAGGTGCTACCGCAACAATTATTAAGTACATTGGAAAAAGTCAGTATTCTTTTTCCATTCCACAAGATACGGTGGAAAAACAGGTACATTGGTATCTGATGATGGCAGACAGCTACTATAGTAAGCCACAGAAAGAAGAATTTTTTGTAGATTCCGGCTTCTATAAGTATCACGAGGCCTATCATCTGCTGAAATTTGCTAATGAAAAGCAGATACTCGAAAAAGCATACAACGAGTATCTGGATTTAAAACGCAGTAATCTCTGGGGAAACAAAAAGTATTTTTAATTCCCAAGAGACCTTGTAAGGAGATTATATGCATTGGAGTGAAAAGTTATATCTGGGTGCAGGTGCCGAAAAGTATTACAGAAGAATAAAATGGAAAATAATGCACAATATAGCACAAACAGACATTTTTCTTTTGCTATTGCCGTTAAAATACGAACAGCATCTGCAGCTGGTTCATTCCACCGAACTGCTTCAGAAGGAATGGCCTGCAGATTCGGTTTGCCTGGTAGGGATTGCATCTGGCAAACAGGAAGGGTTGGATATGATAGCACAGATCACTTCAGAAATGTATGAAGAGACCGGAGTGATTGATTACTACGGATTCTTCGGCTTTGAAAATCCCAACATCCATAGAGGTAAAGAATGAGTTTCCTTTTAAGTCATGTTTCGGGTGTTTTCCTATCCGCAGCAGCGGTTTTAAATGTAATGAAAACAGTGGGACTGGTGGTGCTGATTCTGGTTATCATTATGGCTGCTTTTGCAGCTTGTGTCATGTTCATACCAGCACGTTATCAGGCTAAAGGTGATATCGAACAGATGGAATTCGATGTCAAATTACACTGGTTTTTAAAAATCATTATGTTCCGTGCATCTTACAAAAACAGCATGGCAGATTACGCACTGTACATTTTTGGTATAAGAACGAAGGTTCTTGATAAAGATGTAATGGAGAAGCGTAAGCGTAAGCGGGAGAAGCGAAAAGCGAAAAAGGCTGCAAGAAAACATAAATCCCGTAAAAAGAAATATCAAAAAGAACACAATAAGTACAAAGAACAGTTTTTGAAAGAAAATCAGCTAGATGACGAGACCTTGCGGCAGGCGACAGGCACCCGGCGTATGGATACAAGGGACAAGCTTGAAGCAGATGCCACACGGGAGAGCAGCCAGCAGAAAGCACAGGGCAATGCAAGCGTAACACCGGCAAATGCCATGGCTGTTGTGAAAAAAGTGGTTCATATTTTAAAAACCGTGCAGGAGCATCGTCCGGTACAGATGCTGTGGGCAGATATTCAAAAGCTTGCACACCGTGCAAGACCAAGAAAAGTAAAAGCAGATATTGTCTTTGGCTTTGACGATCCGGCTTTGACAGGACAGGTTCTTGGCACCATTAGCAATCTGTATTTTATTTACCAGTATGACCAGCTCTGTATTAACGGAGATTTTGAAACAGAAGCGTCTTATATTCGAGGTGATTTTGATATCAAAGGTCATATTCGGGCTGTATTTGCACTGATCTTTGTGATTCGTGTTATAAGGAAAAAGCAGTTCCGGAAATTTATGAAAGCATTAAAATTATAGAAGTACATTAAATGGAGGCAAATTATGATAGATAATTCATTTCAGTCAACAGTAACATCTCTTATGCAGGGAGTTGATGGATTTCTTTCATCCAAAACGGTTGTAGGAGAGCCAATCAACATTGGAGAGACCATTATTATTCCACTGGTGGATGTTTCTTTTGGTATGGGGGCTGGCTCCTTTAATGGCGAAAAGAAACGAAACTGCGGCGGCGGTATCGGTGGTAAGATTTCACCATGTGCTGTTTTAGTGATTCAGAATGGAGTGACTAAAATGGTGAGTGTGAAGGATAATGATCATATTTCCAAACTGTTAGACATGATTCCTGATTATGTGGACAAGTTCTTAAAACAGGTGCAGAAAAAACAGGATCCAGAAGGCTTTGCAGCAAGAGAAGAAGCGAAAGCAGAAGCCGCAAAGGATATTAAGGAAAAGTTAAATATGGAAGAATAAGAACAAAGACTTCTTTCCTTGTTGTAGGAGAGAAGTCTTTATTTTTGAAAGAAGCAGTTGTGAACGAAAAAAGAGCTGTCATAACTGACAGCTCAAAATTTTGCATTACTTATGCTCTTTCTACTTTATTGGATCTCAGACAAGAAGTACAAACGTATAAAGATTTATGTGTACCATTAACATTACATTTAACTTTCTTGATGTTAGCTTTCCACATTCTATTTGATCTTCTATGAGAATGGCTCACGTTGCAACCAAAATGAGCACCTTTTCCACAAATACTACATACTGCCATAATTGCACCTCCTTGCGCTATCTTAAGTCTCAATCGTATATAGACTCACAACATGAATTATAATAACAGATACATTTACATAATGCAAGAATTATTTTAAAAAAATAAAATTATTTTAAATTAGATATTTCCATTTTGAGGGAAAGTGGTTATAATAGAATAGACATTTTGCGTAATGACATCATAATGATTGGAGGAATATGATGAAAGGATATATGAATAACGCACTTGGCGTAGTAAGTATTGAGCCGGATGTAGTGGCTACCTATGCAGGATCCGTAGCAGTGGAGTGCTTCGGTATTGTTGGTATGGCTGCTGTTAATGTGAAGGATGGTCTGGTTAAGCTTTTAAAGAGAGATTATCTTCACCATGGCATTTCTGTAACAATTTCTGATAACAAGATCACATTGGATTTCCATGTGATTATTTCCTATGGTGTTAATATTGAAACAGTAGCAGATAATCTGATCAACACTGTAAAATATAAAGTAGAATCTTTTACTGGTATGCAGATTGAGAAAATAAATATTTTTGTTGAAGGTGTAAGAGTCATTGACTAATGGCTGTACCGCAGGAGGAGAAGAAAAGTGGATAGAACGACATTAGATGCTGCACTTTTAGCCAAGATGTTTCTGGCTGGTGCAAAGAATCTTGATGCGAAAAAAGAATGGATCAATGAATTAAACGTTTTCCCTGTTCCAGATGGTGATACAGGTACAAATATGTGCATGACAATTATGTCTGCGGCAAAGGAAGTAAGTGCATTGGAGAATCCTACCATGGAATCTCTGGCAAAGGCGATTTCCAGTGGATCGCTGCGTGGCGCAAGAGGTAACTCTGGTGTTATCTTATCCCAGTTGTTCCGTGGCTTTACCAAGGTAATTGCTACCGAGCAGAAGATTGACAAGTACGTACTGATGAATGCTATTGAAAAAGCAGTGGAAACTGCATACAAGGCTGTTATGAAGCCAAAGGAAGGTACCATTCTTACTGTTGCAAGAGGTGCAGCAGACAAAGCAGTGGATCTCGCTTTTAATGATAAGTATGACCTGGCAGCATACATGAAAGCAATTATCAAAGAGGCAGAACGTGTGTTAGCAAAGACACCAGATATGCTTCCGGTATTAAAAGAAGCAGGCGTTGTTGACTCTGGCGGACAGGGACTTGTTGAAGTGCTTAAGGGTGCATATGATGCGTTCCTTGGCAAGGAAATTGATTACAGTGCATTTGAAGCGCCATCCGCTCCATCTGGTATTGTAAAGATTTCTGCAGAAACAGAAGAAGAGATCAAGTTCGGTTACTGTACAGAGTTCCTTATTGTATTAAATAAGGAATTTACCGATGACGATGAATATGAGTTCAAAGCATACTTAGAAGGTATTGGTGATTCTATCGTATGTGTTGCGGACGATGACATTGTAAAGATTCACGTACATACCAATGATCCGGGTCTTGCCCTTCAGAAAGCCCTTACCTTTGGTTCTCTGAGCAAGATTAAGATTGATAATATGCGTGAAGAACATCAGGAAAAACTGATTAAAGATGCTGAAAAACTGGCTGCAGAGCAGAAAGCATCAGATGAAGCGAAGAAATCTGAAAAACCTGTCTTTACAGAACCAGCCAAAGAAATGGGCTTTATCTCTGTTTCTATTGGTGATGGTTTGAGTGAAGCATTCAAAGGTCTTGGTGTTGATTATATTATTGAAGGCGGTCAGACAATGAATCCAAGTACAGAGGATATGCTGAATGCCATCGATCGTGTAAACGCAAAAAATATTTTCATTTTACCAAACAATAAAAATATTATTCTTGCTGCTAACCAGGCGGCATCCTTAGTAGAAGATAAGAACATTATCGTTGTTCCTACTAAGACAGTGCCACAGGGTATTTCAGCAATGATCAACTTTATGCCTGACTTATCTCCAGAAGATAACCTTGCAAATATGGAAGAAATGATTGCGATGGTGAAAACTGGTCAGGTGACATATGCGGTTCGTGATACATCCTTAGACGGAAAAGAAATTCATGAAGGCGATTACATGGGTATCGGCGATTCTTCCATCCTGTCTGTAGGTACTGATATGGTAGAAGTATTAAAGGATATGTTGGCGCAGTTAGTAGATGACGAATCCTCTTTTATCAGTATTTTCTACGGCGAAGATGTTTCCGAAGAAGATGCCAACGAATTTGGTGCATATGTAGAAGAAGCATACCCGGCCTGTGATGTTGATCTTACCTTTGGTGGACAGCCAATTTACTATTATGTACTTTCTGTGGAATAATAGGAGAAATATATGACGCTAGATTCCCCTATCCGTCAGGTAAAAGGAATCGGTGCAAAAACTGAAGAGTTATTTTTTAAAACAGGAGTATACACAGTGCGTGATATACTCCTGTATTTTCCTAGAGATTATGAAAAATACCCTGATGTTGTAGACGCCGATGAAGTAATTCCTGACCGAAAAAATGCGGTTGTTGTAAAAGTAAATAAAAAGCCATCTCTGGTGCCAAATTCCAGAATTCAGCTTGTTACCATGGATATCCCTGGAAAGACACAGAAAGTCCGTGTCAACTGGTTTCGCAGTCCTTATGTGCGAAGTATGTTAGAACCAGGAAAAACCTACATTTTATATGGGTTGGTGAAGCGAAAAAACGGTGCGTTATTATTGGAACAGCCAGATATTTTTCTCCCTGAAAAGTATCTTGCGGTCAGCAAGACCTTACAGCCAAAGTATTCTCTGACAGCAGGCCTTTCCAATAATCAGGTGTCAAAAACGATTCGAGCCTGTCTGGATGAGATTCATCTGGAAATGGAGTATCTGCCAGAGGATGTAAGAATTCGCAATCAGCTTTGTGAATACAACTTTGCTCTGGAAAACATTCATTTTCCGCAGAATGAAGAAAGCTGTATTATTGCTAGAAATCGATTTGTTTTTGATGAATTTTTGTTCTTTATTTTGGCAATGCGGATGGGCAAGGATTCTGCAGAACAGATTGTGACCCAATATACCTGGGAAGATGATGGATTTACAGCAGAAATCATTGGAAAGCTTCCCTATCAGTTGACGGAAGCGCAGCTTAGAACCCATTGTGATATTCAGTCAGATATCCAGTCCGGGTATGCGATGCAGCGTCTGGTGCAGGGGGATGTTGGTTCCGGTAAAACCATTGTTGCGTTCCTTTCCATGCTGGATTGTGCCCATCACGGCTATCAGTCTGCCATTATGGCGCCAACAGACGTCTTGGCAAGACAGCATTATGAGAAGTTAACGGCATTATGTGAAGATTTGGGACTGGATTTTCCAGTCGTATTGCTGACCGGTTCCCTGACTGCAAGGCAGAAGCGTGAGGCATATGAAAAGTTACAGATGTATCCCAATGCATTGATCGTAGGAACCCATGCACTGATTCAGGAAAAGCCAGAATACAATCGACTTGCTCTGGTTATTACCGACGAGCAGCATCGCTTTGGGGTAAAGCAGCGTGAGACATTCTCGAAAAAAGGAGAATATCCGCACATTTTGGTCATGAGTGCCACACCGATTCCAAGAACACTGGCGATTATTTTATATGGTGATCTGGATATCTCTGTGATTGATCAGGTTCCGGCTCAGCGATTGCCGATTAAGAACTGTGTGATTGATACCGGCTATCGTCCAAATGCCTATCGGTTTATTGAAAAAGAGATTGCAAAGGGCAGACAGGCCTATATCATTTGCCCATTTGTAGAAGCCTCCGAGACTATGGAAGGAGAAAATGTTATTGAATACGCAAAACAGATGCAGGAACATTTTCGAGGCATCTGTAAGGTTGGACTTCTTCATGGAAAAATGAAACCGGAAGAGAAGAATCAGATTATGGAAGCCTATCTCAAAAATGAGATTCAGATTTTGGTCTCAACCACTGTGGTAGAAGTGGGTGTGGATGTTCCAAATGCTTCTGTCATGATGATAGAAAATGCGGAACGATTTGGTCTTGCCCAGCTTCATCAGCTTCGCGGTCGTGTTGGCCGTGGTTCGGAACAGTCCTACTGTATTATGATCGATGGTTCGGGAAATCAGAAAGAAAATAAGCGATTGACCATCTTGAATAAAACAAATGATGGTTTCCAAATCGCCAGTCAGGATCTGAAACTCCGTGGCCCGGGAGACTTTTTTGGTATCCGACAGAGTGGAGAGTTTTCCTTTAAAATGGCTGATATTTTTCAGGATTCGGATCTGTTAAAAGCGGCTGCCTATGAGGCAGGACTGTTGATCAATGAAAAAGAAGCGTTGTTACGAGAAAAGCAGTATGAGAAGCTGCGGAAACGATTGGAACTGTATCAGAAAGATTTTAATGAGCATATTAATCTATAAATAATTGGAGCCTCGCATGAAAAATACGAGGCTCTTAGTTTACTCTGAAATTAATATTACATTTTCAATGGAAGGGGCTATGTTTAAGGAATAATTGGTGTAATACACCACGAATCCGGGTTTGCTTCCATTTGGCTTTTTGATATGTTTTTTCTGGATATAGTCGATTTCCACCTTATCGTGACCACGGCCTTTGGAGTAGTAGGCGGCCAAAGCAGCGGCATCGTCAAAGACATGATCTGGAATATCGCCTGTTTTGGTACGAACAATAACATGAGAACCAGGCATATGTTTTGCATGGAACCACCAGTCATTGCCTTCTGCAAATTTGAAGGTCAGTTCGTCGTTCTGGAAGTTGTTTTTGCCAACGTAGATTTCATACCCATCTTTTGTCTGGTAATGGTATGGTTTGCTCTTGACGGTGGATTTTTTAGAGCCGGATTTACGTTTGATATAGCCAGATTCCACCAGTTCTTCCTTTATCATTGCCAGGTCGGCTTCGCTGGTTGCGATGTCCATGGCAGTCAGAATGGAATCCAGGTGGTCAATATCGCTTTTGGTTTCTACGATTAATTCATTCAACGCTTCATAGGTACGTTTCAACTTCCCATACTTGTCAAAATATTTCTGTGCATTTTCCTGTGGTGTCAGATCTGTATCCAGAGGAATCTTTACCGGCTGGTTGTCATAATAATTGATGCATTCCAAAAACCTGGCATCCGGATCCAGGTTGTAGCCATAGGTCTGTAGCAATTCCCCGTAAATGCGATATTTATCACGTTTGTTTGTATCATCCAACTGCTTTAACTGCAGCTGGTATTTTTTATGATTACGCTCAAAGGCAGTGGTTACGATTCGCCGCAGGTCAGAGGACTTTTGACGGATGCGTGTATAAACGCTTTTTTCTGCATAGTAGCATTCTAATACAGTGGAAATGGTGTTGTAAGGAACCAGTTCACAGTCTGAATAGGATGCCAATGCTACCGAAGAGAACTCTACAGGTTCGTTCCCTTTTTTGATGATGCAAGGCTGATATTCTCCAGTAGAAACGGTTCCAAGGATAGAGCAGAAGTGGATATACAACTTTTCCAGATCTGATCTGGTACAAGCCGCAGATGGTGCATCACCATCCAATCCGGCCCGGTAGCAACATTCGTTGGCAATCAGGGGACTAATGCCCGTAAAGGATGCATAAATTGCTTTGGAAAGATTCATCGGTTTCTCTAAAATCATCTGCACAAACACATCTTCACTGCAGGAGAGCGGATCCGCCTTCTGCATCGTCTCTGGAATAAAGTAAGTACGACCAGGCAAAACCTCACGAACAGAGCTGACCTGAGCAGAAATATGTTTAATACTGTCAATGATCATATCCTTATCATCACAGAAAATGATATTACTGTGCTTGCCCATCAGCTCCACGATCAGCTTCTTGGTGCGAAGGTCACCAAGGTCATCCAGATGCTCAATATGAAACACAATAATGCGTTCCAGTCCTGGCTGCGTAATGTCCACAATACGTCCGTTGGCAATATGCTTTCTGAGAAGCATGCAAAAATTAGGAGCCGTCATCGGACTCTGCTTATTTTTCTCCGTCAAATACATCAGCGGAAGAGAAGCACTGGCAGAAATCGACAGCCTTATCTGCCCAAAACTGCCCTTAAACGTAAAAAGCAGCTCATCCGTTTCCGGCTGGGCAATCTTACTGATACGACATCCCTTAATTGTCTGATTTAAGTCGTTTATTAAATTCGCAATAACTAATCCATCTAAAGCCATAATAACCTCTTATAAATGCTATCCCCGAAGTAAGAAGAAAAATTGCCTCGCGCAAACCGTCTTAAGGTTTGTAAGAGCCAATTTTTTCTTACGCAGGACCAATACCTAACCTATAACTACCTTAGTATATCCGATTTTACCAAAAAAAGAAACACTTCATTTGACTTCCGCCCCAAAACAATCTATAATATCTTAGATATGCATTTAAGATGCCATAACTGCGTGAACAATGCATATGAAAATGACAGTATTTTACATATGATGTAGGAGGATTCCATGATTAAAAGCATGACTGGATTCGGTCACTGTGAAGTGACGGAGAATCAGCGTAAGATCACAGTGGAAATGAAGTCTGTGAATCACAGATATCTTGACTTGAATATCAAGATGCCGAAAAAGCTGAACTTTTTTGAAGCAGCGATTCGTAATTTTATGAAAGATTATATCCAGCGTGGGAAAGTGGATGTATATGTTTCTTATGAAGATATGTCTGAAGATACCATGCTTGTGAAGTACAATTCTGCAATCGCAGCGGAGTATTTAAAACAGTTAACTGCCATGGCAGAGGAGTTCAATCTGGAAAATGATATCCGTGTTGGTGCATTGTCCCGTTATCCGGAAGTACTGACAATGGAAGAACAGTCCATGGACGAAGAGGAACTGTGGTCACTTTTGGAAAAAGCTCTGAAGGGCGCCTGTGAACAGTTTGTGGAAACCAGAGTCCGTGAAGGACAGAACCTTTACAATGACCTGATGGATAAGCTGACACACCTGGAAGAAAATGTTGCTAAGGTTGAGGAACGTTCACCAGAGATTTTGGCTGAATATCGTCAGAAATTGTATGATAAAGTGTCAGAACTCTTAGGTGACAAACAGATTGATGAAGGCAGAATCGCAACAGAACTTGTTATTTTTGCAGATAAAATCTGTACCGATGAAGAAACGGTTCGCTTAAAGAGCCATATTCAGACAACCAAAAAGACGCTGAACGAAACGGAAAGTATCGGACGTAAGCTGGACTTTATTGCCCAGGAAATGAACCGTGAAGCCAATACAATTCTTTCCAAAGCAAATGACCTGACTGTTTCCAACATTGCCATCGATTTGAAAACAGAGATTGAAAAGGTTAGGGAACAGATACAGAACATTGAATAAAAAGGACAGTTAGTTATGAAACAAAAAGGACAACTGATTATAATGTCTGGGTTTTCCGGCGCAGGAAAAGGAACTATTACCAGAGCCCTGCTGGATACCTATCAGGATGAATACGCACTTTCCATTTCTGCAACGACCAGGGCTCCAAGAGAGGGAGAACAGGAAGGTGTCCATTATTTCTTTCTTGCAAAAGATGCTTTTGAACAGATGATTTCTGAAGGAGCATTTTTGGAATATGCCCAGTATGTGGGCAACTATTACGGCACACCGAAAAAGTATGTAGAAGACCAGTTGGAGCTTGGCAAAAATGTGATTCTTGAGATTGAGATTCAGGGAGCACTGCAGGTGAAGAAGATGATGCCGGAGGCGTTGCTGCTTTTCATCACGCCGCCATCTGCAAAAGAGTTGGAAGCACGCTTACGTGGCCGTGGAACAGAGACAGAAGAGGTGATTGCGTCCCGAATGGCGAGAGCGATCCAGGAAGCAGAGGGTTGTGAGGTTTATGATTATCTTGTGATCAATGATAATTTGGAACAGTGCATCAGCCACATTCACCAGATCATACAGAGTGAAAAAAGTAAAATGAATCTGAATATCGACTTAATCAACCAGATTCGCAAAGAGTTAAATGAAATGAAAGGGGAATAATTATGATCCATCCATCTTATTCAGAATTAATGCAGAAAGTAAACAACGGCGCTGAGTTCGGCGAAGAACCAGTCGTTAACAGTAGATATTCTATCGTTATCGCAACCGCAAAAAGAGCACGTCAGATTATCGCTGGCGCAGAACCATTTGTAGAAAATTCCACAGGCAAACCATTGTCTATCGCAGTGGATGAACTTTATTCAGGTGACGTTAAAATCCTTGGTGAAGAGGACGATGCGGATACAATCGCAGAGGAAGTTGCAGAAGAAGTGTTCGTAGAAGATGCTGCAGAAGAAGTTGTTGCAGCAGAAGTGGAAGAAGAAACAGAATCCGTAGAGGAATAACAGGTTTATTCATGCTGTCTTACAAGTGGTTTTCGTAGGACAGCATGTTTCTCGTATACTGGGAAACCGTTTTTTTCTGTAATCAACAATTCTTTGTACTGTATGCAAGGAGAGTATTTGTATGAAAATATTATTTGTTTCACTTGGCTGTGATAAGAACCTGGTGGATACAGAGTATATGCTGGGGGATTTGTCTGCCAGGTATTCATTTACCAACAATGAAACAGAGGCAGACATCATTGTGGTGAACACCTGCTGTTTTATCAATGATGCCAAGGAAGAAAGTGTCAACACAATTTTGGAAATGGCAGAATACAGACAGAATGGATCCTGTAAGGCACTGATTGTTTGTGGCTGTCTTGCACAGCGTTACAAAGAAGAGATTCAGACAGAGATTCCGGAAGTAGATGCCATTCTCGGCACCAATTCTACCAGAGATATTGTGGCAGCCATTGAATCGGTTCTTGGCGGACAGAAATTTATGTCCTTCCATTCCATGGATTCCATTGAATCTCATGCAAAACGTATTTTGACAAAGGGCGGTCATACCGCTTATTTAAAAATTGCAGAAGGCTGTGATAAGCACTGTACCTACTGTATTATACCTTCTATTCGAGGCAAGTTCCGCAGTGTTCCAATGGAAGAACTGTTATCTTCGGCAAAACAGTTGGTGGAAGATGGAGCAAAGGAATTGATTTTGATTGCCCAGGAGACAACTCTTTATGGCGTGGATCTTTATGGGAAGAAGTCACTCCATCTGTTGCTTGATGAACTGAACAAGATAGAGGGCTTGTACTGGATTCGCATTATGTACTGTTATCCAGAAGAGATTTATGATGAATTGATTGCGTCCCTCAAAAATAATGATAAAGTGTGTCACTATCTGGATATGCCGATTCAGCATATCAATGATACCGTGTTAAAACGGATGGGACGAAAGACCACACGTGCAGATATCGAGGCAATTATCCATAAGCTTCGACAGGAAATTCCGGATATTGCCCTTCGCACCACGTTGATCTGTGGATTCCCTGGGGAAACAGCGGAACAGCATGAAGAATTGATGTACTTTATCAATGAGATGGAGTTTGATCGATTGGGTGCCTTTGCATATTCCATGGAAGAAGATACTCCGGCAGCACTGCTGCCTGATCAGGTGGACGAGGAAATCAAAGAAGAATGGCGCGATGAAGTCATGGAACTGCAGGAAGAGATTATCTTTGACTGCAACGAAACGATGATTGGCCGCGAATTATATGTAATGATCGAAGGGGAATTGACAGCGGAACACGCTTTCATCGGTCGTACCTACCGCGATGCGCCAGATATCGATGGCTATGTCTTTATCCAAACATCAGAAAATCTCATGTCCGGTGATTTTGTAAAAGTGCGGATCACTGGTGCCTATGAATATGATTTGATAGGAGAATTAGTATGAATTTAGCAAATAAACTTACCATGTTCCGCGTGGTATTGATTCCATTTTTTGTATTTTTTATGCTTTGCTCAAAATGGCCTTTTGGCGGACCAGTGGGTGATTATATCGCCCTGGTGATTTTTGTTGTTGCCAGTTTAACAGATCTTTTAGATGGCAAGATTGCAAGAAAGTACAACCTTGTAACAAACTTTGGTAAATTTATGGATCCATTGGCAGACAAGCTGCTTGTTTGTTCTGCGTTGATCTGTCTGGTAGAGTTAAACAGGCTTGCTGCATGGATGGTGGTTATCATCATTGCAAGAGAATTTATCATCAGTGGATTCCGTCTGATTGCCGCAGATAATAATGTTGTTATCGCTGCCAGCATGTGGGGCAAGTATAAGACCACATTTCAGATGGCGATGGTGATCCTTTTGATCTTAAATTGGCCATTTATCTGGTTTGAGATCATTACAGGTATTGTTACATGGATCGCTGTTATCTTAACAGTGGTATCCCTGATTGATTATTTAGTAAAAAATAAAGGTGTTATGAAAGACCAGATTTAATTGAGGGAAATATGAGTCACGAAACACAAGAAGTATTATTAGAAACAGCCATTGCAAATCTTTGCGGCAAGCATGGATTTACCATCTCCTCTGCAGAGTCCTGTACCGGCGGCCTTGTGGCGGGAACATTGATCAATGCGCCAGGTATTTCTGCTGTTTACAAGGAAGGCTTTATTACCTATTCCAATGAAGCAAAAGAAAAACGCCTTGGTGTAAAGCATGAAACCTTGGAACAGTTTGGTGCTGTCAGCGAGGAGACTGCTTTTGAAATGGCAGAGGGCTGTGCACAAAGAGCAGACACTGATTTTTCCATTGTAACAACCGGGATTGCAGGACCAGGTGGTGGTACCGATGAAAAACCGGTGGGATTGGTTTATGTTGGCTGCTGTGCAAGAGGAAACGTGGTTGTGGAAAAGCGTATCTACGATGGCGATCGCAGTCAGATACGCAGTCAGGCGGTCAATGATGCTTTAAAGCTTCTTTTTGATATGATCGTGATTACATTATAGGAGAATATGATGAGAATTATTGCAGGAACAGCAAGAAGTATGCCTTTGAAAACGATTCCAGGTCTGGAAACAAGACCGACCACAGATCGTATCAAAGAAACCTTATTTAATATGATTCAGATGGAAGTTCCAGGCTGTTATTTTCTGGATCTTTTCAGTGGGAGTGGTTCCATAGCACTGGAGGCTGTCAGCAGGGGAGCAAGAAAGGCAGTTCTGGTTGAGAACAACCGAAAGGCCGCAGCCTGTATCCAGGACAATATCAACTTTACAAAGTTCAATTCCTATTGTGACCTGAAAGTGATGGATGCGGTAACAGCAATCCGTACACTGGAGCGCAAATATGTGTTTGATATTGTATATATGGATCCACCATACAATAAAGAATTGGAGCCGGAAGTGTTAGAATGTCTGGCTAACTCCACGATTATCAATGAAGATACATTGATTATCATCGAGGCGGATATTGACAGAGATGTTTCTGTGTTTGAGTCAGAAGCATTTTATATAACAAGACAAAAGAAGTATAAAACCAATCAGCATGTTTTCTTAAAAAAACGAATGGAAGCTGATTGTGAATAGGGGGATAACATGAAGATTGCTATTTATCCTGGAAGTTTCGATCCAATGACTTACGGACACCTTGATATCATTGAACGTTCTTCCAAAATGGTGGATAAGTTATACGTTTCTGTACTGATCAACAGCGCAAAAAATCCGTTGTTTTCTATTGATGAACGTGTTAGTATGATTAAAGAAATGACAAGTCATCTGGACAATGTGGAAGTCACAGCATTTGATGGGTTGCTTGTTGATTATGCAAAGAAAATGAACGCAAGTATTATCGTTCGTGGACTTCGTGCGGTTACTGACTTTGAGTACGAACTTCAGATTGCACAGACCAATCGTATTGTAAATCCGAAGGTAGACACTATTTTCCTGACAACCAGTCTGGAATATTCCTACCTTAGTTCTACCATTGTAAAAGAAGTAGCATCTTATGCCGGTGATATTTCCAAGTTTGTACCGAAAAAAATCGCAGATGCAGTTTATACAAAGTTAAATATAAAAAGATAAGGAGTTTTTACTATGGCAAGTCGTTTAGAAGAAATCATTGAAGAAATTGAAAATTATATTGCAAGCTGTAAAGCACAGCCTCTTTCTCCATCTAAGATCGTTGTAAATAAAGACGAGATTGAAGAACTGTTAACAGAACTTCGTATGAAAACTCCAGATGAGATTAAGAGATATCAGAAGATTATCAACAACAGAGATGCAATTCTTGCAGATGCCCAGGCAAAAGCACAACAGATTATTGAAGCTGCACAGATTCACACCAACGAATTGGTAAGCGAACATCAGATCATGCAGCAGGCTTATGCCCAGGCAAATGAAGTTGTTATGATTGCAACAAATCAGGCACAGGAAATTCTGGACAAGGCAACAGAGGATGCCAACAATTACAGAATGGCAGCGATTGAATACACAGACAGCCTTCTTGGCAATCTGCAGAATATCGTTGATCATGCAGTGGAAACATCCAAGGCAAAATACGATTCTCTGATTGCTTCTCTGGCAAACGTTCAGGAAGTGGTTGCTGCAAACCGTGCAGAACTGCGCCCAGCAGAAGTGCAGGAAGAAGAACCACAGCAGTCTGCACCGGCACAGAGTTCTTTGGATGGTATTAATATCATTTCATAATTGCCAAATGCAAACATATGCGATGCATGCGCTGACCATAGCGCAGCAAAGCTTTAATACTATGTAGGAGGAGATGTGAAAGGGACAGTTTTTCATGATGGCCTTGGTCTGGAAGAGACCGCAAAAGCCGCCAAAGGAAACCGTTCCACAGATCATACAAAACATCACCTCAAGGGAAAGTCCGCTGGAGATGGTTTTATTTACCCCGGTGGTGACTTCCAACAAACCGGTTACAAGTGACGAAAAACAGGCGTGTTGGCCTGGAAGCTGGTTTAAGGCTCCGGACAATATGGAAAACAGCACGATATATCCGGCGATTCTTAACATTGTTTCAAAACCGTTTATGATACCGGTATCTATGATCTTAAAATTTAGGTAAGATCGAGATGCCGGTTTTTTCTGCTGTTCGGGAACCTTCCGATTCAGTGTTTGTAACAAAGGATTCTTTCCCGTCCTGTAAAATAAACCGTTTTTAAGCTGTGCCATAACAGGGAACAAAATAAGCAAGGCTATGGAGGGACCATAAATACTAAGCAACAGGTATGGTATTGGCACCAGCCCCTGCAGTTGGATGAATCCAATATAATTAATGACAAAGGCAGGACCGAACTGGTTGCAGACACCGGTATAAAAGCTGAT
The DNA here is from genome assembly GCA_017472565.1 of Eubacterium sp. Classification (GTDB taxonomy): domain Bacteria; phylum Bacillota; class Clostridia; order Lachnospirales; family Lachnospiraceae; genus Brotonthovivens. Next base: position 24,282 of record JAFUPY010000084.1, read on the forward strand.
ACCTTTGCCAGTAATGTGTCCTGTCTCATACAAATCGGCCATTAATTTTGCTCCGATGGGGAATCCAAACAGAAATCCAAAGAAGAGCGGATACAAAAGTTCTGCTTCAAACCCTGCTTTGGATGGAAGAATCCCACAGATTTTTGAAAACAGTGCATGGTACAAGTTGGAATGAATTATAATGTATGAGAGGATGGAAAATGGCAAAAGGGTAGGCACAACATTTTGATACCAAAGTGCCAGACCGGAAGCACAGGAGGCGGCCATTTGTCTTGGAAAGCATACACAATAAACAATAAATATAGTTAAAACAATAAATACGATTATTTTTCTCATATTAAAATATATGGGGTTTTCATAAATTCAGTACGAGTTAAGGAGGAGACCAATGATTGAATTAGCACATTCATCAGCAAGCAGAGTATTTTACTATTTCCAGGAAATCAGTAAGATTCCTCACGGATCTGGAAATACCAAACAGATCAGTGATTACTGCGTAAACTTTGCAAAAGAACATGGTCTTACATACTATCAGGATAATCTCAATAACATTATTATTATCCGTGAAGCGACTTCCGGATACGAGGATCACAAGCCATACATTATTCAGGGACATTTGGATATGGTTTGTGAGAAAAACCAGGGTGTAGAAATAGATTTTGAAAAAGACGGGCTGGATCTGTATATCGAAGATGGGTTTATCAAAGCAAGAGGCACTACCCTTGGCGCAGACGATGGTATTGCTATTGCTTATGGGCTTGCTTTGTTGGAAATGAAGGAGCTTAAAAGTCCTCGTCTGGAAGTGGTATTTACCGTGGATGAAGAGACGGGAATGTATGGAGCAGAAGCCATTGATCTGTCCATGTTACAGGGTACAGACTGGCTGAATCTGGATTCCTCCGAAGAAGGGGTATTTTTATGTGGCTGTGCAGGTGGTGTGAATACTTCCATTGAATTTCCACTGGAATACAAAAACGTGCACGGGCATTCCTACGTTTTAAAACTGTTCGATTTTGAGGGTGGACATTCTGGGGATAAGATTCACGAAGGACATGGGAATCCGACCTTGTTGATTGGACGTATCATGCAGGATTTGGATGCAAGATTTGACATTGCTCTTGTGAATGTTACCGGCGGCAGAAAAGGAAATGCCATTCCACGAGATTCGGAAGTGACATTTATTGGTGATGCAGGACAGAAAGAACAGATTGTGCAGGCAATTGAGGATTGGAAAGCAACCTTTTTAGACGAATATGCTGCCATTGATCCGGATATGAAGCTTTCCCTGGAGATTGGCGAAGCTGGAATCTATCGCTCTGTGACAAAGTCGGTACAGACTCAGATGATCAGTGTATTAGTCCTGCTGCCAGATGGTGTGATCACCATGAGCAAGGAGTTTCCAGGACATGTAGAAAGCTCCACCAATGCAGGTGTTTGCTGTACCACAGAAGAGAAGTTTTTCATTCGCTCTTTTGTGCGCAGTAATGTGTATTCCAAAAAGCGAATGATTGCTGACAAGATAAAATGTCTGGCCACAGCTTTGGGCGGTATTTACAACGAAAAAGATGATTATCCAGCCTGGGAATATAAAAAAGAATCTACCTTACGAAATAATTTATTGGCGGTATATAGAGATTTATACAAGGAAGAACCAAAAATGGACATTATCCATGCCGGTTTGGAATGTGGTCTGTTCCAACAGAAAGTGAAAAATCTGGACTGCGTTGCATTTGGACCAAATACACACAGTATCCATACACCAAAAGAAAGAATGGAAATCGCTTCCGTAGAGCGTGTATGGGAATTCCTTTTAAAACTGCTTGCGCATGGTAATCGTTGCTAAGTAAGGGCCTTCGGACTTGTTTATTTCTGTTGGCAGTATCCCTGTGTGTGGATTGTGTGTTGGTTTTTTCGCTGGAAAACAGATTTTCAAATCGCAAAGATACGTCAGAAGAAATTGCCTTTCAGGAAGAACTGGAATATTTTCCGATTCCACTCTCTGCTTCGGACAGTAACCTTACTACAAGCTTTGTGGACACCTGGCAGGGAAGCCGCACCTATGGTGGAGACAGAACCCATGAAGGCTGTGATATCATTACATCGCTAGATGTGCCAGGGGTATATCCTGTGGTCAGTATCAGTGACGGTATCGTAGAAAAACTGGGCTGGCTGGAACTGGGCGGCTATCGCGTAGGGATTCGAACAGACAGTGGATTGTATCTGTACTATGCACATCTGGAATCCTATGCACCTGATCTGAAAGAGGGAGATAGGATCACTGCAGGGGAATGCATCGGATTTGTTGGAGATACCGGCTACGGTGAAGAAGGGACAACAGGACAATTTGTCACACACCTTCATATGGGATTTTATGTACCAGAGACAGATGGGGATGTGGCAATCAATCCCTACCCTTATCTGGTGGAATTGCAGAAAACACAATTAAAATATAAGTATCAGGAGCCATAACATGTCAACAATGAGACTTGATAAATATCTGGCAGAAGCTGGCTGCGGAACCAGATCAGAAGTGAAAAAAATCATAAAAACAGGCGCTGTGTTACTCAATAATACGGTTGTAAAAGACGGTGCAGTAAAAGTAAATACAGAAACAGACAATGTTGTTTGTTTGGGAAAACCTTTATCTTATTCTCAATACCATTACATCATGCTGTCAAAACCGGCGGGTTGTGTTACTGCGACCAGAGATAATGTACATAAAACCGTGATGGACTGTCTGCCACAGGATCTGCACAAGAATCTTGCACCAGTGGGTCGACTGGATCTTGACACAGAAGGTCTGCTTCTGATTACAGATAACGGTGATTTGGCTCATCGTTTATTATCTCCGGTGCATCATGTTCCGAAAACTTATTATGCTAAGATTCGAGGCGTGGTTTTGCCAGAACATATAGAACTGTTTGCAGAAGGGGTAGATATTGGCGAGGATAAGCTGACAAAGCCTGCTGTATTAGAAATTATAAACACAGATGATGCCGCATCCGAAATCAAAGTGACGATTACAGAGGGTAAGTATCATCAGGTAAAACGCATGTTTCATGCCATTGACTGTGAAGTGGTTTATTTAAAACGTCTTTCCATGGGTTCTTTGGTATTGGATGAAACATTACAGCCAGGAGAATGGCGTTACTTAACAAAGGAAGAAGAGGAGTATCTCTTATCATGTTAAAAGGAATTACAACGGTTATATTTGACTTAGATGGAACCCTGGCGGATTCCATGCATGTATGGACAGATATCGATATCCAGTTTTTTGAAACAAGAAACATTCCATTTCCCGATGATTTGCAAAAGTCCATCGAGGGAATGAGTTTTACAGAAACAGCAGCGTATTTTATAAAACGCTTCAATCTGCCGGATACACTGGAAGAGTTAAAGGCCACCTGGGCGATGCAGGCAATCGATGAATATCGCTGCCGTGTGAAATTGAAAACAGGTGTGATTGAATTTTTAGATTACTTAAGAGAACATAAGATCAAGATTGGTATTGCCACCAGCAACTCCAGAGAACTGTTAAATGCGTTTCTGGAAGCAAATCAGTTAGAAACATATATTGATGTGGCGGTAACAAGCTGCGATGTATGCGCAGGAAAACCAGCGCCTGACGTATACTTAAAGGCGGCAGAGCTTCTTGGAGCAGCGCCGGCAGAGTGTCTTGTGTTTGAAGATATTCCAATGGGAATTTTAGCTGGTAAAAATGCCAAGATGAGAGTTTGTGCAGTAGAAGACACCTATTCTCTGGGCATGACAGATGAGAAAAGAGAACTGGCGGATTATTATATCCGAGATTATTTTGAAGTAATAACGTAAAGTTTGAGGTGCTTACATGAAAGGTTTTTTGCCAATCAGCAGAGAAGATATGCGACAGCGCGGTATTGAACAACTTGATTTTGTATATGTCATTGGGGATGCCTACGTGGATCATCCCTCCTTTGGACATGCTGTGATCAGCCGAGTTCTGGAATCTCGGGGTTATACGGTGGGCATCATCTCTCAGCCGGATTGGAAGGACAAGGACAGCATCGCTGTTTTAGGTAAGCCTCGTCTTGGCTTCCTGGTAACAGGGGGAAATATGGATTCCATGGTGAACCATTATTCTGTTTCCAAGAAAAAGAGACAGAAGGATGCCTTTACACCAGGTGGCGTGATGGGAAAACGTCCGGATTATGCCACTGTGGTATATTGCAATCTGATTCGACAGACCTATAAGGATATTCCTATTGTGATTGGCGGTTTGGAGGCCAGTCTTCGTCGTCTGGCCCATTATGATTATTGGTCTAATAAAGTAAAGCGTTCTATTTTGCTTGATTCTGGTGCAGATCTTTTGCTATACGGGATGGGCGAGCGAAGTATTGTGGAACTTGCGGAAGCCCTGGATAGCGGCATTGCGATGAAAGATATTACCTTTATTGATGGCAGTGTTTATAAGACCAGGGAGCCAGAGTCTGTGTTTGAAGGCTTGGAATTGCCGGATTATGCAACCATCTGTTCCAGTAAACGTTTTTATGCGGAGAGTTTTTATACCCAGTATTGCAATACGGATCCTTTCACCGCAAAACGTCTGATAGAGTCCTATGATGATAAAATCTGGGTAGTACAGAATCCGCCGGCGAAACCATTGTCTATGAGCGAAATGGACAGTGTGTATAGCTTGCCTTACATGCGTACCTGGCATCCTTCTTATACAGAAGCAGGTGGTGTGCCAGCAATAGAAGAAGTGAAATTCAGTCTTGTAAGTAACCGTGGATGTTATGGCGGCTGTAATTTCTGTGCACTGACGTTCCATCAGGGACGTATCATTCAGAGCAGAAGCCATGAGTCCATTATACAGGAAGCCTCTCAGATGGTATGGGAACCAGAGTTCAAGGGTTATATTCACGATGTAGGTGGCCCTACAGCCAACTTCAGATTTCCATCCTGCGAAAAACAGATGGAGTTTGGTGTATGTAAAAATAAACAGTGTTTATTCCCAAAACCATGCAAGAATCTGAAAGTTGACCATAAAGATTATTTATCTTTATTGCGAAAATTACGTCAGCTTCCAAATGTAAAGAAAGTATTTATCCGTTCCGGTATTCGATTTGATTACCTGTTGGCGGATTCCGATAAAACATTTTTCAGAGAACTGTGTGAACATCATGTCAGCGGCCAGTTGAAAGTTGCTCCAGAGCATATTTCAGACGCGGTTTTGGAAAAGATGGGGAAACCATCTGTAGATGTGTACAATCGTTTTGTAAAAGAGTACAAAGCCATGAATCAGAAGCTGGGCAAGAATCAGTTCCTGGTGCCATATCTGATGTCATCCCATCCTGGCTCCACACTAAAAGAAGCCGTGGAATTGGCAGAATATCTGCGAGATCTTGGTTATATGCCAGAACAGGTACAGGACTTTTATCCAACACCATCCACCATTTCCACCTGTATGTATTATACAGAGTTGGATCCACGGACGATGAAGCCGGTATATGTGGCGAAAAATCCACATGAAAAGGCAATGCAGCGAGCTCTGATTCAATACCGCAATCCAAATAACTACGATTTGGTTTACGAGGCGCTGCAGAAAGCAGACCGAATGGATCTGGTAGGATATGAAAAGCATTGTCTGATTCGTCCACGACAGAAAGGTGGACAGGGCGGTTATAAAGCTGGTGTTACAAATTATAATAGTAAAAATACGAAAAACAGTACTAAGAATAACAGTGCACAGTATGGTGCTTCTAAAATGAAGCCTGGAAAATCACAGAATGAAGACAGATCGAAAAAGAAGAAAACCATACGAAACATTCATAAAAAGAAATAAGAGGTAACAACGTGAAAGAATTCGTGATCAAGCCTCACGAGGCAGGACAAAAACTGGATAAATATCTGGCAAAAGTCTTATCCGAGGCACCAAAAAGCTTTTTATATAAAATGCTTCGAAAAAAGAATATTGTATTGAATGACAAAAAGGCAGATGGTCACGAAGTACTTGCAGCAAGTGATTCCATTAAGATTTATTTTTCGGATGAAACTTTTGAAAAGTTTGCCAATAAAGCATTTGTCAACAATGATAGCGTTGAACAGAAAAACAATACAAAGCTTTCGAAAAAGAAAGCGGATTCGTCCCTGCTGCCAACTATTCTTTTTGAAGATGAGCACATCTTGCTTTTAAACAAGCCAGCAGGTTTGCTGTCTCAAAAGGCGAAACCTGAGGATTACTCCGCCAACGATTTTGTGATCGACTATATGCTGGAATCTGGTCAGTTAACAGAAGAAGACATGCGTACCTTCAAACCATCCATTTGCAATCGTCTGGACCGCAATACATCTGGACTCTTAATTGCAGGAAAAACCATGGTCGGTCTGCAGAAAATGGCTGCTGCTTTAAAAGACCGCGATATGGAAAAATACTACCTTTGTCTTGTAAAAGGCAAGATTAAGAAACCACAGCATCTGAAAGGATATTTGTTAAAAGACGAAAAATCCAACAAAGTAACGGTAAAAAAAGAAGCGTTTGCTGGTGCTGATTCTATTGAGACAAGTTACGAACCCGTAGAATATTATGGTGATACCACGTTACTGCTGGTGCACCTGATCACAGGCCGTTCCCATCAGATTCGCGCCCACCTTGCATCCATCGGACATCCAATCTTAGGGGATTACAAATACGGTGAGAAAGCAATCAATGACCAGTTGAAGAAAGCAACCGGTGTGTCCAGTCAGCTCCTTCATGCTTATCGACTTGTGATGCCTGATGGAAACAAATTTGAGGCACCTTTACCTGGCTATTACACTAACGTTATTCATTTTTATACAACCAGCGAAGACTAACATATTTTTTTAAAAGAAGCGAAAGCGGGGCAGAAGAAGATTTCTTGTTACGTCTGAGCGTAAAATATAAGGAAGAAGATTATGAAGATTTACATCATGCGCCACGGCGAAACCCACTATAACAGCAAAGGGCTGATTCAGGGTTCCGCGGACATCGAACTGACAGATTACGGCCTGGAACTTGCAGAAAAAACAAGAGATGGTTTTGCAAACAAAGGCATTCATTTTGATAAAATATTTACAAGTCCATTGATTCGTGCGGTAAAAACTGCTGAAATCATCAATGAAAAGCAGAATGCAGAGTTGATTTTAGAAGACCGTATTCGCGAAATGCATTTTGGTGATTATGAAGGACAGCATCTGGATACTATGGCTGACACCGATGAGAATATGAGATATTGTTTTACGGTTCCTTCCAAATATGTGCCAACAGGTGATGGAGAGACCTTTGAGCAGGTCTACGATAGAATGCAGGACTTTTTTGAAACAGTTATTTTACCACTGGAGGGACAGTACGACTGCATCCTGATTGTCTGCCATGGTGCACTGATCAGAACTGTGCTTACGTATTTCAAAGAGATGAAATTAGATGAATTCTGGACCATCAAACAACCAAACTGCTGCGTTAACTTAATGGAATTATCCGAAGGAAAGATAACAGTAGTAAAAGAAAATATTTTATATTACACACAGACAAAGCAACTTACGAAACGAGGAATTTTATAATGCCTACTTGGAATTCAAGAGGACTTCGAGGCTCCAGTTTAGAGGAGTTTGTCAATTTGACAATTGAAAAGTACATAGAACATGATCTTGCTTTGATACAGAAGATTCCAACACCAATTACACCGATTAACATCGATCAGGAAAAGCGTCACATTACGTTGGCGTATTTTGACCAGAAGAGTACGGTAGATTATATCGGCGTAGTGCAGGGGATTCCTGTTTGTTTTGATGCAAAAGAATGTACCGTTACAACCTTTCCGCTTCAGAATATTCATGAACATCAGGTGCAGTTCATGGAACGCTTTGAGAAGCAGGGGGGCGTTGCATTTATGCTGATTTATTTTGTAAAAGAAGAGTCTTATTATTATCTGAGATTTGAAAAACTGATGGAATTCTGGAAACGAATGGAAGCTGGAGGACGAAAAAGCTTTCGTATGGATGAATTAGAACCAGAGTTTTTCTTTCAGAGAAATGGAAACCTGTTAGTTCCATTTTTAGAACCACTTCAGTTAGATTTGGATAAACGAGACTAATTTTCCACTTTAAACTGATGGATTGACTTTTAGATAGAATGGTCGTATAATGTAGTGAAATTTACTGTGGTAGCATGGTAGCATACTAAAGTGCGCCTTGTAAATACGCAGTTTTTACATAGTTATCAATGATGACAATAGAATGGAGATTCATATGAAACAGGAATTATTACATACTCCGGAAGGCGTTAGAGATATTTATAACGGTGAATGTGAACAGAAGATTGTATTGGAAGACAATATGATGTCTGTTTTCAAAATATATGGTTACCATCCAATCCAGACTCCAATGTTTGAATTTTTTGATATTTTTGGTAAGCAGATTGGTTCCACATCAGCTAAGGACTTATACAAGTTTTTTGACCACGAAGGCAATACGTTAGTGCTTCGCCCAGATATTACACCATCCATTGCACGTTGTGCATCCAAGTATTTTATGGATGAAGTGACACCAATTCGTCTTTGCTATATTGGAAATACTTTTATTAATAATAAGAATTATCAGGGACGATTGAAAGAGTGTACACAGGCTGGTGCAGAACTGATTGGAGATGCAAGCGTAGATGCAGATGCAGAAATGATTGCATTGGCGATTCATTCATTAAAAAATGCTGGTCTGACAGAGTTTCAGATCAGTGTGGGTCACGTTGATTACCTTGGTGGACTGTTTGAAGCTGCAGGTATGGATGAAGAAACAGAACTTCAGGTAAAAGATTTCATTAATAATAAGAATTTCTATGGTGTAGATGAAATCGTTGAAAAATTAGATCTTCCACAGGATTTGGTGGAACTTTTTGGTATGCTTCATGAATATGCTGTTACAACAGATACATTAAAACTTGCCAAAGAAAAAGCGAAAAACTATCAGAAGGTTTATGATGCTTTAGAACATATGGAACAGCTTCATAGCATTTTAGAAATGTATCAGGTTGAAAAATACGTGTCCTACGAGTTGGCAATGTTATCAAGCCTTGAATACTATACAGGCATGATTTTTGCAGGTTATACTTTTGGTACAGGAGAAGCCATCGTAAAGGGTGGTCGTTACGATCAGTTGTTAAATTACTTTGGAAAAGATTCTGCAGCCACAGGTTTTGTTATTGTCATTGACCAGTTGATGGCAGCATTATCCAGACAGAATATCAAGATTCCAGCAGATATTGCACAGACATGGATTGTTTACGATACCGCTCATCAGGTAAATGCCATTCAGATTGCAGAAAAACTTCGTAAAACAGGTGAATGCGTAGAACTGATGAAAGTAACAGCAGATACTACAAAGGAAATGTATGAAGACGCTGCAGAAAAGCAGAATGTGAAAGATGTCATCTACTGCCTATAGATTAAGGTATGGTGTTTACATCTATAATGGGAAGTCTTGATAGTGAGGAGACAATTTTGTTATGAGATATTTAACATTTGCATTGGGTAAAGGTCGATTGGCAAATAAGACATTGGAACTGTTTGAAAAAATCGGCATTACCTGTGAAGAGATAAGAGATAAAGACACTAGAAAATTGATTTTTGTCAATGAAGAGTTGAAACTTCGATTTTTCCTTGCAAAGGGGCCAGATGTTCCAACTTATGTGGAATATGGAGCAGCTGATATTGGTATTGTTGGAAAAGACACTATTTTAGAAGAAGGGCGTAATATCTACGAAGTTCTTGACTTAGGGTTTGGAAAGTGTAGAATGTGTGTATGTGGGCCAGAGGCAGCAGCGGAGTTGTTAAAACACCATGAGCTGATTCGTGTTGCAACCAAATATCCAAAGATTGCAAAGGATTATTTTTATAATAAAAAACATCAGACAGTTGAAATCATCAAACTGAATGGTTCCATCGAATTGGCACCAATCGTTGGTCTGTCTGAGGTAATCGTGGATATCGTAGAGACAGGTTCCACATTGCGGGAAAATGGATTGACGGTATTGGAAGAGGTTTGTCCATTATCTGCCAGAATGGTAGTAAATCAGGTTAGTATGAAGATGGAACAGGAGCGTATCCTGAAATTAATTGCTGATTTGAGAAGTGTTCTTGCTGAATAAAAAAGAAATAGATTGATGCATCCGTAATCATCTGGAAAGATGCATTGATTTCACATAGGGAGATAAAGAATTATGCGCATCTTAAATTTAACACCGGACACCATTCAGAATATTTTAACAGATCTTTTGAAAAGAAGTCCGAACAACTATACAGAATACGAAGGCCGTGTAAATGAGATTATCGAAAACGTTCGCGCAAACGGCGATGCAGCGGTTTTTGATTATACCAAGCGTTTTGACGGCGCAGATATTACTGCAGAAAACATTCAGGTAACAGAAGAGGAAATAGCCTATGCTTACACACAGGTAGACGAAAAACTGCTTGATGTTATCCGCAAGGCAAAAGTAAACGTTCAGGTTTACCATGAAAAGCAGAAACAGTACAGCTGGTTTGATAGCTCAGACAACGGTATTATCCTTGGTCAGAAGGTAACACCAATCGCAAAAGCTGGTGTATATGTTCCTGGCGGTAAGGCTGTATATCCATCTTCTGTATTGATGAA
>JAFUPY010000010.1 GCA_017472565.1 Eubacterium sp.
AATAAGACCTGCAGCTTCCCTCTAAGCCATTATCACGGTATTACGATTTCGATTTCCGTACCGGAAGCGATGGAAAGCATTGGGAACTTGCTGGAACTGTTCTCTATTGACCTGCTTGCTTTGGAAAAACGCTTCTCACTCAAAGAACAGCCATTCATCATGCATGGTGAATATTCTCCAGACCATATTTTTTACGAGTTGTATCATGTCCCGGATTCTATCCGAAATGAATATTTACGAGTAAAGGTTCTGGAAATGCTGATTTCCTTTAAGGCCATTGATCCATCCATCATCGGTGAAACCCGCCCTTACTTTTACAAAACACAGGTTGAAAAAGTAAAAGCAATCATGGAACTGATGACGTCCAATCCGGACATTCATTACACCATGGAGGAACTGTCAAAACAGTTTGATATTTCTGTTTCTTCGCTTAAATCCTGCTTCAAGGGTGTCTATGGCGTGGCAATCTTCACCTATATGAGAAATTACCGCATGGATCTGGCTGCTACCCTGCTGACACAGACAGATGATTCTATCACAAGCATTGCCGGAAAAGTCGGTTATACCAACAGCAGTAAGTTTTCGGAGGCGTTTAAGCGAGTAAAAGGGAAAACACCACTTGAATATAGAAAAATTAAAATCTAATCAGAGTGAAACGGATCTTGTTGGAGCGGTAAAAATATTGAATACCTTTTAGAATATAGGGTGTCAGGAAACTGGCACTCTTTATTTTTTGCAAGGAGGAAAACGCTATGAAACAAAAAAACTGGTTAAGCATTGTGCTGTCCTTTGCCACACAATGCCGAACCAAAATTATATTATCTGTTGTGTTTGCCATCGGTTCTGTTACGGCTGGCTTAGTCCCATACTTAAGCGTATATCAAATTATTACACAGTTTATCAGTGGTGCGCCGGAAATGAATGACGTGTGGAAATGGTGTCTGATTGGTTTAGTGGCTTATGCGGTGCGTTTCTTGTGCTATGGCATTTCTACAACCTTGTCTCACGTGTCCGCCTATACCATTCTGGAAAACATCCGCCTGAAGCTTGCACAGCGTCTTATGAAAGCACCGCTTGGAACTGTGCTGAATGAATCTGTGGGCAAGCTGAAAAGTGTTTTGGTTGATCGTGTGGAGACCATTGAACTGCCTTTGGCACACATGATTCCAGAGTGTATCTCCAACTTTATGCTTCCCATTGCCGTCTTTATTTATCTGGTGAATATTGACTGGAGAATGGCGCTGTCCATGCTGATTACTGTGCCGATTGCCTGCGTCGCCTATGCCATGATGATGAAAGGATTCAACAAGCAGTATGCGGACTATATGGAATCCAGCAATTACGTAAACGGTGTCATCGTAGAATATGTGGAAGGTATTGAAGTTATCAAAGCATTTAACCAGTCATCTTCCTCATACGAAAAGTTTGCAAAGGCAGTAGCATCTTTTAAGGATTACACTCTGAAATGGTATCAGAGCACCTGGAAATACATGAACTTCGGTAATGCGGTTTTGCCATCTACTCTTTTAGGAACTTTACCTGTTGGTATGCTTCTGTATGTGTGTGGCAGTCTGACTCCACAGGATCTGGTGATGTGTTTGATTCTGTCTATGGGCGTTGTAGGTCCTCTGATGAACTTCACGACCTATCTGAATGAAATGAAAACCATTGAGTACGCAGTCCATGATGTAGATAAGCTGATGAATGTTACAGAACTACCTGATGTTGCAGAACCAGCAGTGTTGGAAAGCCATAATATTGAGCTGAAGGATGTGTGTTTTGCCTATGAACAGGACGGAAAGCAGGTACTTGATCATATCAACCTCATGTTGCCTCAAGGCTCTTTTACGGCGCTTGTTGGTCCTTCTGGTGGTGGTAAATCTACGATCGCACGTTTGGTTGCTCGTTTCTGGGATGTAACAGAGGGTGCAATTACCATTGGCGGTAAAAACATCAAAGACATTCCGTTGTCTCAGCTTGCAGATGTTGTCAGTTTTGTAACGCAGGATAATTTCCTGTTTAACTGCTCTATTAAAGAAAATATCCGTCTTGGCAATCCATCTGCCACTGATGAAGAAGTTTATGCAGCTGCAACAGCGGCCTGCTGTGATGAATTTGTTCTTGCCTTGGAAAACGGATACGACACCATGGCTGGCGACGCAGGCAACCGGCTGTCCGGCGGCGAAAAGCAGCGTATTTCCATTGCCCGTATGATTTTGAAAAATGCTCCTGTTGTTATTCTGGATGAAGCGACAGCTTTTACCGATCCTGAAAATGAAGAAAAAATTCAGCGCTCCATTGCTGCATTGACAAAGGGAAAAACCTTACTGGTGATCGCACACCGTCTTTCTACGATTAAAAACGCCGATCAGATTATTGTTCTGAAAGATGGTCAGGTGCATAAGACCGGAACACATGGGCAGCTTCTCGATACAGATGAACTTTATCAGAATATGTGGGAAGCCCATATTGGTGCAAAGAATTGGTCTGCAGGAAGTTTAGAAAGGAGGAATGACTGTGTTTAGAATTACAAAGCGCCTGATTGACTGGATGGGTGTATATAAGAAGCGAATTTACATCGGCTTTGTATATGCGTTTTGCCATGGCATTTTCTCTGCACTTCCAATTATGTTGGCAGCTCACAGTTTGAAACTGATTCTGGATGATTGGAATGGTGTTGCAGAATTGAAAGCAGGTACAGTCTGGCTGATGCTGCTGGCTATGATTGTTTGTGTGATTGGACGCTTTTTGTTTTCCTATCTGCGTGCTGTTACGCAGGAAAGTGTGGGTTATGAAGCAACTGCAAAAGAGCGAATCCGTCTTGGTGATGTTCTGAAAAGAGTTTCTCTTGGCTTTTTCAGCCAAAACAATCTTGGTGAACTTTCTGCTGCAGTGACTACGGACCTTTCTTTTATGGAAATGTTTGCAACTAATATGATCAACATTGTTGTCAACGGATATATCACGGTTTTGGTTATGATCCTTTGTCTTTTTGTTTATAGTCCGTTAGCTGGGGGTATTTCTTCTATTGGTGTGGTGCTTTCGGCATTCTTTCTGCATTTGCTGGAAAAGCAGAGTAAGAAAAATGCTCCGCTCCATCAGAAGGCGCAGGATGATATGGTGGAAAGCTCCATTGAATACCTGCGTGGTATGCAGCTTGTAAAGGCATTTAAGCAGGAAGGTGTTTCTATTAACGGCATCAAGAAAGCGTATCATGATGCAAAGACTATCAATATCCAAATTGAAAAAGAATATATGCCCGGAAACTGTATGCATCTGTTTTCTCTGAAAGCGGCAACAGTTGGAACTGTCGCTGTTTCCGCATGGCTAACATGGAGCGGGAACATGGATCTTGCCACTATGCTGATGATGGATATGTTCTCTTTTACGATTTTCGGAAGTATCGAATCCGTGAACAATGCGGCTCATGTTCTTCAGATTATTGACGTAACCTTGGATAAGCTGGAGCGCATAGAAAATGCAAAATTTATTGATGAAGATGGTGAAGATAAACCGCTGCTGTCCGCAGACATTAAGTTTAAAAATGTATCTTTTGCGTATGATCAGAAACCGATTCTGAAAAATGTGGACTTTACAATTCCAGAAGGAAGTACCACAGCTATCGTAGGTCCCTCTGGCAGCGGAAAGACAACCATCTGTAACCTGATTGCCCGTTTTTATGATGTAAATAGCGGTACAGTTTTTGTGGGTGGCAGAAATGTAAAAGAACTGACTTGTGACAGTTTGCTTGGAAATATCTCCATGGTATTTCAGAAGGTTTATTTATTCCATGATACCATCGAAAATAACATTCGCTTTGGTAATCCTCTTGCAACACAGGAAGAAATTGAAACAGCGGCAAAGAAAGCCCGCTGCCATGATTTCATCATGCAGCTTCCGAATGGTTATCAGACTATCATCGGTGAGGGCGGCTCCACATTGTCCGGAGGTGAAAAACAACGCATTTCCATTGCCCGTGCAATTCTCAAAAATGCTCCGATCGTTATTCTGGATGAAGCAACTGCCAGCATCGACCCGGAAAATGAACATCTCATTCAGCAGGCAATCAGCGAACTTACTGCAAGTAAAACAGTGATCGTCATTGCCCACCGCCTTGCAACCATCGAACACGCTGATCAAATCCTTGTTGTGGAAAATGGTGAGATAAGTCAGAGCGGTAAGCATAACGAACTGATTGCTCAGACCGGCTTGTACCAGAAGTTTATCAACATCCGTGAACAGGCAGAGGGCTGGAGTATTGCCTGATAGTGATTCGCTAATAACATAAAAAGAACTTCGTCTCAAGCTGAGGCGAAGTTCTTTTTATGAAATCACCTTGCTGCAAATTGCGGTAAAGTTACGAGATAACTTAGGACCGAGTTGGTCTGAAGTTACAATCTAAACTTCCCGACAAATTGTCGGAAAGTGAAATTCCTGCCAACTCGTCGGGAATAAAAATAACTTGTAGCTAAATTGGGGACAAGTTCAAAAATCATAAAATAGAAGTTCGACTTGTAGACAAATTGTCCACAGGTTGTGCATCTTAATTATTCCTAAGTTGGTAATAATTCAAAGCGATATTTGTGCTTTCACAAATTGGCAAGCATTGGAAACAGGGCCCTGTTTACTACTTTTGCCCATACGCTTGTTGGGGCAGCATCCCCAATCCCCTTTGAACATCATCTTGCGATGATGGCTACTCGTTCATTCTGAACGCTTCTGTAACTTTCACTTTTGGACAACTTGGCCACAAGTGAAAGTTTATTTTTGCAAATTACTTCGCCGCAAGTTGCGTCGAAGTTGGGATCTGCCAAGGTTCGACAAACTTGTA
>JAFUPY010000085.1 GCA_017472565.1 Eubacterium sp.
CATGTCCCGTTTGGTGGCTTCAATTGCCGCCAGCTGATCCTCCGTCTCTTCAAACGGGAACATTTCTTCAAATTCTCTCTGCCAGATGGTGTCCTGCCCATAGGCAAACCCTTCCCGGTTCTGTCTTGCGGCATACAGTTCCACCAGGTCTTTTGCAATTTCCTTTACCGCACCGGAAACCTTCGCCTTGGTGCGGATCCACTCCTGTCCGCCCAGACGATTCAGCTTTGGTGCCTTTGCATCTGCCCCTGCATACTTCTGGATCAATTCCAGCTGCGTCGCCAATATATACAGATTGCCGCCTTTGGCATATTCTATCTTGATATAATCCTTGATGATCTTGTTGACCTCAACCTTTTCAATTCCACGGTAAATACCAAGTCCATGATTTTCATGAACCACGTAATCGCCTATATTTAATTCAGAAAAGCTGTTGATGCGCTCTCCTTCGTAAAGTTTACGTCTTTTTTTCTTCTTTTTCTCTGCACCGAAAATGTCATACTCTGTCAAGATGGCAAACTTCAGATCCGGATATTCAAATCCTCGCTTCAATCGACCATACAGCACCATGGTCTCTCCTGCCTGCAGCTGTCGGTCATAATTTTCACTGTAAAAAACGGTAATGCCCTCGTTCATCAGATCCTCTGCCAGTCGAGCCGCCCTTGAACGGGAGGCGGACAACAAAATGATGCGATAGCCCTGACGATGATACTGCTTCAGATCCCTGGCCAACAGTTCAAAGCTTCCATTATAGGAGCTGACAGACTGGGCTCTGAAATTGCAGGTGGCCGCAATCCGAAAACCTGCCGGCTTCACATCCAGTGTGGACAGCAGTACGGTATGCATCTGCGTTAACTTTGCCAGCGTCTGTTCCGGCGAAAACATGGCATCCATCTGTCCCGGCAATATATATCCTTTTTCCAGACGAAGCTTCATACTCTCAGAAAATTCCTTTTCTGTAACCTTCATCTTTTCCACACAGCGAATTGGTTCATCCACAAAAACAAGTGCTTTATTTCCTGCCGCTGCAGCAGCACTTGCTTTGGAGGTCAACCCATCCAACAGGCAAGCCGTATCTTTATAAAAATAGGAAACATAGGTTTCTGCTCCCAGAATACTGCTGCCTTCTGTCAACTGTTCCAATAAGAACCGGGTGTTTTCTTTCAGACGATGGGCTTCCTGGGTCTTCATTTCCTTACGATACACCTCATAGATGCTGTCACATTCCTTTTGGATGGCTTTCGCTCCTGCCTGCAGTACCGCCTCATCCAGCACCAATTCACTGGCAGGATACACACAAATGCGATCCAAAGACTCAATGGAACGCTGGCTTTCCGGATCAAAGCGACGGATGGAATCCACCTCATCTCCCCAAAGTTCGATACGGTACGGCGCATCCTCGGTCAATGGGAACACATCCAGAATACCACCCCGTACTGCAAACTGCCCCGGCTGTTCCGCCTGATAATTATATTCATAGCCGATGTGCACCAACTGATGGCGGACTTCCTCCAGATCAAGCTCCATCTCTGTCTCAAGGGTCAATCTGGCATTCTGAATCACCTCCAATGGAATGATTCGCTCCAGCACTGCATCCATCGTAGTCACGATGACCGGGGCTTCCTGCTCGAACAGCGCCTGATAGACCAGCATTCGCTCTCTGGTCAACGCATTCCCCCTCACATCCGACTGGTAAAACAGGATGTCCTTTGCAGGAAAATATACCGCACCCGGAGCAAAGAACTGACACGCAGCCAGCAATTCTCTTGCCTTTGTCTCATCATGGGCAATCAGAATCCTTGCCGCCCCACCTGGCAAAAGACCATTTACAATATGACTTTTTTGCGCATCAATACATCCGGTTGTCAGAATGACCCCCGGATGATATTCCACATGATTATTCAGTTGTTCAAAACTACTCAGTTCCCTCAAGGGCTCAAATAACGCTTTCATCTTCCCACGCTCACAATCCTGAACTTATGAATCTTTTTCTTCTGTTGCGTTCTTTTCTTCTATTACTTTCTTTTCTTCTGCCGCTTCTTTTTTCTTTTCAGGCTTCTTGCCATTGTACAGATTCATGGCTTCCTCTGTCTCATCCTGTACCATGTGCACCAGCGCATCCATAGCATCCAAGATAGCGCCTTCCAGGTCAGCTCTTTCTTCCCTGGAAAAACGGCTCAGCACAAAATCTGCCAGATCCCATTCTGCCGGTTTCTTCCCGACCCCCACTTTTACACGGGAAAACTGATCCGAACCAGTCTTTGCAATAATATCCTTAAGGCCATTATGACCACCAGCACTTCCTTTTTTTCGTATGCGGATGTAACCAGGATCCAAATTGATATCGTCACATACCACGATCAGTTCTTCTGCCGGATCCAGCTTATAAAAGTTCATCAAAGGTGCCACACTGTCCCCACTAAGATTCATAAACGTCTGCGGTTTTACTAAAATGACCTTTTGGCCTTCGATATAGCCACTTCCACACAGTGCCTTTGCTTTTTTCTCTTTCACTTCTATATTATACTTGTCAGCCAACCCATCGATGACATCAAAACCAACATTGTGTCTGGTCTTATCATATTTTTCAGATGGGTTGCCAAGTCCTACGATCAGATACATTTTTTCTCCAGGTCCTTTCTCGAAACAATCCAGAGTTTCTTCTTTTTTATTCTTACCAAAAATCGTTGCAAATAATGAAAGCATCATGAAACCCTCCCTGTTTCTTCTATAATAAGTTAACTTCTCTGCCCCCTATCATAACATCATAAAAAAAAACATGCCACTAATTTTACGTCATCACACGAAAATCAGTGGCATATTATCTTTTATTTATCTACAAATCACTCCGCCTCATGGCATTCCATTCGCCTGAAGGAATGCTACATAATGTATCGTTCATATTCCCCGGAGGAAACAATCTTGATACCATCTTCCCCAACAAGACGGGAGCCATTTGGAATCATTTCTCTGCTTTCAATGATACAGTTTTCAATATATACGTTGTCCTCAATGTAAACTTCATTCAGAATGACAGAATTTTTAATCACACAGTTATTTCCAACGAATACTTTTTTGGATAATACAGAGTTTTCAACGGTGCCGTTGATGATACATCCACTGGCAACCAGACTGTTTTTCACGTTGGAGCCCTGGTTATACTTTGCAGGCGCCAGATCATCTACCTTGGAATAGATGGCTGGACTTGCATTGAAGAACTTACGCACTTCTGGCTTTAAGAAGTCCATATTGGTTGCATAGTAGGAATCCACCGCAGCTATATTGCTCCAGTATTCTTCCATCATATAACCATAAATATTCTTTTCTGCCATATATGGAATCAGTACATCATTTACCAGGTCGTAACGACCTTCCCCTGCACATTTTTCCAGCATTTCAATCAGCTGTCTTCTTCTGAACACATAAATACCGGTTGAGATAATGTTGGAATGGGCAGCCTCTGGCTTCTGATCATATTCAAGGATGCGAGCATTGTCATCCATCATAACAACACCATAACGTGTGAAGTCTGTGTCTGCAGGCATTGTCTTGCATACAACTGTGATGTCCGCATTCTTTTCCACATGATAGTCAAGAACCTTATTAAAATCCATCTTATATACACAGTCCCCGCTGGAAATGATAACATACGGTTCATGACTGCGCTTTAAAAATGTCAAGTGCTGATAAATCGCATCTGCGGTTCCTCGATACCAGAAGTTATTATCCTCTGTCAGCATAGGGGTGAACAGATACAGACCGCCCTGTTTACGTCCGAAATCCCACCATTTGGACGAACTTAAGTGTTCATTCAGGGAACGGGAATTGTACTGTGTTAAAACAGCCACCTTTTTAATATGAGAGTTGGACATGCTGCTCAAAGCATAATCGATACAGCGGTAGCTGCCTGCCAAAGGCATGGCTGCAATCGCTCTTTTTTTGGTCAATTCCTGTGCTCTGGCATTATTGCCACCAGCTAAAATAATACCTACTGCTTTCATTATTTATCACCTGCCTTAACAATATATTCACCACTGTCCAAACATCCGTATGGATAGTCAGCAGGTTCTGTTGCACCAACAATGGCGGTATTCTTTCCGATCACAACATTGGATGGAATCACAGAATTCTCACCGATTGTTACTAATCCCCATCCATATACAGCTTCTTTCAGTTTATTTGGCTTTTCTTCGCCTTCGCCCAGACGACAGTTATCTCCGATCACTGTGCCTTCTGCGATGATTGCCTTTTCAATCGTAGTGTTTTCCCCGACGGTAACATCTCCCATAATGATAGAATCACGAATTACACTACCCTTGCCAACAGAAACATTCGCACCAATCACAGAACTATAGATCTCTCCATATACTTCTGCACCTTCTCCTAAGATACATTTCTCTACTTTCGCATCTGCTGCTATGTACTGTGGTGCGATCACATCACTCTTGGTGTAAACTTTCCAGTAATCTTCATACAGATTGAACTCTGGAACCAGGTCGATCAATTCCATGTTCGCTTCCCAATAAGATCCTAACGTTCCTACATCTTTCCAGTATCCGTTGAATTCGTAAGCATAAATGCTGCCCTTTTCATGACAATATGGAATCACATGCTTACCAAAGTCACAGTCTTCCACATGTGCATTGGCAATCAGTGCTTCTCTTAATACTTTCCATGTAAAAATATAAATGCCCATGGATGCCAGATTACTGCGCGGATTGGCTGGTTTTTCCTCAAACTCCATAATCTTTCTGTCTTCGTTGGCAATTACAATACCAAAACGGCTGGCCTCTTCCATTGGAACCGGCATAACAGCCAGTGTTACATCTGCATTGTTTGCTTTATGAAAATCCAGCATCTGTTCGTAATCCATCTTATAAATATGGTCACCAGATAAGATCAGAACATATTCTGGATTATAGCTGTCAATGTAGTTCATATTCTGGTAAATCGCATTGGCAGTACCAGAATACCATTCGCTGCTGCCACTCTTTTCATATGGCTGCAAAATTGTAACTCCACCATTGTTACGATCCAAATCCCACGGGATACCGATACCGATATGGGTATTCAGACGTAATGGCTGATA
>JAFUPY010000086.1 GCA_017472565.1 Eubacterium sp.
CAGGATGCTTTGAGCCTTGCCTTCGCCGATGCCCGGACGACTCATCAAAGTCTCCAGATCGGCGGTATTAATATTGACTTTCCCGCTGTTCGAAGATGTCGATGTACTGTTGGTACCTGTAATACCAGACATATCCTCACCCTCTGCAGGAATATAAATCATCTGTCCGTCCACCAGTGTCTGTGCCTGATTGACACCAGCTTCTGCCGCTTCTTCTGTCAATCCGCCAGCCATCTGGATCACAGAAAAAACTCTTGCATCCGCAGGAACCTGATACACACCCGGATGCGTCACCTGTCCACAAATATGCACATATATCATGTCTGTATTCGTTTCGGATTCATCGGAACTGTCTTCCTGAGTAATCTGACCAGTGATTACCTGCACTTCCTCATCCTGGGAATCTTCCCCT
The DNA here is from genome assembly GCA_017472565.1 of Eubacterium sp. Taxonomy (GTDB): domain Bacteria; phylum Bacillota; class Clostridia; order Lachnospirales; family Lachnospiraceae; genus Brotonthovivens. The sequence continues at coordinate 413 of JAFUPY010000086.1, forward strand.
TTTTGTGTGACAATCTCCCATTCATGACCAGAGTGCTCCAGCAGAACTTCCTTTTGGAATCCACATCCTGAAAGAAAAATAAATACCAAAATCAGCACGGACAACAGATAAAAATATTTATTTTTTTGCTGCATTTTTCTCCTTTACAATCCCATGACTGTAAACGAGCCCCTTAAACGCTATACATATCCATAATACCTATATTTTTATCGTTTTACAAGGTCTTTTCCATATTCCATTTATGACATTTTTATAAAGAAAGCTTTATTTTTTTCAACCACTTTCTTCACTGCGACCGCTCCCATTGAAAAACAATCAATCCGCCAATGGCAATGGCGATGCCAATAATTTTTTGCCAGGAAAATTCTGCCTTATCTGTGCCAAAAAGGCCGAATAATTCTATCAGGTAAGCAAATGCGGTCTGGGCAATGACAATAAATAAGACTGCTTTTGCCGGCCCCATCATTTCCATACTCTTGATGACAGTCAGTGTGATAAATGCTCCGATTACACCGCCAAGCAGCAGATATTTTGGCTGCACTTCCCACAAGGTACCGATTCGCTGTCTGCCGGTGGCCATCCAGCCAACCACACAGACCGCCAGGGCAGTCAACTGTACCCAGCTGTTGGACAGCCATAAGCCTGTTTCTTTGGTTACGGCAGTGTTGAAAACACCCTGCACGCTCATTAGAATACCGGATAGGATGGCAATAAAAAATCCAATCATAAGTTCCTCCAAGATATTTTTTCTTAGAATTTCCTATGATTGGATAATTTATACCTATACTAAAACTGATTCTAATTTTTCAATCATCTCATCGATATGCGCGGTTTCAATTACCAGTGGTGGCACGAAACGAAGCACGTTGTTGCTTGCGGAGATGACGATCAGGCCTGCTTCTAATGCTTTGGCGCAGATGCCGCCTACTGGAACGGATGGGTCTAATTCTAAGCCCTGCATCAGACCAAGACCGCGTCTTGCTTTGATAAAGTCGTATTTTTCTACCAGTGCATCTAATTTTGCTTCCAGATATGGAGCAATTTCGTTTACATGGTCTAAGATGTTGTCTTCTTTGTAAATATCGAATACCACGCTGATGGCTGCTCCTACCAGTGGATTGCCGCCGTAAGTTGTACCGTGGTCACCAGGTACTAAGGACATATCAGCTACTTTCTGTGTCATTAAAAAGGCACCCACTGGAACGCCGCAGCCAAGGGCTTTGGCACTTGTCATGATGTCTGGTTTGATACCATAATTCTGCCAGCAGAACATTTTTCCGGTACGTCCCATACCACACTGGATTTCATCGCAGATCATGAGAATGTCATGTTCATCGCAAAGTGCGCGTATGCCCTGCATGAATGCTTCGGTCGCTGGATAGATACCACCCTCGCCCTGCAAGGATTCTAAAATGATGGCACATGTTTTATCTGTAATCTGTTCCTTCACACTTTCCAGATCGTTGTATTCTGCAAAACGAACCCCTGGAAGTAATGGTTCGAATGGTTCCTGATAATGCTTGGTTCCTGTAACAGACAGCGCACCTAAGCTTCTGCCATGGAAAGCATGATTCATAGCGATGATTTCATGTCCTGCATGACCATCTCTTGTGTAAGCATATTTTTTTGCTGCTTTGATGGCTCCTTCAATGGCTTCTGTACCACTGTTTGTGAAAAATACGCGATCCATCTGGGAAGCTTCAAGGAGCTTGCCTGCCGCTTCGATGATTGGTGGGTTGTAGTACAGATTGGATGTGTGGTTCAACAGATCCACCTGTGCTTTCACCGCATCCGTATAACGTTTGTCCCCATAACCGATGGAGCAAACAGCAATCCCTGCTGCAAAATCCAGATATTTCTTTTCGTCAATATCGTAAAGATATACGCCTTCCCCACGTTTTAATACGGTCTGAAAACGATTGTATGTATGAAGCAGATGTTCCTCTGCCTGATTGATGTATTCCTGTTTATTTGTCATTGTCCTTTTTTTCCTCCTGCGCCAAAATTGCTGTACCGACACCTTTCTTTGTGAAGATTTCAAGCAGCAGACAGTGTGCAATACGTCCGTCTAAAATATGAACACGGGAAACACCATTTTCCACTGCATCGATACAGTTGGTCAGTTTTGGAAGCATACCGCCACCGATGTGACCGCTTGCTAAAAGCTCTCTTGCCTCCTCGATAGACAATTCAGAAATCAGACTGGACTTGTCGGCAGGATCTGCATATACACCTTCGATATCTGTTAAAAATGCCAGTTTTTCTGCGTTCACAGCCTTTGCAATGGCGCAGGCTGCATCGTCTGCATTGATGTTGTATGTTTCATAATTGTCATCCAGACCGATAGGACAAACGATTGGAAGGAAATCTTTTTCAATCAGATCAAATAAAATCTTTGGATTAACTTCTTTGATCTCACCTACATAACCAATATCCTGACCATCGCTGAGTTTTTTCTCAACCTTTAACATGCCGCCGTCTTTACCGCTGACACTGATAGCAAGAACGCCTAATTCTTCCACCAGAGAAACCAGGGATTTACCTACTTTATTCAATACCATTTCTGCGATTTCCATGGTTGCAGCATCTGTTTTACGCAAGCCGTTAACAAACTCTGGTGTCATACCAGCCTTTTCTACCCATTTGCTGATTTCCTTGCCGCCCCCATGAACGATGATTGGTTTAAATCCTACCAGTTTTAACAATGTTACGTCCTGGATTACGTGACGCTTTAATTCCTCGTCAATCATTGCACTTCCGCCATACTTTACAACGATGATCTTACGATTGAATCGCTGAATATATGGAAGTGCCTCCACCAATACTTCTGCCTTCTCCAAGATTTTGTCCATTGTTGAACTTTTTAACATTTCAATTCCTCCTAGTCTATGGGAACATTGGAACCAGTTCCAATCCTTCCGATTCTTTCAATCCAAATAATAAATTCATATTCTGAACTGCCTGACCGGCTGCACCTTTTACCAGATTGTCCAGAGCTCCCATCATAATGATGCGGCCGGTACGTTCATCAATCTTAAAGTTGATGTCCACGTAATTGGAGCCTTCTACCCATTTTGTTTCTGGGAAAATATCCTTTGGCAGCACGCGGACAAATTTTTCATCTTTATAATACTTGTCGTACACAGCCTTGATATCTTCATAGGTAGGAAGTGTTCCGTCTGTTTTTTTATTTAACTTGGCATATTCTGTTGCAAGAATGCCTCGATTCATTGGCACCAGATGTGGGGTAAAGTTGATGTAGACAGGTTTTCCTGCCGCGTATCCAAGCTGTTCCTCAATCTCTGGTGTATGACGATGGTTGGCAACACCGTAAGCCTTCATATTTTCATTTACTTCGCAGAAAAGGTTTGCAACCTTGGCACCACGTCCTGCGCCGGAAGTGCCAGACTTGGCATCCACGATCAGCGTTTCTGTATCAATCAGACCTTCCTTCACTAATGGATACGCTGTCAGGATGGAGCATGTGGTGTAGCATCCCGGGTTGGCAATCAGGCGAGCCTGTTTTACTTGTTCACGGTTTATTTCACAGAGACCATACACCGCTTCTTCAATAAACTGTGGGCTCTTATGCTCAATCTTGTACCATTCCTCATAAACTTCCACATCTTTAATACGGAAGTCCGCACTTAAGTCTACGATCTTAACCTGAGATAAAATCTCCTCTGTCAGAACAGATGCTAAAAATCCCTGTGGTGTTGCTGTAAAGATCACATCCACCTGTTTTGCCAGCTCTGTCAGATTGTCATCCATGCAAGTCGCATCCACCAGTTCAAACATATTCTGATAAACAGATGCATATTGCTGGTCGATATAGCTGCGGGAGCCATACCATTTGATTTCCACTTCTTTATGTCCAAGAAGCAAACGCACAAGTTCTGCGCCTGCATATCCTGTGGCACCGATAATACCTGCTTTAATCATATTTTTGCATATTCCTTCCTTTATACTATGAATATATACACGATTTTATGAATTTTTATTCATTGTATTCATAAAATATACACAATAAAAAGACGCCGTTTTCACGACACTTACGATACTATAGCACAATAATATTGATTTTAAAAGGTTTTTTCTCACTTTTTTTATTTCTGTTACCTTTGCACAACCGTTTGAATTTTTATTTAAAAAATATGTATATTTTTTCACTTGCATTCTCAAAACAGTTGGTGTATAGTAATCATGTTGTTTCGAACGGACTTTTTCCTTCTATATAAAAGGTTCTTACAGAAATGACGACTTACATACGAATTTACTTTGAAAGGAATTATATATTATGAAAGAAAAAGTTGTACTTGCATACTCAGGCGGACTTGATACTACAGCTATCATCCCATGGTTAAAAGAAAATTATGATTACGAAGTTATCTGCTGCTGCATCGACTGCGGACAGGGCGAAGAATTAGACGGTTTGGAAGAAAGAGCAAAATACTCAGGCGCTTCCAAATTATATATTGTAGACATTGTTGACGAATTCTGTGACGACTACATCGTACCATGCGTACAGGCTGGTGCTGTTTACGAAAACAAATACTTACTCGGTACATCTATGGCTCGTCCAGGTATCGCAAAAGCATTGGTTGACATTGCCAGAAAAGAAGGCGCTACTGCTATCTGCCACGGTGCTACTGGTAAAGGTAACGACCAGATCCGTTTCGAACTTGGTATCAAAGCACTTGCTCCAGATCTTGTAATTATCGCTCCTTGGAGACTTGACAACTGGAACATGCAGTCCCGTGAAGACGAAATCGCTTACTGCCAGGCACACGGCATTGATCTTCCATTCAATGCAAGCCAGAGCTACAGCCGTGACCGTAA
>JAFUPY010000087.1 GCA_017472565.1 Eubacterium sp.
ACGATGAATTCGATGACAATATGGATGGCGCAGAATTTGATATCGAAGCAGAAGCAGAAGAATCTCTTGCTGACAAAATCAAAGCAGCGGCTAAAAAAGTGATCGGTTAATTGATTTGCAAAGGGCGGAGATTTTTCTCCGTCCTTAATTTTTTATAGGAAAGTGTAATGGGAAAGATTAAGTTTTGGTTAAACAACGCCCGCCCAGTGGCCCTTCCACAGAGTGTGATGCCTGCCATTACCGCCTTTTTTCTGGCGATGGGACAGGAAGGTTTTTCCTGGTGGATTGGTGTACTGGCGATTGTTGGCGGCTGCCTGGCTCATTTGGGAATGAACCTGGCAGATGATTATTATGATTATAAAAAGAAAGAAACCGGATTTCGTGAATCTTTAGCAAGAGAGGGAATCCGTGCAAGGACAACCAAATGTCCATATATAGTAAGTGGAGAGGCCACTTTACAGCAGACCTTCCGCGTTGTGATCCTTTATGGTATTTTAGCTTTGATTCCTGGGGTAATTGTGTTTGCCATGAGAGGATGGCCAATCCTGCTTATCGTAGTGATTGCGGTGATTTTAGGGGAATCTTATTCTGGTGACCCACTGCGACTGAGTTATCGTGGATTTGGGGAGCTGGACATCGGTGCAATGTTTGGCCCATTGTTAATGATGGGTGTGTACTATGCAGCCTGTGGACATTTTTCCTGGGAGCTGCTTGCACCTGCCATCAGCATGGGATTATTGGTAACAAACGTATTGTATGTTCACTCTGTGCTTGATATTGAAGCGGATCAGAAAGCCCAGAAGAATACGTTGGCAGCCGTATTGAAGACTGATAAAAACCGTATGGCGGCGCTGTGGCTGATTATTTTTGTGCCATATATTATTACAGCAGTGATGGCCGTTGTTACGGTTATTCTGCCATGGGTTGAAAATACTGTGGATTATGCAGGAGAGAACATGGTATTGTCTATGGTGAGTGCGTGGAATTTGTTATACTTACTTGTGTTTGCGACCTTGCCATGGGCGATTAAGCTTTTTTCCTCTATGAGAGAATTCGTAAAAAATCCAGCCGGCGAAGTGACATTCAAGGGTTGGTATGGTCCAATGAAAAACTGGGAACACATCGTTGCCGGCAAGCTTGACTGGTTTATGTTCCGCTGGTATCTGGCACGTAATCTGATGACCGCATTTGCATTGATCTATGTTGTGGTTTCTGTTGTGCTCTTTGTTATAGACAAGATACAAGGAACTATGATGTATGGAGTGTCATTTGTTTTTTAATGGAATGAAGGAGCGTTTGAATGAAAAATCTCTTTTATTTACCTATGTGGTATTTCAAAAATGTATTGTTAAAGAAGGAAAAACCATTACAGACGGTGCTTTTTATCACAGACTACTGTAATCTGCGCTGCAAGCACTGCAACGAGACTGGTCATGCAGGCACGACGATGAAGCCTTATAATAAGATTAAGGAAGAGTTGAAGTATGCCTACAGGGAGGGCTCTAGATTTGTAGATTTTGAGGGCGGTGAACCAACACTGTGGCGAGATGGCAAGTATCGCATCAATGACCTGATCGATCTGGCAAAAGAGATTGGATTTTTCTCTACAACCGTGACAACCAATGGACAGATGCCATTTGATTATCTGAAGGCAGATTCCATCTGGGTCAGCGTGGATGGTTATAAGGAATATCACGACATGGTCCGGGGAGAGGGCACATTTGCAAAGCTTCATAAAAATATTGCAAACAGTCATCATCCAGCGGTAAGCATTAATATGGCCATCAACAAACTGAATTACAAGTCCGTATTAGATGTAATCAAGTACGCCAATGCAAGTCCATATATCAAGTCTGTGTCTCTGAATTTTCACACACCATATCCGGGGACAGAACACATGATGTTAGATTGGGACAAGCGTTGTGCAATCATAGATAAAATCATCGCAATGAAAAAAGAAGGCTACGCCATCATGAACAGCGTATCTGGCCTTCGTGCTATGAAAAAAACACCATCCTCTAAGTACTGTTGGGTTTCCAACTTTATTCTGACGGATGGAACCAGACTTCGTGAGTGCGCTGGCAAGCAGGCAGGCATCTGTGATCAGTGTGGCTTTTGCATGTCAGGTGAGATGGCAAGTGTGATGAAGTTAAAGCCAGACACCATTCTGGCTGGCATGAAGCTACGAATGTGATAGAACGGAGGGAGGTTAGTATGATGCAGAGTTTAAAAAAGACAATTGATAAACATCACAAGCATGTACATGAATTACGTAGTGCACACGGCGGAGAAGAGATGAATAGCAAAAATCATCACCAGCATATACATGCATTGTTGGGAGATAAAAGTGGACCAAGAAGAGGAAGACAAAATCACCATCAGCATGTGCATGTGGTGAGAAGCGAGGCACAGTCAATGATGAATCAGTCTGAAGCTGCAACTTGCGGAGGCTGTAAAAATAATTGTCCTCTCACAAATCCAAAATGTGAAATAGGAATGAAAAAGGCTAGTAACCAAGGAGAAGTGAAATGCCATCAGTAGATGTGATTCAGTTTATTTCCGGTCCAGTCATTGGCGGAATTATCGGATATTGTACAAACTGGTTAGCAATCAAAATGCTGTTTCGACCATACAATGAGATTAAGATTAAGGGAAAGACACTGCCTTTTACGCCTGGTATTATTCCAAGAAGAAAGGACAAGCTTGCCAGAGCCATTGGGGAACGTGTGCATGAAACCATGTTTACTCAGGAAGATATTGAAGAATTTTTCTTGTCAGAGAATATGAAGCAGGCGGTCTGCAAGGGCTTTATGGAGATTCTTTATGATGAAGATAAGAATATTTCCATTGGAGAGTTGCTAAATGATGTAATTCCGGCAGACAGCGAAGAAGATTTTCATAAAAATCTGGACAAATTCATGCGTCAGGAAATCCATCGTGTGATCAATCGTACCCAGATTGCAGAACTGGTATCCAGGGAAACGGCTAAAATTATCAGGGAAAAGGCCGGAAGCGGCATTGCGTCCAAGGTACTTGGCGGTGGCCGTACAACTGCAATTTCAGACTATGTCGGAAAGCATATGCAAGGGTTTGCCAAGGAACAGGCAGATACGTTGATTTTGCGAATTGTCCGGGAAGAGACTGCAAATGCATTTGCCAAGCCAATCAGCAATCATTTAGAAGAACTGAGTATTTCCAATGATCAGGTGGAAGAGATTATTCGACTGGCTTATGAAAGATTTATGAAAGACTACATCATGGATGTGGTTAAGGTATTTGATATTGCCACATTGACAGAACGCAAGATCATTGAATTCAAGGCAGAAGAGATTGAAGAACTGGTTAACCTTACCATCAAGACAGAGATGCAGGCAGTGGTAAATCTGGGCGCTGTTATCGGTGTGGTTATTGGATTTGTGAACAGCTTTATTAATACGTTGTAAAAGGAAAGAAAATAAGGATAAGTTTTTTGAGTGTACAATTTGTAATTTCTTTATATTATTGTGTTGAATTTTGTTTTTTTCTATAATTGTTTCAAATTGGTAAATTGAGATTTTTACTTCCAGTTTGCAAAAGTAAGTTCTGCTCGATAAATTTTTGCAAAACTTACTTCCAAATCCGTACCTTGAAAACAGAAATAAATCTTGCAAAAATCAGTCCAACTGGAAATTTCTATTGCGAG
>JAFUPY010000088.1 GCA_017472565.1 Eubacterium sp.
ACGTACCGGTCGTGACGGCTGTGGTGGTGCAACTGGTTCTTCCAAAGCCCACACAACAGAGTCCATCGACACCTGTGGTGCAGAAGTACAGAAGGGTAATGCTCCTACCGAACGTAAGATCCAGAGACTGTTCCGTCGTGAAGAAGTAACATATATCGTTAAGAAATGTAACGACTTTGGTGCAGGCGGTGTTTCCGTAGCCATCGGTGAATTGGCAGATGGTCTGACCGTACAGTTAGATAAAGTACCTAAAAAATATGCTGGTCTGGATGGAACAGAAATTGCAATTTCTGAGTCTCAGGAACGTATGGCTTGCGTGATTGCACCAGAAAACGTTGATCAGTTCTTAAAATATGCAGAAGAAGAAAACCTGGAAGCTATTCCAGTGGCAGAAGTGACCGAAGATCCTCGTCTGGTTCTTATCTGGAGAGGCAAAAAGATTGTTGACCTGGCTCGTTCCTTCCTTGATACCAATGGCGCGCATCAGGAAACAGACGTAGTGGTAGAAATCCCTGCAAAAGCAGATTCTGTTTTGGTAAAACCAGAGGTAACAGATGTAAAACAGAAATGGATCGACACTTTAAAAGACTTAAATGTTTGCTCACAGAAAGGTCTCGTTGAACGATTCGACGGTTCCATCGGAGCAGGCAGTGTATTCATGCCTTATGGCGGTAAATATCAGTTGACAGAAACACAGAGTATGGTTGCAAAACTTCCGGTTCTTACTGGTAAATGCGATACGGTTACCATGATGAGCTATGGTTTTGACCCATATGTATCCTCCTGGAGTCCATACCACGGTGCAGTTTATGCAGTGTTAGAATCCTTAAGCAGAATCGTGGCAGCAGGCGGTGATTACAAAAAGGTACGTTTCACCTTCCAGGAATATTTCCGCAGACTGGGCGACAACCCATCCCGTTGGGGCGAACCATTTGCCGCACTTCTTGGCGCTTACAGCGCACAGATGGGCTTTGGTCTTCCATCCATCGGCGGTAAAGACTCCATGTCCGGAACATTCAACGATATCGATGTTCCGCCAACACTGGTTTCTTTCGCAGTAGACGTTGCAAAACATCAGGATATCATCACTCCAGAACTGAAAAACGCTGGAAGCAAACTGGTACTGATTACGATTGACAAAGACGAATACGATCTGCCAGTATACGAAAACGTAATGAAGCTGTATGACACTGTTCATGCAATGATTCAGGGTAAAAAACTGGTTTCCATGTATGCCCTTGACGCAAAGGGTCTTGTTGCAGCAGTCAGCAAGATGGCATTTGGTAACAAGCTTGGCGTAAAACTTTGCACAAGCATTGCGCCAGAAGATTTGTTTGCGCCTGGATTTGGTAATCTGGTTGCAGAAGTGGCAGCAGAAGATGTGGACGCAGTAAAAGCCGCCTTCGAAGCAGCAGGCCTTGGTGCAAACATCTGTGTAGCAGGTTCCGTAAAGGATGATGCTGCATTCACATACGGCGATGTTGTCATTACCATGGAGGAAGCATTGGACGCTTGGACCGGTACTTTGGAAAAAGTATTCCCAACCCGTGCAACCACAGATAAAACAGAAATTCAGACTGAGATTTATGATACAAAAGATATCTACATCTGTAAAAATAAAATTGCAAAACCAACGGTATTTATTCCGGTATTCCCAGGTACCAACTGCGAATACGACAGTGCAAGAGCCTTCCAGGCAGCAGGTGCAGATACAATTGTAAAAGTATTCAAGAACATGTCAGCAGAAGATATCAGAGACTCCGTAGAAGTATTTGAAAAAGCAATCAACCAGTCTCAGATCATTATGTTCCCAGGCGGATTTTCCGCTGGTGACGAACCAGAAGGTTCTGCGAAGTTCTTTGCAACCGCTTTCAGAAATGAAAAAATCAAAGAAGCGGTTATGACGCTGTTAAATGAAAGAGACGGTCTTGCACTTGGTATCTGTAATGGTTTCCAGGCGCTGATCAAGCTTGGGTTAGTACCTCACGGTGAAATCTGTGCACAGACACCAGATTCTCCAACACTGACATACAACACCATTGGCCGTCATATTTCCAAGATGGTCTACACAAAAGTAGTAACAAACAAATCCCCATGGTTACAGGGCGCGGAACTTGGAAAAGTATACACATGCCCAGCATCCCATGGTGAAGGTCGTTTCGTTGCTCCAAAAGAATGGTTAGACAAACTCTTTGCAAACGGACAGGTTGCAACACAGTATGTAAATGAAGCTGGCAACCCAACCATGGACGAAGAGTGGAACGTAAACGGTTCCTACATGGCAATCGAAGGTATCACAAGCCCAGACGGACGCGTGCTCGGTAAGATGGCACACGCAGAACGTCGCGGCGAAGCAGTAGCAATGAATATCTACGGCGATCAGGATATGAAACTGTTCCAGTCAGGTGTGAACTTCTTCAAATAATTTTTAAATAAGATTCCTTCTCAGAAGAAATGAAAAGACCGATGCTAAGAAACGCATTTTACATTTTATTTCTTCTGCTTCGGGGCTGTTGAAAGTTGTTATTTTCCTGCGAAGGAAGTACTGCTTCTAACAGCCCCCTTTTTTATAAGCATCACTTAACAATAAACTGCAAATTTGATTGAAATTTAACAATATTCTGATAATTTGAAAATGTTTTAAAAATATTGCAAAAAGTTGTTGACAAAACCTAAAACTGTTAGTACAATAAAGTTACAAAAAAGAGTTGAGAAAAACAAAATCACTCAGATTTAGGAGGACGGTCCAATGGCTTAGGTAGTTTTAATTCATGAAAAACCACTCGTAAAGTGTTTATCATAGATGAAGCTGAAAGGAGTGATTGTTGTGAGTAGAGGTAGAGGACCATAGCGTAGCAGCAAAAAATTAAAAGAAAGTGAGGTTATATAGTGAAACTTAGGTTAAATCATTAAAGAGCCATCTGGTGACGAGAAAGCCGGATGGCTCTAAGACATTGTATAAAGATTTTTTGGAAGCCAGGAACGGTTGTTCAAGGCTTATTTTTATGCTGTTTTTTTAGGTATTTTTTGTAAAAACGCGTAAAAACTTTTCTTGCATATATGTATTTAATTTGATACAATCTAAAAGTTAGTGTAAAAAGGTAGTTCAAATATATATTGAGGAGAATTGTATGCAGCTTTTAAATCAGGTTTTTGCAAGCATGAGTGGAGTCGTTTGGGGCGCACCTATGCTGATTCTTTTGTTCGGAACCCATCTGTTCCTGACAATCCGTTTGAAGTTTATTCAGAGATTCACATTTAAAGGTATAAAACTGTCCGTATCAAAGGACGATGGAAGTACCGGTAATATCAGTCAGTTTGGTGCTTTGGCAACTGCACTGGCGGCAACCATCGGTACTGGTAATATCATCGGTGTTTCTACAGCCATTGCGCTGGGTGGACCGGGTGCTGTGCTCTGGTGTTGGCTGACCGGTGTATTTGGAATCGCAACCAAGTACGGCGAAGCATTGCTTTCTGTAAAATACCGTGTAAAAGATAAAGATGGAAAAGTAAAAGGTGGCCCAATGTATGCCATCGAAAAAGGGCTTGGCTGGAAATGGCTGGCTGTTATTTTTGCAATATTTACTGTACTGGCAACCTTCGGTGCCGGCTGTACGGTACAGTCCCATGCGATCACCAATGCACTCTATACATCTTTTGGTGTGAGACCGGCAATCAGTGGCATTATTCTTACTGTGCTTGCTGCCTGCGTTATCTTAGGCGGCGTCAAAATGATCGCCAAAGTATGTGAAAAACTGGTTCCATTTATGGCATTTTTCTATGTTGCCGGATGTATTATTATTTTAATCATCAACCGGGAATTTTTAATAGATGCCATTATCCTGATTGTAGAGTCTGCATTCACTGCAAAGGCTGCAGCAGGTGGTTTTGTGGGAAGTACATTAATGACAGCATGTCGTTACGGTATGGCACGTGGACTTTTCTCCAACGAGTCTGGTCTTGGTACAGCACCAATCGCAGCAGCAAGTGCACAGACCAAAAACCCTGTGCGCCAGGCGCTGGTTTCCATGACAGGTACTTTCTGGGATACCGTTATCGTATGTGCCATGACAGGTATTGTTATTGTAAGTTCTGTGTTACATATTCCAGGAGCCTTTGAAGGAGCAGCAAACGATGCGCTGACAACCATCGCATTTGCCCAGCTTCCAACTTTTGGTAATATTATCCTGACCATTGCCCTGTGTGCATTTGCATTTACGACCATTCTTGGCTGGTCATTCTATGGAGAGAGTGCGGCAGAGTATCTGTTCGGAAAGAAAAGTATTGTTGTATATCGTGTGATTTTCCTGATTGTTTTATTCATTGGCGCGGTTGTGTCCCTGGATATTATCTGGAATTTCTCTGACCTGATGAATGGTCTGATGGCATTCCCGAACTTGATCTGCTTATTGCTGCTCAGTGGTGTGATTGTGAAAGAAACCAGGCATTATCTTTGGGAAAAGAATCTGGATGAACGTGCACCAGAAACAGAAGAAGTAGAAACTCTGTTTAAAAGAAAAAATAAAGGAAAATAATAGTAATTATTCCTAAGAATGTTATTTTAATATCAATTGTTGAATATTTTTATTGATATGATTATAATATAGGTAACAACCTGACATAAAGATGTCTCTGCGTGAAAGGTGTGGCCAAATAAGAAGTAAGCATACGGGAAAACTGTATCTATTTTGTCGCACTCACAGTTTGTTGAGTGCGATTTTTTTCTTTCTTTATTTTGTTTTACAAAAGAAAAGGTGCCAACTGAAAAATTTGCAGAGAGGGTAGAAAGGAAATAAAAAATGGCAATTTATAATCCAAAATCTCTCGTAGCAGAAGAATTTATCAACAATGGTGAAATCTTAGAAACCTTAGAATATGCTGAGGCGAATAAGAACAACAGAGAACTGATCGATCAGATTCTCGAAAAAGCCCGTCCAAGAAAGACGGCAGACGGATGGAATTGTGCAGGTCTGACACACCGAGAAGCAAGCGTGCTTCTGGCTTGTGAAGACCCGGACGTATTAGAACGAATCTATGCGATTGCAGAAGAAATCAAGCTGGCTTTCTATGGTAACCGCATCGTTATCTTTGCTCCATTGTACTTGTCAAACTACTGTGTCAATGGCTGTGTGTACTGTCCATACCATGTGACAAACAAGGAGATTCCACGTAAAAAACTGACACAGGAAGAAGTAAAAGCAGAAGTCATTGCACTTCAGGATATGGGACACAAACGTCTTGCCATTGAGTTCGGTGAAGATCCAGTGCACAACCCAATCGAATACGTTCTGGACTGCATCAAAACCATTTACAGTGTTAACCATAAAAATGGTGCTATCCGTCGTGTTAACGTCAATATTGCAGCTACAACAGTAGAAAATTACGCAAAATTAAAAGACGCTGGAATCGGTACTTATATCCTGTTCCAGGAAACCTATCATAAAGAATCTTACGAAAGACTCCACCCAACAGGACCAAAGCACGACTATGCTTACCATACAGAAGCAATGGATCGAGCAATGCAGGGTGGTATCGATGACGTAGGTCTTGGTGTACTGTTCGGTCTTGAAATGTACAAATACGAATTTGCAGGTCTGATCATGCATGCAGAGCATTTGGAAGCTGTTCACGGCGTTGGCCCACATACCATCAGTGTTCCACGTGTAAAACGTGCAAGTGATATTGACCCAACTGCATTTGATAACTCCATTTCTGATGAAATGTTTGCAAAAATTACAGCCTGCATCCGTTTGGCTGTTCCTTATACTGGAATTATCATTTCCACAAGAGAATCGGAAGAAACCAGATCCAAGCTGTTAAGACTTGGTGTTTCCCAGGTAAGTGGTGGTTCCAGAACTTCTGTAGGCGGTTACACAGAAGAAGAACGTCCACACGATACCGAACAGTTTGATGTATCCGACCAGAGAACCTTAGATGAAGTGGTAAAATGGTTAATGGAAAACAACCATATTCCATCTTTCTGTACCGCATGTTACCGTGAAGGCAGAACCGGTGACCGTTTCATGTCTCTGTGCAAAACCGGACAGATCGCAAACTGCTGTCATCCAAACGCACTGATGACATTGACAGAATACTTAGTTGACTATGCAAGTGAAGATACCAAGAAACTTGGATTTGAAGTCATCGACAGAGAATTACAGAATGTTCCAAACGAAAAGGCACGTGGTATTGCAATGGATAATGTAGAGGCCATTAAGAATTCCAATCGACGTGATTTTAGATTTTAACTAGGAGGATCATATGAGTTTAAACGCTGTAGCTTCAGGTGAAAGAATACATATCGGATTTTTCGGCATGCGCAATGCAGGCAAGTCCAGTCTTGTGAATGCTGTGACGGGACAGGAATTGGCAGTTGTTTCCGATGTAAAGGGAACGACCACAGATCCTGTACAGAAAGCCATGGAGATCCTTCCCTTGGGGCCGGTGGTGGTCATTGACACACCAGGTCTTGATGACGAGGGTGAACTTGGTTTGAAACGAGTGGAAAAGGCAAGAAATGTTCTTGGAAAGACGGACATTGCTATTTTGGTCGTGGATGCAACGGTCGGTGTGCAGGAACTGGACCGTACGTTGATTGCCATGTTCGAAGAGAAAAAACTTCCGTATATCATTGCATATAACAAAGCAGATCTTTTGGCGGAAGCAGATTCTGTTGCTGGTAAAGCAGGCGTTTCTGAAAAAGGCTTGAAGGAAAATGAGATTCTTGTTTCTGCAGAAAAGAAGCAGGGGATCCAGGAACTGAAAGAAAAACTTGGCGCCCTTAGCAAAGGGGTAGAAAATGATAAAAAGATTGTTGGGGATCTGTTAGAACCTGGCGATCTGGTAGTTCTGGTGATTCCGATCGACAAAGCGGCACCAAAGGGCAGATTGATCCTGCCACAGCAGCAGACGATCCGGGATATTCTGGATGCCGGCTGCGTGGTAACGGTTTGTCAGGATACCGAGCTGGTTGCAACTTTACATGCACTGGCAAAGAAACCAAAAATGATCATTACAGACTCTCAGGTGTTTGGCAAGATTGAAAAAGATGTTCCAGAGGGTGTACTTTTTACTTCCTTCTCCATTTTATTTGCCCGATACAAAGGGGAACTGGATGTGTTGGTAAAAGGCGCGGCAGCATTAGCGTCCTTAAAGGACGGCGATAAAGTGCTGATCAGCGAAGGCTGTACCCATCATCGTCAGTGCGGTGATATTGGAACCGAAAAAATGCCTGCATGGGTTCGCAGTTATGCAGGCTGCGAACCGGAGTTTGTCTTTACATCCGGTGTAGAATTTCCAAATGATCTGTCTGCATACAAAGTAATTATCCACTGCGGTGGCTGTATGCTGAATGAAAAGGAAATGAAGAGCCGTATTGCCAAGGCAAAAGGAAACGATGTGCCTATGGTAAATTATGGTGTGGCCATTGCACAGATGCATGGCATTTTGAAAAAGAGCTTGTCTCCATTTCCAGAGATGCAGAAGTTGCTTTAATCAGCAACTTCTGTTTTTGCTTTGGTCAGTGCATCTTCAACGGCACCCAGGAGCATTTTGGTCGTATATTGACTCTCTTCAGAATATGTAATATTTTCCAGCGACTGATTTTCACAGATCTGCTGACTGATATTATCCATGGAGGTTTCCATCAGAGGATACATGGTGGCAACAGATTCATCCAGATTGACAAAGGAGACAGAATTGATGTGGTTGTCATCGACAGTTACCTGTACATCCAGAGCCTGCCCCTGGAAATCGATGGTAGAAGTGTAGACACCTGCAACGTAAGCGGAGGTTTTTGCAGCTTCTTCTTTTTTTGGACCAAACATAAATATCAGCAGCAGGATTAAAACAATTGCCAGTGCAATAAAAATCAGTGTATAGATCAACTCTTTCATGTGAAATACAATTATTTTTGTTTTCCCACTCATAGTAGAAATCCTCCTAATGGCAGAAGCAAACATTGCTTTTTTATTATTGATATATTGTATGAGCAGAGAAAATAGAGTATGACTTGGATTTTGTGTTTGGTAATGTTATAATCAGGAAAGTTTTCGAACGGTTAAATAAATGAAGATGCATCATTCATAGATAGAAAACACATAAAATGTGTAGGAGTATATAAGATGAAAGTAATGAAACTGCTTCCGGGAATTGGAATATCAGCGGGGATTGCCCTTTTTGCCTGCTGGTTGGAAAGTCTGCTGCCGATTCCTGTCATTGGCGCTGCTGTTATTGCCATGTTCGTTGGGATGATTCTTAATTATTTTTTCAGGTCAACGGATATTTTTACCCCAGGATTAAAGTTTACATCCAAAAAAATTCTTAAGTTTGCGATTATTTTACTTGGTTTGTCGTTGAATATTGCGACCATACTTCAAGTTGGGAAAATGTCTTTGACTGTTATGATATTTACATTGCTTACCTGTTTTGGCGGCGGTTATTTTATTGGCAAGGCATTGGGACTAAACTGGAAATTATCCAATTTGATTTCAGCAGGTACTGGAATCTGTGGTGGCTCTGCGATTGCAGCGATTTCCACTACCATCGATGCAGATGATAACGATGTGGCATATGCCATGTCAGCCACCTTTATTTTTGATATGGCAATGGTCATTTTGTTTCCAATTATGGGGCATGCAATGGGGATGTCGGCAGAGGCTTTCGGTATTTGGGCAGGAACAGCTGTAAATGATACTTCTTCTGTCGTTGCAGCCGGCTATGCATTTTCAGAAGCGGCTGGAGATTATGCTACGATGGTGAAGCTAACAAGAACACTGGCAATTATTCCTACCGTTCTTGTTTTTGCAATCATTCAATTCCATCTGAAGCGCGAAGAAGCCATCGCCAATCGTCAGTCTGGACAAGCGGTGAAAGTGAATTTCCGCTTTGTAAAAATATTTCCATGGTTCATCCTGGGATTTCTGGGACTTTCCATTGCAGCAAGTGTTTTTGTGATTCCAGAAGCACTGGCAGTTCATACAAAAAGCATCAGTAAGTTTTTGATGGTCTGCGCTCTGGCAGCAATTGGGCTTAACACCTCATTTGCAAGTATGAAAAAATCCGGGATTCGTCCAATGCTGCACGGATTTATTATTTCTGCATTAGTAGTAATCGTAGCACTGCTGGTAGAAATGGCAATGGGAATGATATAAGAAAAAGTTTTTGAAAAAATGTTAAACAAAAAGAAAAAAGTTGTTGACAATTATCAGACTTTCGTGTATATTGAGCTTTGTGCTCAGCACAACAAGTTAATATACATGCGCGAGTGGCTCAGTTGGTGGAGCACGACCTTGCCAAGGTCGGGGTCGCGGGTTCGAGTCCCGTCTCGCGCTTTGCTACGAGCACTTAAAGGCTTTCGACGATGTCGGAAGCCTTTTTACGTGCGATGCATACTTGGCCCTTAACGAAGCGAAGCTGAGTTTAGTAGCCAAGTATCTGCCCTGCCAGGGCTCGAAGTTCTCCGCTCCGCTTTTCTCTTATGTATATTTTTCTTAAATTCATATAAAACTAATGCATATACTTGACTGCACTACAACGATTTAATATAATTAAATTGCGCACAATTTAAATAAGGGATAGGAGGTTTTCTATGAGCATTTATGATTTTACAGTGAAAGCACAGGATGGCAGTGATGTTTCTCTGGCTGATTATAAGGGAAAAGTATTGTTGATCGTAAATACTGCAACTGGCTGTGGTTTTACACCTCAGTATCAGGAATTGCAGGAGATTTATAATGAATTTAAAGATTCTGGTTTTGAGATTTTGGATTTCCCATGCAACCAGTTTGGGGAACAGGCACCAGGATCTGATGAAGAGATTTATAATTTCTGTACAGGACGATTTGGCATTACATTCCCACAGTTTTCTAAGATCGATGTAAAGGGTGACAATGCAATTCCGCTTTACAAATGGATTGAGGAAAACACAAAGTTTGAAGGTTTTGAAGGTCCGATGGGCATGATATTAAATCCGGTGGTAAAGAAGACGGATAAGGATTTTAAAAACAACAGCAAGATCAAATGGAATTTTACAAAGATTCTTGTGGACAGAGAAGGCAATGTGGTTGCCCGTTTTGAACCAATGGTTTCTTTGAAAAAAGTGAAAGAAAAAATCAAAGCAATCTTATAAGTGACAGATAAAATTTTCTAAATAAAGCAAATAAAATAAAGAAGCTGGAGTGAATTGGCTCTTACAAACCTTTGAATGGTTTGCGGGAGGCAATTTGCTCCAGCTTCTTTTTGTATATCCATAGGATAAAATGCCTATGATTGAACAACTGTCTGTGTTTATTCTGTATCGGATGTATCAAGACCTCTGAATTCATTGATTGCATCCATGTTAATCTCTGTTGTTGTCTTAGGCTGTCTTGCCTGATAATCCATATATGCGGAATATCCAACCCATGCAAAGAATGCAATAATGATAAGTACAACCACAACTTTTACAGCCTTTTTTTTCGCTTTCTGTCTTTTTACAGTCTCCTTACGAACCGATTTTTCTTCTTTATATTTATCAACTTTTGCCTGACTCATACCATGTACTCCTTATTTTTTTCTGACAGTGGACTGTCGACCCATATTGGATCATTATATACCATTTTCCTGTGAGTGGAAAGCCTTTATTTGTGAAAAGTCAGTGAAAAGTATTTGCATAACAAGTAGCAAGTATACATGAAAAAAGCCTTTATAAATAAGGGATTGTTTGCTATAATGTTTCAAACTAGGTGCATTTTTGGAATTTATCGCACTAAAGCGACAAGGAGGACTATCATGAGTTACGCAGATAAAGTGTTTATAGATATGTGTAAGGACATCATCGAAAACGGAACAAGTACAGAGGGTGAAAAGGTTCGTCCAAAGTGGGAAGACGGTTCTTTTGCCTATACGATCAAGCAGTTCGGTGTGGTCAATCGTTATGATCTGTCCAAGGAATTCCCTGCACTGACACTTAGAAAAACAGCCATCAAGAGCTGTACCGATGAGATGCTTTGGATCTGGCAGCAGAAGTCAAATAATATCAACGACCTGCATTCCGGTGTCTGGGATGAATGGGCAGATGAGACAGGCTCCATCGGAAAGGCCTATGGTTATCAGATGGGCGTGAAGCACCAGTATAAAGAAGGTATGATGGATCAGGTGGACCGTGTTATCTATGATCTGAAGAACAATCCATACAGTCGCCGTATCATGACCAATATTTATGTGCATCAGGATCTCCATGAGATGAACCTGTATCCATGTGCATACAGCATGACATTTAATGTGACAAAGAAACCTGGCTGTGACAAGCTGGTTCTCAATGGTATTTTGAATCAGCGTTCGCAGGACATCCTGGCAGCAAACAACTGGAATGTATGTCAGTATTCTGTACTGCTTCACATGCTGGCGCAGGTCTGCGATATGCAGGTGGGTGAGTTTGTCCACGTCATTGCAGATGCCCATATTTATGACCGTCACATTCCATTGATCAAGGAACTGATCAGCAGAGAGCCACTTCCGGCACCGACCTTCTGGTTGAATCCGGACATCAAGGACTTCTATCAGTTCACAAGACATGATGTACATCTGGATGGATATGAAACACATCCACAGATTACAAATATTCCAATTGCTGTTTAACAGATAGAAGCGTTGGATCCCAAAGTGTTGCTAAAACGCTTGAAAAAAGGAGACTATCATATGAATTTAATCGCAGCCGTAGATAAAAATTGGGCCATTGGCCTGAATAACAAGCTGTTAGTCAGCATTCCAGCAGACATGAAGTTTTTCCGCGAGACAACCACTGGTAAAGTTGTTGTTATGGGTAGAAAAACACTGGAAAGTTTTCCAAATGGTCTGCCACTGAAAAATAGAACCAACATTGTTCTGACTTCTGACAAGTCTTATAACGTGAAGGATGCCATCATCGTTCACGATATGGATACATTAAAGGAAGAATTGAAAAAATATCCATCCGAGGACATTTATGTTATCGGTGGTGAGAGCATTTACCGACAGTTGTTGGATGACTGTGATGTGGCTCACATTACAAAGATTGATTTCGCTTACGAAGCAGATGCATATTTCCCAAATCTTGATGAGAAGGAAGAATGGGTCATCACTGCTGACAGCGATGAACAGACCTATTTTGATCTGGAATATTATTTTTATAAATACGAGAAAAAGAAGGCGTAATACATGAGTAATTTTCTGTTCAGCGTCAATGTGACCATACCGATTTTCCTGGTCATGGTTTTGGGGTACTTTTTGCGACGCATTGGAATGCTCAATGATAATTTTGTTACCATAGCAAACAAATTCAATTTCAAAGTAACATTGCCCTTCCTGGTGTTCAAGGATCTGGCTTCTGTGGACATTATGCACGTGTTTGACTTGAAGTATGTGCTGTTTTGTGCCATTGCCACATCTGCATGTTTCTGGAGCGTCTGGGGATTGTCAAAGATATTTATGAAAGACCGGACGATGATCGGAGCATTTACCCAGGCATCGTTTCGAAGCAGTGCGGCCGTTATGGGGCTTGCATTTATTCAAAATATATATGGTGCATCCGCCATGGGATCGCTGATGATCATTGGTGCGGTGCCGCTGTATAATATTTATTCTGTCATTGTTCTCACCTTTGAGGGCAATCATCCAGAGGGCGAGCGTGATACAGCCAAGATCAGACAGGCCTGTATCAATATTGTAAAAAATCCGATTATCATTGCCATTGTGTTAGGGCTGATCGTGGCGTTGCTTGGCAATCCATTGCCGACCATGGTAAATAAGACCGTCAATACGGTGGCACAGATGGCAACACCATTGGCGTTGGTGGCGTTGGGCGCTGGTTTTGAAGGCAAAAAAGCTTTGACTAAGATCAAACCAACACTGGCAGCCGCTTTTATCAAGCTGATTGCCCAGGCAGCTATTTTTATCCCGATCGCAGCAGCATGTGGTTTTACCGGAGAAAAGATGGTTGCACTGGTTGTTATGTTGGCAGCACCGGCAACGCCAAGCTGTTATATTATGGCGAAAAACATGCACAACGATGGCACGCTGACGGCAAGCATCGTCGTGGCCACCACCTTGCTGGCATCGGTAACGCTGACAGCGTGGATATTTATATTAAGGACAGTTGGATGGATATAAGACTGGGTGAGAGTACGCTCGCATCAAATATATGAAAAAGATTTGGAAGAATTTCTTCTTATTATTGATATACAAGGAGATTATTTATGGAAATTAAAGGAACAAAACTTTTTGTAAAAGCCCTGAAGGAAGAAGGGGTAGATACAATTTTTGCTTATCCTGGTGGAACGGTTACGGATCTTTTTGACGAGTTACATAGGGATAATGAAATAGATATTGTACTGCCAAGACATGAGCAGGCGCTGGTACATGCAGCGGAAGGGTATGCCAGAGAGACAGGCAAAGTAGGCGTGTGTCTGGTTACCAGTGGACCAGGTGCCACCAACACGGTAACTGCCATTGCGGATGCATTTTATGACAGCATTCCACTGGTTGTTTTCACCGGTCAGGTGCCATTGCCACTCATTGGAAACGATGCCTTCCAGGAGGTCGACATCGTTGGCATTACGCGCAGTATTACGAAATATTCTGTTACCGTTAAGGATAGAAAAGAACTTGGCAAGATTTTAAAAATGGCATTTTATATTGCAAAATCCGGAAAACCAGGCCCGGTTCTCATTGACTTGCCAAAAAATATCCAGGTAGCGGCAGGTCCTGCAGAATATCCTGATAAAGTGGATATCCGCGGTTACAAGCCAAACACAGGCATTCACATTGGGCAGTTGAAAAAGGCGTTCAAGCTGTTAAAAGCTGCCAGAAGACCAATCATTCTTGCCGGCGGCGGTGTGAAGCTTTCCGGTGCAGAAAAACTGTTGGAACAGTTTGCATCTGCGATGAAGATTCCGGTTGTTACAACCGTTATGGGTAAGGGTGCGATTGCAAACGGTCATCCGTATTATGTTGGCAATGGGGGCTTACATGGACGCTATGCATCAAACATGGCAGTTTCCAAATGTGATGTGCTGTTGTCCATCGGCACACGTTTCAATGACCGTATCACAGGTGACTTAAATGAGTTTGCGCCAAAAGCAAAGATTATTCATATCGATGTAGATACAGCTTCCATTTCCCGAAATGTAGTAGTAGATGTGCCAATCGTTACAGATGCAAAGCTTGCACTGGAACATCTGGTAGAATGGGCAGAAGAAAAAGACACTGCAGAATGGATGATACAGATCGACGAATGGCAGCAGGAAAATCCGCTGGAAATGCGTCGTGACAAGGGCATGAATGCCCAGATGATCATGGAAGGCTTGAATGCGACCTTTGATGAAGTTACCTATGTAACAGACGTTGGGCAGCATCAGATGTGGGCAAGCCAGTATCTGGAAGTAAACGAAAAGAAATCCTTCATTACTTCCGGTGGACTTGGCACTATGGGATTTGGTTTCCCGGCAGCGCTGGGTGCGAAGATTGGCAATCCTGACAAACACGTTGTATGTATCACAGGCGATGGCGGATTCCAGATGAACATGCAGGAAATGGCAACCTCAGTGGTTCAGCACGCGCCAGTCATTGTCTGTATTCTGAACAACCATTATCTGGGTATGGTTCGTCAGATGCAGCAGCTGTTCTACGGCAAACGCTATTCTGCAACCTGTTTGAACAGACACAAGGACTGTCCTGATTTTTGCAAAGGACCAAATGAAAACTGTCCACCATACACACCAGATTTCATGCAGTGGGCCAAAGCTTACGGCGCACACGGAATCCGTGTCACAAAAGAAGAAGAGATTCTTCCTGCATTAGAAGCTGCAAAGAACAACAAAGATGCAAGCACAGTCATTGAATTCATGATTGCTACAGAAGACATTGTATTACCAATGGTTCCGGGCGGCAAACCAATGAACAATATGATTTTGAAATAATGGAGGTAAGAAGCAATGAAAGATAGATGGATTGCATTGTATGTGGAAAACCAGGTCGGCGTTCTTGCCAAAGTTTCCGGACTTTTTTCTGGTAAATCATACAACTTAAAAAGTCTTACAGTAGGTACCACAGAACATGAAGACACCTCCCGTATGACTATTTGTGCAACATGTGATGATATCACATTTGAACAGATCAAAAAACAGCTCAATCGTATGGTAGAAGTCATCAAGGTTATGGACTTGACCAACGTTCCAATCCATATGAAAGAGATCTTATATGCAAAAGTAAAAAAATGTGACGAAAAAGATCTGGCAGATGCTTTTCGCATCGCCCAGGTTTTTGATGTAAAAGTCATTGATATCGGCGAAGACAGCGTTCTGATGGAATGTATGTTGAAAGAGCACAGAGTAAATGAGATGATTGATTTGCTGAAAAAACGTTTCCGTCATATCGAAGTGGTTCGCGGCGGTGCGGTGGCCATTGAGTCCATCAGCACATCCAGCAGATAGTGAATGTTGTTCATGTATATCATGAATAAAATTAATTAATTTCTGTTGACTTTCAAAAAAATAAGTAGCATACTCAAAGTTATCTTTTTGAGATGTTGTTATCTTAAAATCGTTTGAAATGCAGGCTTTACTGCATACATAAGAGAGAAAGCGTGGGCATTTCGCCCACATGAAAGGGAGTATCAAAATGGAAAAGAAAAACATTGACTGGGCAAACCTTGATTTCAGCTATAAAAAAACTGATTACAGATTTGTCGCTAATTACAAAGATGGCGCTTGGGACGAAGGCGAATTAACAACTGACGCTATGGTTGTTATGAGCGAATGTGCCGGTGTACTTCAGTATGCTCAGACAGTTTTCGAAGGCCTGAAAGCATATACAACCGAAGATGGAAAAATTGTTATTTTCCGTCCTGACTTAAACGCAAAACGTATGGCAGAATCTGCAGAAAGATTGCAGATTCCTGTTTATCCAGAGGATAAATTTATTGAAGCAGTAGAGAAGGTAGTAAAAGCAAATGCAGCTTATGTTCCACCATATGGTTCCGGCGCATCCCTGTACTTACGTCCATATTCCTTCGGTATCGATCCTGTTATCGGTGTAAAGCCAGCCAATGAATATCAGTTCCGTGTATTCGCAACACCAGTTGGTCCATACTTCAAAGGTGGTATCAAACCACTGACCATCCGTATCTGTGATTTTGACCGTGCAGCTCCACGCGGTACCGGTCATATCAAAGCTGGTCTGAACTATGCCATGAGTTTATATGCAATTGTAGATGCCCATGAAAAAGGATTCGATGAAAATATGTACCTTGATGCAGCTACAAGAACAAAAGTAGAAGAAACAGGCGGAGCAAACTTCCTCTTTGTTACAAAAGACGGTACAGTTGTTACTCCTAAGTCTGACAGTATCCTTCCATCCATCACACGTCGTTCTCTGATCTATGTTGCAGAACATTATCTTGGATTAAAGGTAGAGCATCGTGAAGTATACAAGGAAGAATTAAAAGACTTCGCAGAATGTGGCCTTTGCGGAACCGCAGCAGTTATTTCTCCTGTTGGCAAGATCGTAGATCACGGCGAAGAAATCTGCCTGCCAAGCGGCATGAATGATATGGGACCTGTTTGTAAGAAACTGTATCAGACATTGCTTGACATTCAGCATGGCAAGATTGAAGCTCCAGAAGGTTGGATCAGAGTGATTGAATAATATTTCAGAAGTTTTTATATTGGAAATAAATCAAGTAAAAAGGTTTTGTGTTGAACAGAGATTTTCAACACAAAACCTTTTTTTGATGCATATAGTAATAATAATCGAAAAATGGAAAGGCGTTTTTATGCGAACTGAGTATAGAAATGCACGAACCGAAAAAATGGATATGATACGTATGCAGCAGACCAATACCGAACAGGGATTGTTACAGGTAAATGTCACCACTTCCCAGGGGATGCGTCCGGTGCCAGGGGCAATTATTCATATTTCATATACTGCAATTCCTGACTCCGAGATTGAACAGCAGACAACGGACGAATCTGGTCAGACCACACAGATAGAGCTTCCTGCGCCGCCAAGGGAATGGTCTATGGAACCGGGCAATCTTCAGCCTTATTCGGAATACACCATTCAGGTAGAAGCCCCTGGCTATCGCAATGTGAACATTTCCGGTGTAGAAATATTTTCCGGCGAAATTGCAATTCTGCCAGTATTTTTAAATACAGAAGGTCCTCAGGATGACAATATTGTGATCCCAGCCAATACCTTATTCGGAGATTTTCCGCCAAAAATTGAGGAAGCGGAGATCAAGCCAATGGATGAATCAGGCGAAATCGTCTTAAGTCGGGTTGTGATTCCCGAATATGTGATTGTCCACGATGGCCCACCATCAGACCGACGCGCACGAAATTACTATGTTCGCTATCGTGATTACATCAAAAATGTTGCCTCCTGTGAAATTTATGCCACCTGGCCGGATGCCACACTGCGAGCCAATATCCTTGCCATTATGTCTTTTACATTAAATAGGGTTTATACGGAATGGTACCGCAACCAGGGCTATGATTTTACCATTACATCCTCCACTGCCTACGACCATAAATGGGTCTTTGGGAGAAATATTTATTCCAATATTTCCAGAATCGTAGATGAAATGTTCCCGAATTATCTTTCCAGGCCAAATGTGCGTCAGCCGATTTTAACCCAGTATTGTGATGGACAGAATGTGAGCTGTCCTGGTTGGATGACTCAGTGGGGATCCAAATATCTAGGTGACCAGGGCTATTCGACCATCGATATTCTGCGCTATTTCTATGGAAGTAATATGTATATCAACACCGCAGAGGAGATTTCCGGTGTTCCTGCTTCCTGGCCGGGATATAACCTTGGTATTGGTGCTACCGGGCCAAAGGTTCGTCAGCTGCAGCAGCAGTTAAATGCCATTGCGAGAAACTTCCCGGCAATACCAACCATTACGGTGGATGGTATCTATGGTCCACGTACCAGTGAGGCAGTGCGAACCTTCCAGCGGGTATTTGATCTGCCGCAGACCGGAATTGTAGATTTTTCTACCTGGTATAAGATTTCTCAGATTTACGTAGGTGTTACGCGAATCGCAGAATTATATTAAAACAATTTTATATATAGCAAATCGATGCAGTCAACCATTTTGCAAGTATGATAGGAAGCTAATCACGCGCATGCTTGTATTGGTTGACTGCTTTAGTTTTTGCTTTTTTAATTTTCCAATTAAAGATGGAAGGTATTGTACTTGAGTACCCAATATGGGACTGAATGTGATTTATACTGGATTCAGAGATGAGAGAGAACACTGCTTAAGAGGAAGGAGCCATGAAAATGAATCGAATTATTGCCGTAGATTTTGACGGAACACTTTGTAACGACTGCTATCCGGAGATAGGAGCTCCAAATGATACCTTGATTTCGGCTCTGCATTTATTAAAGAAAAAGGATTGTCAGTTGATTTTATGGACATGCCGTTGTGGAGACAAGTTGGATGAGGCTGTGGAATGGTGTCGATTGCAGGGATTAGAGTTCGATGCAGTCAATGCCAATGTCCCGGAGATTATCAAAAAGTATGGGAGCGACTCCAGAAAAATATATGCAGATATCTATCTGGATGACCGATCCCGGTGCCTCAAAAGTGGATATTAGGAAAGGCATGGAAGAACAAGGGAAACCATTCTCTAATGAGAACCATATTAGATTATTCAGGAGGAAGATCGTGATGGAAAGAAGACATGGAAATAGATATCTGGATTTGGGAACACTGGTAGTTTATACCCTGTTATCAATGATTTTTGCCATTGCAATTATTGTGTTTGCGGCACTTGTGATGCAGGCAGATATTCTTGCATGGAACTCAACGGTGTTGCTTGGTTTGTTCTTTGTTTTGACAGGTGGAATTTGTGGCGCATTTCTCCTTTTCAAGTAACATCTGTTGACAATGCCTGCTGTGAAATTTTATAATGAAAGTCTGAGAATCAAATTTATGTTTGTATGATTTGACATTAATAATAAGCAATAAAAAGACTTAAGATAGAGGACTTTTATCCAGGAGGCACGGAATGAGAAAAACCAGATTAACGAAACGAATTGTGACCTATGTACTTGCAGCGACAGTTGTTCTGAGTGCAGGTTTTATGGGAACCAGTTTTTATAGTAATGCAGAGACACAGTATATTACGGTAGAAAGTGGTGCCAGATTGCGAAACACCCCATCCACAGACGGCGGGGTTGTTAATAAGGTTCCTTATGGCGCAGCGGTAGAGATCCTGAATTCTCAAACTGATGCGAACGGTGGGACATGGTATCAGGTAAGATATTATGTGGGTGATATTTATCATGAAGGCTGGGTTCGTTCTGATCTGATGTCCGCTAGCAATCCACAGGCGCCTGTGGAAGAGCCTGACACCACTGCAGAACCAGACACTACCCAACAACCAGATGTACAGCAGCCAGATACGCAGGAACCGGGTGATACGCAGGAACCAACTGATACCCAGGAACCGGCTGATACCCAGGATCCAGACGTTGACTTTATCGTGCCGGATGCTTCCGTTTCTGGAGATGGCTATTATTCCAATGGGGATGCCTCCTTCTTGGTAATGGGTGAAACGCTGACGATTTCATCTACATTTGCAGATACGCAGATTCCTGCCAATTTTGTAAAAAAAGAAATTACATATAACAATACAACCATAACAGGGCTGCAGTATTCTTATGGAGATGTTATTTTGGTATATCTTGTAGATGGGACTGGAACGGGAGCGTTTTATGTACTGAATGCGGAACAGAACCTGGTACATTCTTTTGTGACTCTTTCTTCCGGGGAACATCAGTTGATTCTGCTAGTGCCACCAGCAAATGCCCAGATTGCAGCTTCCTATGGAAAAACTATCTATGCAACAGATGAAGATACAGCAGTGACTGCATATCAGTACAATCAGATATTGGAAACCACCAGTGCCACAGCGGTTATGGCAGAATACTATTATGTATATGGTGTGACGCAGAGCGGTGTTCCAGGGTGGTATTTATATGATGATGTGGAAAAAAGTTTTATCCGTGCCACGACAGATTTGAGTATAGAACTGGCTGCAATGGATACCGCAGATCAGCCGCAGACAACAACCGAAGAAGAAAGCCTTGAAAAAATGATCATTGTTGTCATGGGTGCGATTTGTCTCATCTGCATTATCATTGCGATTGTAGCAGCCATTCGTTGTGCCCGTGCCAGAAAAGGGGTGGAGCACTACGAAGAGGAAGAACCAGAAGAAGAGACAGAAGAGGAGCTGAATTTCATCCAGAAGAGAAAGCAGGAGCGTAAATATCGCCATTTTATGGAGCATTTTGAAGAAGAAGGCGATGAGGCTTGGGAACATTTGCTTCCGGAACATGAAAGACTTCCAAAACAGGAGAATATCATTGCGCAGGTTGAGGAAACAGGATGGAAGGAAAAGGAAGATTACGATGTCCCGGTTTCTGAAAAAGAAGACTATGACCTGACGGATGAAAATTCGGAAAAGGATGAAAAAGAGTTTGATGAAATCGAAAATATTCTGATGGCAGGTTTAGAAGCGTCTATCAATGAGATGGACAAAGCCGCTGGTATTGCAGCAGAAGAACCGAAAGAACAGCCAAAAGAACAGCCGAAAGAAGAATCCAAGGAATCGCTGAAATTGGATCAGGCAGAAACCGTTGCCAAAAAATCAAAAGAGGATGACTGGAAGGATTTAGAGTTCCTTGATATCTAAGATTTTTTGCATCTGGATAAAAATGAACAGACAGAGTGGCGCATATTCGTGTCACTCTGTTTTTATGTCAAATAGATTGAGTCGCTTTGTTTTTTACGTGAGGATTTATTGACAAGTAAAATGAACTGTTATAATATCTGTATAACACTGTCCGAAGGGGTGATTAAAATTGCTCACTTCGGCAACAAATAATACATGTAGTTATAGAAGGAACATATAATGTACATCAAGATTGATTTTGAAAGTGAAGAGGCGTTATATATGCAGCTTCGCAACCAGATTGTGGTTGGGATAGCAAAGCGTCAATATAGAGAAGGGGATTCCCTGCCATCCGTGCGTCAGCTGGCAGAGCAGATTGGCATCAACATGCACACTGTCAACAAGGCATATACGGTGCTGCGTCAGGAAGGGCTGATTCGTATGGATTGCAAGGGCGCAGTGATTGCCTTAGATTTTGACAAACTGCAGGCGATGGCAGAAATCAACAGGGATTTGCGGATTATTTTGGCAAAAGCCTGTTGTAAAAAGATTACTCGAGCAGAACTCCATGCCATGGTAGATGATATTTATGACGAATATCTCTATTAAGATCATTTTTTTGTGTGGGAACTGCACATAGAACAATTTGTGAGTAGGAGGCATTATACATGATACGACCATATACCATACAGGCGCAGGAAGCGATGCTGCAGGCAGCAAAGCTTGCCGGCATGATGGATCAGAGCCATATTGGGACAGAACATGTGCTTGCCGGGCTGTGCAAAGAAGGAACAGGAATCGCAGCCCGTATTTTAGAAGCATCATCCGTGACAAAAGACAAAGTATTAGATTTGATAGATGAGTTGATGATTCCTGGACAGAAGGTTATGCTGAAAGATCCGGAACGCATGACACCAGAGACCCAGCGAATGCTGGATCGGGCAGATGCAGTGGCAGAGCGTTTTCGCAGTGATCTGATTGGAACAGAACATATTTTATTTGCTCTGATAGAGGATAGAGATTGTGCTGCATCCCGTATTCTGGTCGCACTCAATGTCAATCCATCCAAAATTTATGCAGATATTTTAACTGCAATTGGACAGGAAGAAAGCTATTCCAAGGAAGAGAGCAAGGCATTGCGCTCTGGGAAAAAACAGAATGTTTCCACAACACCAATTTTGGACAACTATGCCCGTGATATGACACAAATGGCAGCAGAACACAAGTTAGATCCTCTGATTGGCCGTGATGCGCAGGTGCGACGGATTGTCCGCATTTTAAGCCGCCGTACAAAAAACAATCCTTGTCTGATTGGAGAACCAGGGGTTGGTAAAACTGCTATCGTAGAAGGTCTGGCACAGCGTATCGCAGATGACCTTGTACCAGATGTATTGAAGAAAAAGAGACTGCTTTCCCTGGATATGTCAGCCCTTGTGGCTGGTTCCAAATACCGGGGTGAGTTTGAAGAACGAATCAAAGGTGTGATTCAGGAAGTAGAAACGGCGGGAAATATTATCCTGTTCGTGGATGAAATCCATACTATGATTGGTGCGGGTGGTGCAGAAGGTGCCATTGATGCATCCAATATTCTAAAACCAGCCCTTTCCCGAGGGGCAGTACAGATGATTGGTGCAACAACCATTCAGGAGTATCGTAAATACATTGAAAAAGATGCTGCGTTGGAACGTCGTTTCCAACCAGTTAATGTTCCGGAGCCAACGGTGGAAGAGACCATTGAGATTTTGAAAGGCTTACAGCATCAGTACGAAACTCATCATCAAGTTCGTTTTACGGAAGACGGTATTGTTGCAGCGGCAAAATTATCCGAACGGTATATTAACGATCGATTTTTGCCGGATAAGGCACTGGATCTGATTGATGAAGCTGCTTCCAAGGTTCGCCTGTTGGGGTATGTGGTTCCGACAACCATTGAAAAACAGAAAGAAATTCTGCAGACCTTAGAGGAAGATATGGAAAATGCCATCATTGATGGAGATTTTGAAGAAGTAAGTGCCATTCGCAAAAAACGAAGCGCAGCACAGAAAAAATATGACCGTATTTTGGCACGTTTCCATCAGGAACAGAACCAGAAGGAATTGCTGGTTGGAGAAGACGAGATTGCAGATATTGTAGCTGACTGGACCAACATTCCGGTTCAGAAAATTACAGAAAAGGAATCTGACCGTCTCAAAAAGATGGAGTCATTGCTTCACAAGCGTGTTATCGCTCAGGAAGAAGCCATCAATGCGGTATCCAAGGCGGTACGTCGCGGCAGAGTTGGTCTGAAAGATCCAAACCGTCCAATCGGTTCCTTCTTATTCCTGGGGCCAACGGGTGTGGGAAAAACAGAGATTTCCAAAGCATTGGCAGAAGCTGTGTTTGGCAGTGAACAGGCAATGATTCGTGTGGATATGTCTGAGTACATGGAAAAGCACAGTGTATCCAAGATGATTGGTTCCCCTCCTGGATACGTAGGATTTGAAGAGGGCGGTCAGCTCAGTGAAAAAGTGCGACGTAATCCATATTCGGTCATCCTTTTTGATGAAATTGAAAAGGCTCACCCGGATGTGTTCAATATTATGCTTCAGGTACTTGATGATGGTCGTATCACAGATTCCCAGGGTCGTACCGTGGATTTCAAAAACACCATTATCATTATGACTTCCAATGCTGGTGCGCAGACAATCATCGAACCAAAGAAATTAGGATTTGGTGCAACGGACGATGCAGAGAAAAATCACGCACAGATGAAAAGCCATGTAATGGAAGAAGTGCGTCGTATTTTCAAACCAGAATTTTTAAATCGAATCGACGAAATCATTGTGTTCCATGCATTAAATAAAGAACATATGAAGAAAATTGTCACACTGATGACCAAATCACTGGAAAAACAGTGTAAGACACAGTTGAACATTCAGTTAAATATCCGGGATTCTGTAAAAAAATATATTGTAGAAGAAGCCTACGATCCAAAATATGGAGCCCGCCCGCTTCGCAGAAAGATTCAGACCTGTCTGGAAGATGCTTTAGCAGAAGAGATTTTAGCCGGCAATGTTTGCGAAGGAGATATTGTGGATGTGGGGATTCGCAATAAGAAGGTACAGTTTATTGTAAGGGCGCGTTAGTGTTTTGAGATAGATGGGTACACAGGATATTATTTTTGAGGAAACGTTTTTATTATAAAACTAACATTTTTAGGATTAAGGAAGAAACAATGGCGAAAGGAAAAACAACCGTATATTTCTGTCAGTCCTGTGGTTATGAGTCCACAAAATGGATGGGTCAGTGTCCGGGCTGTAAAGAATGGAATACATTTGTAGAAGAAATCATTGATAGAAAAAGTTCCAGTGGGAAGCTGACTGACAGGGGCACTGCACCAAAGGCAGTTGCCCTGAATCAGGTGGTGCTTTCCAGGGAAGAACGTGTGCTTACCGGTCTGTCTGAATTTGACCGTGTATTGGGAGGCGGCATTGTGCCTGGCTCTCTTGTTTTGGTGGGCGGCGATCCTGGCATTGGAAAGTCCACACTCCTTTTACAGATTTGCCAGATTCTTTCTAATATGAATAAAAAGACACTCTATATTTCCGGAGAAGAGTCCCTGCAGCAGATTAAGCTTCGCGCAGATCGTATCGGTTCCTTTACAAACGAACTGAATTTGCTGTGTGAGACCAATCTTACAGATATTAAGACTGTCATCCAGCAGGAAAAACCACAGATGATTGTCATTGATTCCATTCAGACCATGTACAGCGAAGATATTTCTTCAGCACCGGGAAGTGTGTCCCAGGTACGAGAGGCTACGTCAGCATTTATGCAGATTGCCAAAGGCATGGGCATCACTATTTTTATTGTTGGACATGTGACAAAAGAAGGTGTAGTGGCAGGACCAAGAGTGTTAGAACACATGGTAGATACGGTACTTTATTTCGAAGGGGATCGCCATGCATCTTATCGTATTTTACGTGGAGTGAAGAACCGTTTTGGTTCCACCAATGAGATTGGTGTATTTGAAATGTGTAATACCGGGCTTCGTCAGGTGGAAAATCCATCGGAATATATGCTCAATGGAAAGCCAGAGGGAGCATCCGGTTCTATTGTGGCTTGTCTGATTGAAGGTACCCGCCCGATTCTGTTGGAAGTACAGGCTCTTGTATGCAGAAGTAATTTTGGGATTCCTCGTCGTACCGCAGCAGGCGCAGACTTGAATCGAGTAAATCTGCTTATGGCTGTATTAGAAAAAAGAAATAATATGCCACTTTCTGGATGTGATGCATATATTAATATTGCTGGTGGTATCCGCATGACAGAACCTGCCGTAGACCTTGCGATGGTTCTTGCGTTGGTGTCCTGCTACAAAGACATTGCCATTCCGGAAAAGACAATCTGTTTTGGAGAAGTTGGGCTTAGTGGAGAGGTTCGTGCGGTGTCTATGGCTCAACAGCGAGTGGCTGAGGCGAAAAAGCTTGGATTTACCACATGTATCCTTCCAAAAGTAAATGTTTCTTCTATAGATAAGGTGGAAGGAATTCGTTTAATTGGAGTGGCTGACGTAGGTGATGCGATTCGAGCGATTTTATAAGTGATAAAAACATTTGTCGAAAAAGGGAAAAAAGTGGTTGACATACAAAAAATGAAGTGATATTATTATCGAGCTGACCGCAAAAAACGACTTTAAAAGTTGTTGGGCAGCAAAAAATATTTTAAAAAAGTTGTTGACAAAGAACTTTTATAGTGATAAGATATAAAAGTTGCTGAGCAACAGCGACAGAACCTTGATAACTGAACAGTGAAATATCCTTGAAAGATTCTAAGAGAATAATTCAAAGAACAGGCATAGAAATATGCAACCTTAAAACAGTAAAACGTTTTAGAATTAGCCAAGC
>JAFUPY010000089.1 GCA_017472565.1 Eubacterium sp.
AATCTCTCTGCTGCAGTTCCCTCAGCAGATCGGTATGTTTATTCCTAACAAGGGCGAAGCATTTACAAAGGTGCTGGAAGTACTGAACATGACACATCCTGTGGGTGCTGTTCTGTATGTACTGCTGATCTTCTTCTTCACATACTTCTATACATCCATCGTGATCAATCCAAACGAAATTGCGATGAATATGAAGAAGAACGGCGGTTTCATTCCTGGTATCAGACCAGGTCAGCCTACAAGTGCATATATCACAAGAGTGGTAAACAGAATCACACTGGTTGGCGCAATTTGCTACGCTATTCTGGCTATGGTTCCCATTCTGCTGCAGTGGATCTTCAAGATCAACGTAGGCTTTGGTGGCACAACACTGATCATCGTGGTTGGTGTATGTCTGGACATCGTGAACACACTGGAAAGCCAGCTGTTGATGCGCCACTATAAAGGTTTTTTAAATGACTGATAACAATCGCTTGGGAAATGCGAGAACCGCATTTCCCGAGGGGTTGTTTTGTGCTATGAAGACCTTTTTAAGCGGCCGAGAGTCTGGGGATGTTTACATAGACAGACGAACGGACATTTAAAAAGCCAATGACATGAGTAAGACGAAGTCTTACGAATAGCATTGGAAGCAAAGCGGCAGGTCTTCATAGACAATAATATGGGGAGATTATATACTTAAAAAAGAGAAGGCCATCTATACGAAGAAAAGAGGTAATCGTTATGAAATTGGTACTGATTGGTGCTCCTGCAGCTGGTAAAGGTACACAGGCTGCAAGACTGGTAGAACATTACGGCATTGCTCACATTTCCACAGGCGATATGCTGAGAGAAGAAGTTGCAAAAGGCACAGAACTGGGTAACCAGGCAAAAAGCATCATGGCAGCAGGCGGTCTGGTTTCTGATGAACTGATCATCGCGATCGTTCAGGAAAGAATCAAAAAAGACGACTGTGCAAAAGGTTTCATTCTGGATGGTTTCCCTCGTACTGTTGTTCAGGCAGAAAAGCTGGAAGAAATGGTAAAACTGGATTATGTTGTTTACATCAGTGCTCCTGATGAAGTTATGCTGGAAAGACTGACAGCAAGAGAAAGCTGTCCTAAATGTGGTGCTATTTATAACAAACTGTCCCTGCCCGCGAAAGTAGCAGGTATTTGTGATAAATGTGGTGAAGCACTGACACAGCGTAAAGATGACACACCTGAAGCAGGTAAGAAGAGAATCCAGACATTCCATGATCAGAGCGAACCTCTGGTTGACTACTACGGCAAAAAAGGTATTCTGTTTGAAGTAGATGGTACACAGGCAATCGATGATATTACCAAAGCAATCATCGCAGGTCTGGACAAATAAGAAATAAATGACAGTTCGGCAGAGGCAGAGATGCTTCTGCCGATGTTATTTTTCCCAAAAGATTCCTATAATATAGAAGGAATTTGTTGATAATCATAAACTACTATGTATATAGTAACTGTTAAAATGGGATATCACTGAGGGTTAAAAATATTGTATACTTGTTAGGCTTATGGAAATGGAGTGAGTACCTATGCGGTAGGGCGATGAAAATCACCTTGGTACAGGCAAAAAAGAAGTAGGCAAAACAACCGTTCTGATCACGGACGGCGAACCGGAATTCTTGCGTTTAACGAAGGAAGATGAGGTGATATCGTTTGGAATATCAGATCGGCCAAGTGGTTTATTCCAAAAGCGGTCACGACAAGGGTGACGTGCAGATGATTGTTGCAGTGGAAGGGGAGTATCTTTTCCTGGCAGACGGCAGACGCCGTAAGCTGGAAAAGCCGAAACGCAAGAAGAAAATGCATGTTCAGCCTACTTTCTATGTAGAAAAGGAAGTGGCTGCAAAACTGCAGGAAGGTGCTTATGTGCTGGATGCAGACATTAAGAAGGCATTGAAGAAGTACCAGAATGAGGTACGAGACGTTTAATGTTTAAGGAGGTTTACGGTCTTGTCTAAAGATGACGTAATCGAAGTAGAAGGAACCGTACTGGAAAAATTACCTAACGCTATGTTTCAGGTGGAACTGGAAAACGGCCACCAGATCCTGGCGCACATTTCCGGCAAACTGCGTATGAACTTCATCCGCATCCTGCCCGGTGACA
>JAFUPY010000090.1 GCA_017472565.1 Eubacterium sp.
AACAAGTTTAGTTGCGAAGCAGTTCCGTCTGCAGACCTGGGCGGCTCAGATTCAAGATTGTCAAAACCGTCCGGAAGGAATGAATGTAGATGAATGGTGCAGGCAAAACAACATTACCAAGGCGAATTATTATTATCGTTTAAAACGTGTACGGCAGGCGTGCCTTGATTCCATACAGGAGTCCGAACCGTCCTTCATTGAATTACCGGCACTGCCGGAATCAATTGACAAACCATCTGCTGTTACACCAACTATATCAGCAGTATTGCATATATCAAGTGGATTAACGATTGACCTGTGTGACAACGCTTCTACAGAGTTTATGTAGAAAATATTAGGAGTGCTACGTTATGCTGAATGATGGTTATGGTTTTAAGAAGGTATATCTGGCGACCGGCTATACGGATCTCCGACGTGGAATGGAGGGACTGGCAGCAATTATCCGCTTTCAATTCAACTTGGATCCTTATGACAGAAATACACTGTTTCTGTTCTGTGGAAAACGTTCCAACAGAATCAAAGGACTTCTTTGGGAGGGGGATGGATTTTTACTTCTTTACAAACGCTTAGACAATGGTGCATTTAACTGGCCACGCAATGATTCCACTGCTTTGGAGATTAACTACGAGCAATACAAGATGCTGATGAAAGGACTTGAGGTGGTTGCAAAACGCCCGATTGAGGAAATGGAACATCCGCCAAAAACCATGTAGTTTTTGTGCAATTCGTGGAAATTTATTTTCTTTTTGAATATAAGAAAACTTAGGGAAAAGTGCATCTGTTATCGTTATCCACACAATCGGATTCCTGCCCAATGTTTTGTGTCAGTAACCCGTAACATCAATTAAAATGTGTGGATAACTATGATGAACATCCAAGGTTTTATTGGGTTTTCACGATAGTTATCCACCGTCAAAATGACGAATGATAACAAGGCACAAAGTAGCGTAAACTTGGCAAATCTGTTATAATGAATACAGTTTTTTAGAGGAGTTTCATTATGGCAGTTGAGTTTACCGAAGAACAATTGAATACACTTGACAAGTCTCTGATTATCCAACTGTTAATCAGTCAACAGGAGCAGAACAAAGCCTTAACCAAGGAACTCCGTGAGTTGAATCAGAAGATGCAAGTCTTAATGGAGCAGATGGTACTTGCTAACAAAAACAGATTTGGAAGATCCAGCGAAAAGATGGAAATCGAGAATCAAATCTGCTTTAAGGAAGTAGACGGCAACATCGTATTTTTTAATGAAGCTGAGGCTGTCTGTAACCTTGATGCAGAGGAGCCGGAAGATTTAGAAATCAAACCTGTCCGCAAACCAAAAACAGTAGGTAAAAAAGCGGATGACATGGCCGGACTTTCGGTAAACATCATCAATCACTATCTGTCAGAAGAAGAACTAATTGCCGAGTTTGGCGAAAACGGCTGGAAACAACTTCCGGATGCCATTTCAAAACGCTATCATCTCATTCCTGCCAAGGTAGAAATAGATGAACACCATGTTGGCGTATATGCAAGTAAAACAGATGGACATATCGTAAAGGCTCCGCATCCGAAGGCATTATTGCACGGAAGTGCCGTATCGCCATCCATAGCTGCGGCAGTTATGAATGGAAAATATGTGAATGCAGTGCCACTCTATCGTCTGGAACAGGAGTTTGCTCGCTATGGACTTTCGATTACCAGACAGAACATGGCAAACTGGATGATACGTCTTGGAGAAGAATATCTGGCAGTGCTGTATGATTATCTGCATGAAAAACTGTATGATTATCATGTGATTCAGGCAGATGAAACACCTGTCTTGGTAAATCGCGATGGTCGTCCTGCTGGTTCAAAGAGTTATATGTGGGTATATAGGTCGGGACACTTGTATCAAGACAAGCAGATAGTCCTGTATGATTACCATAAAACGCGAAACAGCTCACATCCGAAAGAATTCCTCAAAGATTATTCCGGTATATGCGTGACAGACGGCTATCAGGTCTATCACAAAATGGAGAACGAACGAGAGGATTTACGGATTGCAGGCTGCTGGGTTCATGCTAGGAGGAGATTCGATGAAGCAATGAATGTTCTTCCTAAGGAACAGCAGAAAAAGTCAGATGCGTATCTGGTTATGAAACAAATCCAGGCGATATATCGTGAGGAAGGCAAGTTAAAAGAACTTTCCGCAGATGAGAGACTTGAGCAACGACAGTTGGTTGTAAAACCATTGGTTGATGCTTTGTTTGTGTACCTTAAAAAACAAAACCCATCAGTTCCGGCAACCGGACAACTACGGAAAGCGTACACATATATATTAAATCAGGAAAAATATCTCAGAGTATTTCTTGAAGATGGCGAAGTTCCGATTGATAACAATGCAAGTGAACGTGCCATCCGTGGCTTCTGCATTGGTAAGAAAAACTGGCAGATGATTGACTCCATTAACGGAGCAAAAGCATCCGCAATCATCTACAGTATTGCAGAAACCGCAAAAGCAAACAATTTAAAACCATATGATTATTTTGAACATATCTTAAATGAGATGCCAAAGCATATGGATGATTCTGACCGTTCGTTTTTGGAAGACCTGCTACCGTGGTCTGACAAACTGCCGGAAGGAATACGCAAAAAATAATATGGACCGTCGTGTGACGGTCC
>JAFUPY010000091.1 GCA_017472565.1 Eubacterium sp.
AACTTGTCACAACCAGCTTACTTAAGATATGAATCAGGAGAACGAATGCCCTCAATCCATGTAATCCAAGCTATGGCAGAGGTTTTTGATACATCTGTAGATTATCTTACCGGTAGAACAGACAACTCTACTCCTGATACCTTTTTAATTCATTCGGCTACAGACCCTGAACTTTTTCAACTCATCAAAACATACAGAACTTCCGACACTAATACAAAGGACAGACTTATGACATATATTCAACAGATTACTAAACACCTTATTTAAAACACGAGTACAAGCAAGCTACGAACCCCTTCCTCTTCTTTATCACTTCACGCGACAAACACATAGCGATGCACCGTAAGTGGCTTTCAGCCACGAGCCTCGTCCACTTCTTGCCTCGTTTCACTCGACAAGAAGTGTCGCGGCTGTCGCCGCATACAAGAAACAAAAAAGATGCAGCCGGAAATGTAAACATTCCCTTCTGCATCTTTTTCATTTCTTGTGCGTGGCTCGTAGCTTATGCTCTATTCCCACTCGATTGTTGAAATTGGTTTTGGGCTCATGTCATAGCAAACACGACATACCCCTTCTACTTCGTTTAAAATACGATTTGTGATCTTTTCTAATACATCCCAGTCGATGCGTGGAACGGTTGCTGTCATTGCATCTACTGTGTTCACGGCACGGATGATCACTGGCCAGTTGTCTAAACGTTTGCCGTCTTTTACGCCTGTTGTTTTGATGTCTGGTACGACTGTGAAGAACTGCCATACTTTGTCTGTCAGGCCTGCGATGTCGAATTCTTCGCGAAGGATTGCATCGGATTCGCGAAGTGCATGGAGACGGTCTCTTGTGATTGCGCCTGTGCAGCGAACGCCGAGTCCTGGACCTGGGAATGGCTGACGGTCTACCATGGATACTGGTAAACCAAGGGCTTTGCCTACCACACGAACTTCGTCTTTGTAGAGAAGTCTTACTGGCTCTACCAGGCCTTCGAATGCGAAGTCTTCTGGAAGTCCGCCTACGTTGTGGTGTGCTTTTACGCCGTCAGATTCGATGATGTCTGGGTAGATGGTTCCCTGTGCCAGGAAAGAGATGCCTTCTAATTTACCAGATTCTTCTTCAAATACACGAACAAATTCTTCGCCGATAATTTTACGTTTTTTCTCTGGTTCTGCAACATCTGTTAATTTATCTAAGAAACGGTCTGTAGCATCGATGTAGATCAGGTTTGCATCCAGCTGATTCTGGAATACTTCGATAACCTGTTCACTTTCGCCCTTGCGCATTAAACCGTGGTTTACATGCACACATACCAACTGTTTACCGATTGCTTTGATCAGCAATGCTGCAACTACAGAGCTGTCAACACCGCCGGATAATGCTAATAATACTTTTTTATCGCCAACCTGAGCACGAACTTCTGCGATCTGTTCTTCGATGAAGCGTTCCGCCAATTCAGGTGTGGTAATTCTTACCATAGATTCTGGTCTAACATTGTTCATTTTATCTTCCTCCATTTTGTATAATCTGAATGTTCCACTTTTTGAAACTCGTTTCTATTATCAGGCTTTACTCTTTTCCGTTCCAACAATAAGTACAAATCTTTTCCGGATCAATACCAATCGCCTCAATCATACCTTCCAGGGACTGGAAGCCCAGGGAATTAAATCCCATCATCTTACAGATGTGACTTAACATGCACTGTCCGCGTTCTGTCTTTGGATCTGCATACTCTTCCAGATGCTTCTGACCCTCGTTGCCCTCTAACTCCTGGACCACACGACGTGTCAGCAAGTCCATTTCTGACTTGTTGCTGGAGAAGTTCAGGTACTTACAGCTATACATGATTGGTGGACATGCAGAACGCATGTGAACCTCTTTTGCTTTTGCTTCAAACAGAAAATCTACGGTTTCTCGCAGCTGTGTACCTCGCACAATAGAGTCATCGATCAAAAGCAATTTTTTATCTGCAATCAGTTCTGGAACTGGAATCTGTTTCATCTTGGCAACCTGGTTGCGGACATTCTGGTTCGTTGGCATAAAAGAACGAGACCATGTTGGTGTGTATTTGATAAACGGGCGGCCAAATGGTTTGCCGCATGCGGCAGAATAACCAATGGCATGTGGAAGTCCTGAGTCCGGAATACCGGCCACACAGTCAACATCAGGAAGTGTATTATTCGCTTTTTCATCCCGGGCCATAATGGCACCGTTGTTGTATCGCATTACTTCCACGTTCATTCCCTCGTAGTTGGAGTTTGGATATCCATAGTAAGCCCAAAGGAATGCGCAAACTTTCATTTTGCCGGATGCCGGAACCAGTGTTTCATATCCATCAGCAGTAACTCTCACAACTTCGTTTGGTCCTAATTCATATTCATCATCATATTCTAATTTATGGTAAACAAAGGATTCAAAGGAAACGCAATGTCCATCTGCATTCTTACCGATGAGAACTGGTAAACGTCCGGCTTTGTCACGCGCCACATACATCGTATCGCCCTGTAACACAATGATAGTCGCAGAACCTTCGATCACATCTCTTGCATGGCAAATACCAGAAACCAGGTCATCCTTCTGATTAATCAGTGCTGCAGTCAACTCAATATCGTTAACTTTTCCAGAACTCATGGCCATAAACTGGTGTCTGTGGTCAGAAAAATATTCCTTGATCAGATCATCTGCGTTGCGGATCAGTCCAACCATCGCAATAGCGTATAATCCAAGATGGGAACGAACCATCAGTGGCTGTGGATCAGAAGCACTGATACAGCCAATGCCGCTGCAGCCCTTCAAATCATCTAAATCTTTTTCAAACTTTGTTCTAAATGGTGTTTTTTCAATATTGTGAATCTGGCGTGTATATCCTTTTTCACTATCATAGATAATCATACCACCACGTTTTGTACCCAAATGAGAATGGTAGTCAACGCCAAAATAAACATCTAACACGCAGTCTTTTTTTGAAGTAACTCCAAAAAATCCGCCCATTTTATATTTCCTCCCGTTTCGAATCTCTGTGCATCCTCACGGTGCATTTATTAGTTGGGAGCAAGCTCTCAACTGACATATCCCAGAGCAAAAATTGCCCTGGGATAGAATTGTTCAAAATATTAGCGGAAGTTTCAAATACAATTCACTTCCCTATTTTAAGTTTTCTAAGCAAAGAATAATTCAGAAAGTGTCATTGGATCGATGTATTTACCATCTTTATAAACACGCATGTTTCCGGATGCGATTTCATCGATGAGCATTACTTTGCCATCTGCATCGTAACCAAATTCGAACTTGATATCGTAAAGAACAAGTCCTTTTTCTTTTAAATCATCCGCAACGATCTGTGTGATCTGCTGTGTCATCACTTTGATGTCTTCGTACTGTTCTGCTGTCATAACACCTAACATTACCAGACCATCTTTTGTTACCAGTGGATCGCCAAGTTCATCGTTCTTGAATGTTGTTTCCACATATGCCGGCAGATCTGCACCTTCTTCAATATAGTCTTTGTAACGACGATAGAAGCTTCCTACTGCTTTGTGGCGGCAGATAACTTCAAGGCCTTTACCAAACACTTTACCTGGAAGAACTTCCATTGTAGTGTTTGCCAGGTCAGCGTTTACATAGTGAGTTTTAATACCTGCTGCATTGATTTTTTCAAAGAAGTAGATGGACATTCTTAAGTTAACATCGCCTACACCTTCAATTGTAAGACCAACGGAGTTTTCGCCTGGATCGAATACGCCGTCTTTACCAGTACAGTCGTCTTTGAATTTTAATAAATAATTACCATTATCTAATGCAAATACATCTTTTGTTTTACCAGTGTAAACATGTTTCATAAAAATATCCTCCTTATAAGAAACACATGATTTATTATCTTAACTAATAGCATTGTAACAAAAACATGGGTTTTTCAGCAACTAGATAATCTTACAAAATTTTAGGCAAATGGCCTTAAGTTTTGTTGCATTTTTTATACTAAAATACGGCTTTATAAGTGTTGCTTATGGCTTGTATTTTCCCTGATTATTCTTCAATCAAAGCGAGCATTGCTTCCACTGTCTGTTTCTGTTGTTCTTCACGTTCAATAAATGCCGGCTGATCTCCCTTTTGGAAACCATAATCGCCAAATTGGGCATGATTGCCGCCCTCGATACAGATTTCCGTATAAGCTTCAGGCATATACTGACGCCCTTCCACTACTTTTTCCATGTTCAGGACAGTGTCTTCGCTGCCATAGATGGAAAGCACTTCAAAATCTTCTGCTGCCAGTGACTTGGTTGGATAAGACGCCAGGAAAATCATGCCGTCCAGAGCATCCAAATGGTCTGAGGCGAAAGAAGCTCCCATTGCACCACCCAGGGAATGTCCTGCCAGATAATAGCTGTCATAATCGTACATTTCCATGATTTTTTCTGCTTTATTCACGCCAAAGAAAGCCAGATTGCCAGGCATCTTTACGATGTAACTGTCTACGCCCTGTGCCGCCAGTTCATAGAACAACGGCAAGTAGGCGGTGTACTCCACCTTAGCACCCGGATAAAAAATCACAAGGTTTTCAAAATTGTTCTCTGGGTTATGGACATACAATCCATCCACCATATGGCCTTCCCCTATATCCTGCCCCATCTGATATACAACAGGTTCTTCCAAGCTTTCCTGTATACCATATCCAGCTTTATAATCTTCCACATTCACATTGGCATGATAATACTTGCCAATGTAGACGGCGCAGGTTATCACCAGAACAACCACAATGACCAACACGATAAGCAGCAATATTTTTAATCTGTTTTTCTTTTTTGTTTTCACATTATCATTTAACATACTTTACTTCTCGCTTCACTATTTTTTATCAATCTTACTGCCTAGATTTTAGTCCAAAATGTGACAGATTACAAGAAAAAGAACAGCCCCGCACTTGCCGAGACTGTCCTATGTAATATCTTACGGAAATCGTTTCACTGTAACATCTTATTTTTCTTCTAACAGATCTTTGTAGTATTCGTCCATTGCTTCTTTTGTTGGGAAGTTTGCAACGTACATCTGGTTACCCATTGCTCCGGAGAGAACATCTGGAATACGGCCTACCATCTTCATCTGCTTGCCGTATTTTTCCATAATATCTTCATGACTCATCACGTATTCTCTGCCATCGCGAAGTCCTGCATATGCACAGTAAGCATGTTCGCCGATTTCTTTTGTAGATTTGTCAAAAGCAATCATGTCAGCCCAGATTTTGTATACGTCTGTGCTGTGAGCAAAATTGATCATATCTGGTGTAAAACCGCCGCATGGACGCATATTTACTTCCAGAGCGATTACATCGCCAGCTTTGCCAAGGTGTTCGTAATCGCTTAAGAGACG
Organism: Eubacterium sp.; assembly: GCA_017472565.1. GTDB lineage: Bacteria > Bacillota > Clostridia > Lachnospirales > Lachnospiraceae > Brotonthovivens. The sequence continues at coordinate 5,356 of JAFUPY010000091.1, forward strand.
GAAGAATTCAAAGTGAACGAAACGGCTCTTAACGCCAAAGCTCTTAACCGTTGCACGACCAGCTGCACGTGTATCTTCTGGCAGTTCGTTTAAGATATAGTAAATGGAGTTACCCATTGTGTTAACTGTATCCATGATAGAAAGTGGTGTTACGTTACCTGTTTCAAAAATTGGTTCTCCATTAGAGTCGATGATTGCATCGTAAGAGTTAACCTCTGCGTTGATGAACTCTTCCATGATGTACTCTGTATCTTCCCATTTTTCTTCAAAGAATTTTACAAGCTGTTCTTCATTTTCAATCTTGAATGTATGAGAAGCACCTACACCGTTGTCTGGTTTTGTTACCACTGGATAGCCAACTTTTTTGATGAAGCGTTTACAGCCTTCCAGTGTGGATACCATGTGATGACGAGCCACAGGGATACCAGCCTTTGTGTAGTATTTTTTCATTTTAGATTTGTATTTGATACGTGGAATATCATCCACCTGGAAACCAGATGTGATATTAAAATCTGTACGGAACTTCGCGTCACGTTCCAGCCAGTATTCGTTGTTGGATTCTAACCAGTCGATGCGACCATGTTTATGGATAAAGAATGCGATTGCGCGATATACTTCATCATCATTTTCAAGGTTGCTTACTTTGTAGTATTCATTTAAGCTTTCTTTTAAATTTGGATCCAACTGATCGTATGGCTGATCGCCAATTCCTAATACATTCAGTCCATTGTTCTTTAATTCGCGGCAGAACATCCAGTAGTTTGTAGGAAAGTTAGGTGAGATAAAAATAATATTTTTCATGTGTACATTCTCCTTTTTCGTTCAATATACTCAATCTCTTTTATTTTTCTGTTGTTTCTTCTTTTTTCTTATTTGTCTTTTTTGTTGTTGCTTTTTTCGTTGTTTCTTTTTTTGCAGTTGTTTTCTTGGTTGTTTCTTTTTTTACTGTTTCTTTTTTTGCTGCTTCTTTTTTGGTTGTAGGCTTCTTTGCAGTCGTCTTTTTCGCTGCTGTTTTCTCCGATTTTTCCTCTACTGCTTTTTCTTCTGCCACATCTTCAGCCAGCGCGGACAAGAAAGCTCCCACATCTTCCACTTCAATCTGTGGTTCGATGGTCACCGGTTCTTCTACCACTGGCTCTGCGCTGGGAAATTCTTCTGCTGGCTGTTCCTCATGAAGTTCTTCTTCCCAAGGCTGTTCCTCGTAATATTCTTCTTCAAAATAAGGTTCTTCGTAGTATTCCTCTGGTTCCGGGTCATTTTCCAGCAAATACGGAAGGAAGTATTCTACCTGCTTGTACCACCAATCCCAATCATGCTTACAGTCATATCCCCAGAAGTCAACCCACACGTTAATACCCTTTACAGAGAAGATATGCGCCAGTTCTCTGGTTGTATCCGGGATTTCCCATGGACCCTGTCCCACACAGATAACTGCGCGTTTCTTATTGTAAAGTTCGATGTACGGATGGTCCTCAGGCATATTTCTTAAAAAATGCACTGGTGAGTTGTTGTAAACCATCTCATCCATATAACCATGGAAACCAAAATCTGCAGAGTAAATGCCGCTCAGTGCCAACAGACGGTCAAACAGATCCGGACGACGGAAATACAGATTTGCCGCATGTGTTGCGCCAAGGCTGCAGCCGAATACCATAATACCTGGGAAGCCTTCCCAACCATTTTTCATATTGGCATAATCTCTCATAAATGGTACCACTTCGTTGCAGATATATGTGATCCACTGTTCATAGCGAGTGATCTTCCAGCGTGGATCGCCTTCCTTGTTGGACCAGGTTTCCTGGTCGATGGTATCAATGGAGAAAACCATTACTTCACCGGCTTCAATCCATGGTCCCCAGTAATCTGTCATTTTGTAATTCTCAAAGTCAAAAAAGCGACCATCCTGGCATGGAATGAAAAGCACCGGACGGCCTGCATGACCATATACTTTTAACTCCATATCACGGTCCAGAGACGGGCTATAGTCTCTAAAATATTGTGTTTCCATTTGTAATCTCCCTCTCGTGTTTTGTTTTTCTGTCTTGTCAAAATTGTGTTGTTTCTGTTTTCTTTATCTTTTAATTACTTAATTTATTATTATAACTTATTTTTGATTTCGTTTCATTAAATTGTTGTCAATTTTTATTCCGATAATTATGAAAATTTCTTATATATCGTTATTTTTTATACAGCAATGTGCTCATAAAAAATGGAATCTGTTTTTCCCAGCTTGCTTCTGAATGATTGCCCTCAGGTACGATACGGCAATTCAGAGAGACCTTGTGCCACATCAACAGGGTTGCAATTTCGCCAAAAGCCCGTCGCTGACTCTTGTGATTGCCGAACTCTTCAGAGCCATAATCCATATAAAGCACTGTATCCGGATGCAGGTCTGCGTGCAATATCATATTACGAAGCTGTTTTGGGGATGTCCACAGTGACGGGGACAATGCTGCTGCTCTGGAAAATACGTGATTGTACTCCAAAAGTGCATACAAACTCATTAGACCGCCCATGGAGCTTCCTGCGATAAAGGTGTTCTTTCTGCCTGGAAGTGTGCGATAAGTTTGATCTATATATTTTTTGAACACATTAACAAACCATTCCATGGTGTCTTTGCCTCGACCTGGCACAAAACCAAGATGAGAGTCCCTAAAAGAAAATGGTGAGTACTCCTTCAAGCGGCCATGGTCTGGGCTGTGATTGCACTCAACCGCCGCAACGATGATCTGTGTTTTGTGCTTATCCAGATATTCAGCCAGTCCCCAGGACTTGCCGTAGGTGGCGTCAGAATCAAAAAACACATTGTGACCATCGAACATATATAAAACGGGATACCGTTTCTTTTCATTGGTAAAATAAGACTTCGGCAAGTAAACATACGCGAAGCGTTCTTCCTCGCCGCCTGGTAAAGGATAGGTAACTGTAAAACGATGTACCATGATCTTTGCTCCAATCCTAACATTATATTGTATACCTATGCAGAAATGCCGGAAATGTCCCGACAATTCGGCATTTATCACATCAATATAGCACGATGAAAGGAAAATAGCAAGGAAGCAAAAATATTGAAAGAGAATGTGTCAAGACGCCTTCGCCGCACGCGAAAAAAATCCGGTCACCTGCGGGCAGGTAACCGGCTCATATATTTGTCTGCTGTCAAGGGCTGTATCATCGAAAAAAAGGAGTGATAGGGGGATTTCCGATGATACAGGAGAAGGTTTGTAATTATTAAAGGGGCATTCGAAAAATCAAGGGGGTTTTTATGTTCGACAGCTCGACGTAATTCTCATATACTCATCCTCTGGTGCTATCATAATCCATTCACACCTATTTCGTCTAACATATAAAAAAGGCGCTTTTTACACCCTTTTTGATGTTAAAGCACCTTTTTGATTTCTGCAATCATTCCTGCTGCTCTGTCATCTCTATCAAAAGCAACCAGTAAAATATCCTCTTGATATGGCCGCTCGTCCAGCGGAACAAATACCAATCCTCTTTGTTCCACCAAAAATGCCTGGAAGCCAAGATTGATTCCTGAGCCCAATTCCAATGCCAATGCCATGTTCTGCCAGTTATCAAAACGGCGGATTTTTCCCGGTTTGATACCGGCATTTTCAAAAATATCCAATAGTGGCTTTTCAATATTTTTCGCATAACTGTCCTTAAACATGCACAACTCTTGCCGATGCAAATCTTTCACACCAACGACGTCTTTTTTGGCCAACGAATGCCGCTTGTTGCAGATAACGCCAAATTCCATCTCCATCAATTCTGTGACCTGGGATGTTTCCCGATACACTTTCGTATCAATGGAAAGAGCGATCATTGCATCCAGTTCTTTCTGCTCGTAACTCCAAAAAATTTTGTTGGTACTATCCACCACAAGCTCTATCTCGTAGTCCGGATGCTTATCCATATACTGCAGAATTACACTCATTACCACATCCACAATCTGTGCGATGTTTGGCATGCCGATACGAATGGTTTGCTTCTGAGAAAGATTCTTGGCCTGCGCCAGCGCTGCCTCAGTCTGTTCCAGTAACGGCTGCCATGTTTCAAACATCAACCGTCCTGCCTCTGTCAGTTCCACACGACGTCTGTTCTCTCTGGAAAAAAGAGGAAAACCGATTTCCTTTTCCAACGCCTGAATCTGTCGGCTCAGCACCTGCTGGGTAATGTACAGCTCTGCCGCCGCCTGTGTAAAATTACATTTTTCTGCTGTTTTCACAAAATAATGAATCTGTGTCAGTGTCATCTTAGCCCGCTTCCTTTGTGACGTAATTTACAAAACCTCTGTGAATTTCCCCCTCAAAAAACCCACAGACACAGGTAATTATAACAAGGAAATACGCCTTTGAATACCCCTTCTGTGATGCAAATAAACCATCAGAAGCGGTGTTGACGGCTGGTTGCGGACGGTGATACGATGAGGGTGAAAAGAGCGCGAGCATATTATATTCGTATGATATGCGTGGCGATCTTTTTTTATTTTTTCGAAAGGAGAATGCTAAAATGAAAAAAAGAACCTTAAATACGAAACAGATTATTACTCAAATCTTTTGGGAAGTTATCGGCAGTATTTTTGTCGCCGCAGCCATCTATAACTTTGCGGTGCAGGCGGAGTTTCCTATGACTGGTTTTTCGGGCATCTCCATTATTCTCTATCAGTTATTTAAGATACCGATTGGGTTTTCTACCATCGTTTTGAATATTCCAGTGATGATCCTTTGCTACAAGCTACTGGGACGGAAGTTTTTCCTCAGCTCCATTCGCTGTATGGTGATCAGCTCCATTATGATTGACTATATTGCGCCACTGTTCCCTGTGTACGAGGGCAGCCGCCTATTGTCTGCGATTTGCACTGGCGTAATTGCAGGCATCGGCTATGGCATTATCTATATGCAGAACTCCTCCACTGGTGGTTCTGACTTCATCATCATGGCAGTAAAGGCAGTGAAACCACACATTTCTCTAGGGAAAATCGTATTCGTCATCGACGCTTCTGTGGTACTGATTGGCGGCATTATCCTGGGGGATATGGATGGCATTATCTACGGTATGATCGTAACCTTCCTGATTACCGTAGTTGTGGATAAACTGATGTACGGTGTCAACGCTGGCAAAATGACGCTGGTGGTGACCAACAAAGGTCGAGAAGTTTGCAAGGTAATCCACGCCTGCTGCCATCGTGGCTCCACACTGTTTACTGCAGAGGGCGGCTACAAAGGGGATGAACGACAGGTAGTAATGTGCGCCTGCAACAACAAAGAAATGTATCTGCTAGGGCAGGCAATCAAACAAGTAGATCCAGATTCCTTTATGATTATTCTAGAGTCCAATGAGGTTCATGGAGAAGGATTCCGAACACTACAGATTGGGGAAACACAAGAAAGTGCTGTGAAAAAAGCAGAAAAAGGGATTGAAGGGATATAAAACCTTTAACAAAAAGAGAAATAGGGAACGTTTGAATCGTTGCGTTCAAACGTTCCCTTGTTTATTTTCAAAACTTTATTTCATATTTCTATATCTTAAAATGAGTCTGATAACAATAACAATGGCATAAACAACCGCCGTCCATATACATACATATTTCAAAACTACCGCCAAAGCCCAAACAGACCATGCCATGTGTCCATAGGCTTCCAAGATGGTAAAGGACATCAAAAATGCGGCCCAAACTACGGCTGCTATGCTAAAGACAAAGGTAACGTAAGTGAAAATATACTCGTATATCTTCTGACTCCATACCTTTCTAACAATTGCAATCACTTTCAAAATAATTGCAATCACGGCGATAATCTGAATCAAGCCAGAATATGCCACTCCCACTAACGCCTGCGCGTACCAAACCAGACCATTGATCGCCAACAGAAATGCTACTGCGGAGACTGCAAAGGCAATCCACATGGCAAGTTTCTGACGAAGCGTTTTTTCCTTCGCTTTACTCAGCACAATCTTTTTTTCGACCATCTGCTGCAAATCCTTTTCGGCCACTTTCTCTACTGTCTCTTTATCTATGCACAACACATAATCCGTGCTCACACCAAAGATACGGCTCAGTTCTATGACCTTATCTGTACTTGGTACCGACTGGTCTCGCTCCCATTTGGAAATCACTTGTCGGGTCACATCCAGACGTTCCGCCAAATCTTCCTGTGTCATCTGCTGTTGTTTTCTCAACTCTTGTAATCTAGTTCCGATACTCATCATCATTCATTCCTCTCTTGCAACATTATAATGGTTTGTTCGAAAAAAGAATACAAAAAGTTGGCCTCTTTATCCACCAACGAGGAGATTCTTTTGCGCAACCTGGCGTTGCAATTGAAAAAAGCGGCTAAAATGCCGCCTTTTTCGTATCTATTTCGTATCTGATTTATCCTTCCATCTGCCCGATTGCCTGCTTGTAATACCCTTCTGTCTTGGTATCAAACAGCGACCACATGATTACGTCAAATGCATCCTCATGCTGCTTTACAAATTCCACAACGGTGGAAACTGCAATCTGCGCTGCCTGTTCGATTGGATAGCTATACACACCCGTGGAAATAGACGGAAATGCGATTCGTCGAATGCCATGCTCCACAGCAAGTTCCAGGGAACTGCGATAACAGGATGCAAGTAACTCTGCTTCGCCACGATGTCCGCCATGCCAGATTGGTCCCACGGTATGAATCACGTATTTACAAGGAAGGTTGTAACCCAAAGTGATCTTTGCCTGTCCCGTTTTACAGCCATTTAACTTTCTGCATTCAGCAAGAAGCTCTGGTCCTGCTGCTTTGTGAATGGCACCGTCCACGCCGCCACCACCCAACAGGGATGTGTTGGCCGCGTTAACAATGGCGTCCACCTCGGTTATTTTTGTGATATCGGATAAAACGGATGTAATCTGCATCATGAAACCTCCTAAAACATGAATCTAATAAAATGCATTCTATTCTAATTTTAGCACTTTTATGGAAAGCATTCTATTTTATTATTTCGAAAAACTCCACAACACCTTGATTTCATTTGCTATTGTATCATAATCCCATCTCTGCTCGCAATTTTTTACATTATTCGGGTCATGAATCACCAGTTTGCCATCTTCTTCACCCACAATCACAATAAAATGTCCACTGGTTGTAAAATGACCCGGGCGCATGCCGCAAACGACAGGTTGTCCGGATTGAACGGATGCTAAGATATTGGATTCGGACAATGCGATTTCATTGCACTGGATGCCATAAGCATTGGCACAAGCAGCAAAAAATGCCCATGCGGTTCCAGAGCCTTCTTCATAAAATCCATTTTGGGTGGCATAGTCTGCCAGCACACGAGGATTCACTGTCGGATCATCGTTTAGTCCTACAATGACCATCGCCATGGTGGTCGGTGCGCAGCCGGTAATCCCAATGACACTGCTGCCATAAGGATCATAGCCCCAACGCGCATCCCACTGCATCAACTGTGGGAAATCTGCTTCCAGTTCTTCAGCCGCATACTTGATTTCCTGCCCGGTCTTATAATTTCCCTTTTCGTACTTTTTCATAAACTTTTCCAGTTCAGGGTTGTCCTCTATATTGGAATTCCCATCAAATATGGATGTTATCCCTGCCTGTCTGCTTTCGTATCGGCTGGTTATCAGGTCTGTCACCAGTGGGCGGGCAAAGTAGGTGCCAGCGATGATGATAGCACCAATGATAATTACCCGGCGGATAATCTTTCTTCTTCTGCGCCGCTGTCGCTCTCTTGCGCTGATTCGTTGTTTTCTTGTTCTTTGTATATATTCCTGATCATAATTATATCGCTGTGCCATGGTTTCTCCTTATCGTTACCGTCCAAATTTCCTGATACGGATATTCTTCATTTTCTTTTTCACAGTGCAAAACTGCTTATGTTTCTTTTCAGTATACAAAAGAAAAGTAAAGGATTTGGGCAGAAGACTTTAACACTTTCTTAAGCAAACATTAGAAAAAAATTACCTTTGCATACATGTCTGTACACAAAGGCAATTTTTAACGGCTTAACGAAAATACTTCACCATAAACCGACTGCCAATCTCCGTTGCTTCCACAGAGATATAACCGCCGTCACTTTCTACGATAGCCTTGGCCAGTGCCAGCCCAATACCCACGCTGTCTTTCGAAGCATTTTTCCCCCGGTAAAATCGCTCAAACAGATGTCGTATATCTTCCGGGGCAATACCTGGGCCAAAGTCTCGAATGGACACAGCCACATAAGCCTGATTGGACAGCATCTGCACTTTAACAACTCCACTTTCAAAAGAATGTTCTACTGCGTTTTTCAAAATGTTGGTAATGGCTTCCACCTGCCAGCGAAAATCGCAGCAGATCTCATCCTCTGCCACAGCGTCCACTTGCACTTTTACATTGCGCAGATCGCATAGGCTGCTGACGTTTTGTATCGCGGCGTTCACAATCCTGTGCAAAGGAACCGGTTCTTTACGCAGAACCACCGTTCCCGAATCCAACTTGGAGATTTTTAGCAGGGACTGCACCAGAAAATTAATATTGGTGATTTCCCGCTTGATCTCCCGCACGAAATCTCCACGCACCATCGGATCCATATCAGGATCATCAATCAGGTTATCCAGTATGATGGAGATGGATGTCAGCGGGGTTTTCAACTGATGAGAAATGTCAGACAAAGACTGTTTTAGCTGTTCTTTGTCTTTCTGGGAAAACTCTGCTGCCTCTTTGAGCATCACTGTGGTTTTATAAATCTCTGTCTTTAACATAGACAATTCATCTTCACTCATATCATTGATTTCCAACCGATAATTCTTCTGGTTGATTTCTTCGATATAGTGAGTGATTCGGCCGATCTCCCGATCCTTCTTTTGATTGTATTTCAAAAACAGCGCAAGAACAATGACAGCCAAAAGGCCAGTCAAAGCAAGGTTTGCCGCCAGAAACCAGCGGTATCGAACCTCATTTGCAAGAAGCAACGAATCTCGCCTGCTGTCGATGCCATATGTGGCAATAAAATCAGTAACCTTCTCCGCCTTTTCCGTCTGATTCAAAATCTTGATCAGCTCCGCCTCCGGGACCTCAGGATAGGTTTCCTTAATCTCCTGGAGCATCTGATTTATTTTTGTGTTGTAGTTGTAGGTGTACTGTCGAAATTCCCACAGATGCAGCAAGCCTGCCAACACAAGAAAAAGCAGAATGACAGCAAACACTCGCATCAGACATTTTTTTAATTCCATTTTATTTTTCATGCCATTTCACCAAACTAACACTGATCCACCCGATACCCAAAGCCCCGGACGGTAGTTACAATTTCATCGCCTACTTTTTCCCGAATGCGTTTCATATACACAGTGACCGTGTGGTCATCCACGTCATTGCCGGTCCATTCCCAGATTTTATCCAAAATGGTGTTTCGTGTAACAACTTTATTGCGATTCAAAACCAGCAAATGCAAAAGCTTTCGCTCCAGGCTGGTCAATTCCACCAGCCTGTCGTTTTTCGTCACCGTCATTTTATCCATGTCAAAAGCAAGATCCTTTATCTGAATCACAGACTCTTTTTTGTTGCGCACCAGCACCCGATTTACGCGAGCCATCAGTTCCTTCGTTGAAAATGGTTTTGTAATGTAGTCTTCACCGCCAAGGTCAAGCCCCTTGACAATGATTTCCTCATCATCCTCTGCCGTGAGAAAAATGGTAGGAAAGCCGGCAGGCTTGATGGTTCGCTCATACAGATCAATACCATTGCCATCCGGCAGAGCGATATCCAGCACAATCAAATCCACCTGATGTTCCAGTATAAACCAGCGGGCTTCGCTGCAGGATGTGACTGCCCAAAATTGGTAGCCATGATTTTGAAAGGCATAGGTCAAAGCTTTTACTATCGTTTCATTATCTTCTATCAATAAAATCTTCATATCGGTTTCTTATATATTTTCATTCCTTATGGTTTCAATCATATTTTGTTTGCCAATCTTGCGAATGGAATATCGCATGATACAGGTAATCAGCACAAATACTGCCAATGCAGAGATAAGCATTGCCCCAATCGGCAGATGGTACTGCAGCACCAACTCACCCTCCATCATCACCTTGTAGATTACAAAAGAAATCACACAGCCAAGGGGCAAGCCGATGATCAGAGATTTCATACCGTAGAACAGGCTTTCCAACTGCACCATACGGTTGAACTCCCGTTTTGTCATACCAATGCTCTTTAACATGGCAAATTCCCGGCGACGCAGGTTCATATTGGTGGTAATCGTATTGAAAATGTTGGTCACACCAATCAGAGAAATCACAATGATAAATCCATACAGGAAAATACCCACTAATGAGAGCAGCGACCGCATGGTTTTTGCATTTTCTGCCACATTGTAGATATTTGTCGTAGTATCTTCGAAAATCTTTTCCATCTGATCTTGTATCTGGTCTGGATTTTCGGCATCGATATAAATCATATCGTATGTCTCTGAAGCAAATACCTGTTGTGCATAGCAGTCGCTGACGATCAATACCGCATCGTACATGCTGCTATACACACCGAAGGGCAGTTCGTCTGTGATCGCAGCAATTTCCACGTCCATGTCATCATATACGTTCTCCTCTCCCTGCATCGCAAGCGCCCCTTCAATCACGTCACCTTTTTTGAAATTGTATTTGTCCAGTTCTACTGTAACACTGACAGTAACATCGGAACTATCTTCCTGCATTTTGTTCCCATAAATCGTATTCAGTAAAATGCCCTTGTCCTTTACATTGTCATAATTAAGATGCAGTTCTTCTACATAGTCACGAAAAGATGGTTCATCCAACATATACAGGATCATAAAATCGTTATATTCCTGCAGTTCTCCAGACGCATCCGTGTATGGTTTTCCTGCTTCTGGATATAAATCTGTATATGCCCTGGAAAGCTCACCGTTGTAACAGGTTAAATACGTATTGGTAACAACTGATATCTGCTTGATGTTTTCTAACTGGCGCACCTGTTTTGCCCTGTCGTAGTTTCCTTCGGTATTAACATACCCTGCGGAAACATTGTAGTCATAGGCAGTAAGCTCTGTCTGCAATACCTCATATCCCAGGTTGACAAAGGATGACAATGCCACAAATACCGTCACACAAATGGTGATGCTGACCACTGTGGTACGATATTTTTTCTTGCTCCGCTTCAGATTTTTGTTGGCAATCTCGCCGCCAATGCCGAACATAGAGCGAATCAGCTTTGGTGTTCTTACTTTTTGGGCACTTATTTTCAAGTCCTCGCTGTTTCGAATTGCCTGAATCGGACTGACCTTGCTTGCCTTTCTGGCACTCCGTCTGGCAGAAAGCAGCAAAGTGACAAAGCCAAGTACCACAGCCGCTACAATGGCCGCCAAGGAAAAAGTAAATATCAATTTCAGGTTTAACATGTCAAACAGCATATGATTGGTAATAAAAATCAGAATCGCAGAAGCCAAATGCCCCAGTACCAATCCCAACGGTGTACCAATCAGCCCCAGAACCATAGCTTCATAATATACATTTTTCTTAATCTGTTTTCTGGTAGCACCTACACTGGAAAGCATTCCGTACTGTCTGATTTTTTCCGTAATGGAAATATCAAAGCTGTTTTTAATACAAAAAACAGAGGTAACGATAATGATAATGACAACCACCACACAAGCGGAACCCAACGATGCCAGGGTGTTGTCTTTGATAATACCAGTCTGCAACTGAATTAGATAATGGTTGGTGCTGTAGTCATATCTCGGATACGCTGTTTGATTCAATAATTCCGTCTGCTCATCCTCCGACAACGTCATAAACACATCGCTGTTTACCGTGCGAAAAGCCTCCGCGTCTATATCAAGAATATTGGCCGTTACGCCATAGGCATCACGAATGCCTTCTTTGGTATATTTTGCGTATACATCCACCGTATCTGTGCCCACTGGCGCATCCATATAGGTGATAAAGGTGTAACCCGGAGCGCTATAGCCTTCCATCTCACTGGCCGGTCGCTCGATTATGCCCACCACGGTGTATTCTTTTACTGTGGTGTCTGTAATTGTCTCAGCACCATCGCCAAAATACGGATTGTTCTGGGTAAATTCTGTGCCATCTTCTGTGGACACTCGCCTTCCAATCTCTAAGCTAATGGTCTCGCCCACCGCAATCGTTAGTCGTCCATTGGTCTTAAGGTGGCTTGGCACCAGAATCTCGGTATCGTCCTGTGGCATCCGCCCCTCAAGCAGGGTAAGCCCCAGATGTTCTATGGCATCGGCAGTCATGGTTTTCACATACACATAGGGTTTATCCTCGTTCTGAATTCCTTCCAAATAGGAATAGCCCAGGTCACTGCTCAAATAAGTCTGTTCTACTTTTCGGTTTTGGGCAATTTCTTCTGCTTCCTCCAACGTCAGCTCCTGATAGCAAAAATGGTAATCGCCCTTTTTGCTGATTTCATATTGGATCAGGCTTTCTCTTGCAGAGAAAAACATACTTGCTACCGCGGTCAGCAGCGCCACGGACAGCATGATGCCAATGATGGTCACAATGGTTCGATGTTTATTTAGTTTTAGATTCTTGATTGTAAGCTTATTCAACAGATTCATGCTACTCACCTACAATCTTTCCATCCTCGATTTTCAGGATACGGTCTGCGTATTTTGCAATTTCCATGTCATGGGTGATCATGATAATGGTCTGCCCATACTCCCGGTTGGATCTGCGCAGCAGGTTTACAATTTCATCGCTGGCTTTGGAATCCAGATTGCCGGTAGGCTCATCTGCCAAAATAATCGTCGGATTGGTGATCAGCGCACGACCAATACTGGTTCGCTGCTGCTGCCCACCGGAAAGCTCATTTGGCAAATGATTGCGTCGTTCCTGAAGGCCTAATAATTTTAACAGTGCTTCCAGTTTCTCCGGTTTCACCTCACGGTTGTCCAGGCTCAATGGAAGTTCTATATTTTCCTCCACATTTAAAATCGGAATCAGATTATAAAACTGGTAGATCAATCCCACCTGTCTTCTTCGAAAAATCGCCAGCTTATCATCGTCAAAATCATAAATATCTTTGCCATCGATGAACACTTTGCCGCTGGTGGGACGATCTACTCCGCCAAGCAAATGCAGCAGTGTAGACTTTCCAGATCCGCTGGCTCCAACAATCGCCACGAACTCACCCTTTTCCACGGAAATGGAAACATGGTCTAAGGCCACCACCTGGGTGGAATCCTTTCCATATATTTTTGTCAGATCTTCTACTCGTAAAATTTCCATTTTGGTTACTCCTTTCCTTTTACCACTTTACATTTCACCATCGAGTATAAAGGGGCAAAGTTACGGGTAAGTTACAGGGGCTAAACTTTTTTCACCACACGCAAGATATATTTTAGATAAGTCAACGTATTCTCCGTATAGGCTCTAGTATAACCACTACATATTTTTATCTCTTTTTTAAATTCTTAACATTTTCCTATAAAAAAACCTTGAACTGTTATTAGAAGCTCAAGGTTTTCATTGGAGTTATTTGCAACTATTCAGGAGAGCAGAAATTTTTTAAAATAATTTGTTGAAAGCTTGCTTGCATGAGAATTATTTTATAAAAATTTCTATTTGACGGAAGTCATCAGCGAGGAAAGCTTTGGCTTTTCGAGCTGTCCTGAATAGTTGTTGTTTGTGAAAAATGTGTTTGACAGATTCTGTCTTTTGTTTTTTACGCTCTATAGACCCATAGATTTCGAATTTGATTTTTGATGTCCGCAAAATTCCACTGTTTGGCAGAATTCGCCTTGCTATTTGGATCCTTTACGGTCACCATGCCATTCTCCCAATCGGTGAGCACGATATAGTGTCCGCCATCGGTAAAATCTCCCGGACCCATGATGCAGATGATGGGATTGCCCGCTTGCAACTGGTCTGCAATGGTTTTATCGTTTAGGGGAAGTTCGTCAGCACACAGACCAAGCTGCGTGGCGCCATCTGTCATAAGTTCCCAGGAGGTTCCATGCCCTGGAACGCAATAGCCGTTGTCCACGCTAAATTCTGCAATGACCGGCGGTGTCATGGAAGTGTCTCCAAGCAAATAAATTGCCACCATAGACAGGCAGGTTGGTCCGCAGCCTGTCAGTCCCATCACACCATCGCCATACGGATAGTAGCCCCACCGTTCGTCCCACTGGAGCAGTAAGGGGAATTGATCGCTTCCAGCAAGTTCGGTCAGTGGCTCCCGACTGACAGTGCCATATTTTTCCGGATAGTGTTTCACAAATTCTTTTGTCTCAGGATTTTTTTGTAACAATTCTAATACTTCTTCTGGGTAGAGCTCCCTATTTAAGGGTTCTGTATTGTTTCCTTTTCCTTCGCTTGCATCCTCCTCTTCTTCTTCAGGAACAAGTTCTGGCAAACCATAACCCAATTTATCCCAATCCCCCACATCATTGTTATCTGCCATGCTGTCTGCTTCGACCTTGTCATTGATGGATTGATATACCAGCTTGTCCCGCATCAGCACGCCCACAAAACACATCAGTCCAATAAACACAACAACCAAAAGGGAATATCTTACCAAACACTGCACACGCTTTCGCATGCGACGCTTCCATCTGGCTATTTGTTTTTTTCTGCGATAGGGATCCTTGGGTAAATATTGGCTTGCCATTAAAATTGCTCCTGTCTGCATGTGATTTTTCTTACAAGTCACATGCTAACAGGAGCCTTCATCTAACACGGAACCTTTCGGCATCAAAATGGCATCATTTTTCTGTCTAATTTATGAGGTGAAATGGATTCACTGTTTTAACTTCATTTTTTCTTCTTCACTTGAGGTAGCGTCCACAGAGGAAACCGAATATTCTGGCATTTCTGACAGGTTGCAAAGCATATGCGCACCCTGGAAGGTAAGCGGAAGCACCAACTGCTCTCTCCCATCGAAATCATAAAAAGCAATCATATTCTCCCCATACCATTCATTGTATACAATCTCTCCACTGGCAAAATCATAGTACTCTGCCATACAATCTGCTAACAGTTTCAGCGGATCTATGCTATACTGCTGCCCCTCCTGATTCACAGAAACTACCTCTATATAATTTGCCACGGAGAACCCAAGCACTTTCTGTGTCTCATCATCAATCCAGATCTGATATTCCCAACCAAATTCATCGATTAGGATGCATTGCCACACAAAATAAACGGTTTCGTAATCTGAAACGGTTGTCAGGCAAACACTTTCCTCGTGGTATTTCAAATTGTCAGAGGCGATGGTCAAACCGATGGTCTGCAGAAATTCTGTTTCCACTTGAAAGACCTGTTCCTGGGTCATGGATTTGCCCTCACCAACGTACATCATGTTTCCAAGCATCTCTGGAAATTCCTGTAATTGATTGTAAAAGGAAGCGTCCTTCGGCGTAATATCCACCGATTCTATGGTATAGTATTTGGCTTCTTTTTTCAGCGCATTGTCCTCTGCCATCGTTACAATGGTAGGAATAAAATACGCTGCCACTATAAGGGCTGCCATTCCTAACATAAAAAACATTCTTTTTTTCAACATTACAGCAGCCCTCCTTTCAGTTCCACTGTGACAGTGGTTCCTTCGCTCTGCACACTTTCAAACTCTATCGTACCATTGTGCATATGGACAATCTTATCACATAGCGCCAGTCCCAATCCTGCGCTTCCCTTTTCTCGTGCACGGGCTTTGTCCACACGATAAAAGGCTTCTGTCAGATGCTGCAGTGATTCTGGTGGAATACCCTGTCCTTCGTCGCGGACAACAATACGACATCCATCCGCTATCATTTCTACAGTAATATAAATGGTGCCTCCCTGCTCCATAGCCTTGCGGGCATTGTCCAGTAAGTTGATCAACAGTGTCTGCACCAGATCCGGCTCCATGATACAGGTTCCCTTTTCCAATTGAACCAACATCTTAACATTGCTTTTTTCAAAGGTTCCCTGCAAATGAGCCGTCACATAGCGAACCAGATCCGATGGGCTGGCAGCCTTCATCCGCAAGTCCACTTTGTCAGCCACAAAAAAATCCAGCATTTTTAAAGAAAGATTTTCCAGACGCTTTGCTTCCGAATAAATATAATCCAGCGCATCCGTTTCATCCCGTTTGGTCAGCTTCTGGCTGCGAAGCAGATCTGCATATCCAATAATAGAAGTCATCGGTGTCTTTAACTCGTGGGTAAAAGCACCCATGAACCGTTCTTTCTGATCTGCAGTCTCTTTTAAAAGATTGATATTTTCCTCCAGCTTTTCTGCCATCCGGTCAAAGTCCCGGGAAAGAGATGCAATCTCATCGTCGGTTTTAATATTTGAGCGATAGGACAGATTGCCAGAAGCAATTTCCCTGGAAGCTCGTGATAAGCGACGCAACGGCTTGGTCAGCAAGGTTGCGAGAAGCCAGGAAACCACCGCACCGCACAAAAGCAACACCCAAAAGGTTCTACGAAAAACACCTATCTGCTGGGCGCGCATTTCATAGATTTCCGTCAGATCTTGTCCCAAACGTAATGTATAGGTATCACTATTTAACGTAATGTAAGTGGTAGTCTGCAGATATGGTGTGTTGCCCGCGGCGTCAAAATACGTTATGTAAACCTTTGTTTCGCCATCTGCTCCAGTTCCATCCTGATGGATCTCTCCCTTTTGGAAAACTACTTCGTCTCCGTGAACCAACTGAATTGACTCCCAGGTATCCTGTGCCCCAATATTTTGAATGGCTGACACTACATCTTCTTCACCAAACCACCCTTCGTCCTCTCCAATGATCTGCAACAGTTTTAGCACCATACGATTACTGTCCAGAGCAGACTGTTCTTCCATCTTCAAAGAGGCTTGAAACGTGGTATGCACTAATACCGCTCCTCCAATACTGAACAGCACTGCAATCAACGCGATGGTGGCAATGGCAATTCGTAATCGAAAACTCATCGGCGAACCTCCAATCGATAGCCTACCTTTTTCACTGCCTGCAGTTCCTGCTTCAATCCAGTCTTATTGCGCAGCCGCTGTACATGAATGTCCACAGTTTTGCTGCCATACTGCATCTGACCGCCCCAAACCCGCTCATAGATCAGTTCCCGATGAAGTGCTGTATTTGGTGTGGAAAGAAACAGCATCAGCAGTTCAAATTCTTTTGGCGTCAGCAAAATCTCTTTTCCGTCCCGCTCCACCTTCATAGATAGGCGATTGACATACAATCCATTGATATGAAACTCTTCCACCGTCTTGTTGTAACGGCGCAGCACTACCTCCACACGGGCAATCAGCTCCGCCACTTCAAATGGCTTTACAATATAGTCCTCTGCCCCCATACGAAGGCCACGCACTCTGTCATGAACCGCATTTTTTGCCGTCAGAAAAATCACCGGAATGCCCAATGGGCGAATGTAATCCAACAGTTCAAAGCCGTCGATTTCCGGCAGCATAATATCCAATAAAATCAAATCATATTTCCCATGGTCGATTCGTTCCACTGCTTCATTTCCATCGGAAGCAGTCTCGCAGTAATAGCCTGCATTGCGCAGGCTGATGCGAATCAGGTTCTGAATCGGTTTTTCATCATCCACAATTAAAATTCGTAACACGTTTTTACCCTCGTATCATTTGCTCTAAATGTCTTTTTCTTTTTGTTTCATCAATATACTTCTACCCTTTTACAACTTTATCATACATCAAAACTGCAACAAAACTGCATCAAAAATTACCGTCTGTAAAAAAGTCCCTAAAAACATAAAATTCTATTTCCTTTTGTCCCTGCCCCTGTGGTATGATATTGCGTACGAAACAATGTATGGGGAAGTAAGGTTACAAAAGATGGATAATAACTGGGGACGACCACAACAATCGAATAGAGGTTCATATCAGCGAAACAGACATTCTGATTACGATTATGACGCGGAACAGGCTTCCTATGAAGCAGAACTTGCAGAATATCGAAAACAGCGGGCAAATCGTGAGCATTATCGCAAAAAACGAGAGGCTATGGAACGTCGCCGAAGAAAGCAGCGCAAACAACTGATTGCATTGCTCCTTCGCGTGATTGTTCTGATTGTCATCATCTGTATCGTTGTATTTGCAATAAAGCAGATTAAGGAAACACGTGCAGAGAAGGCAGCGGCAAAAGCCCAGCAGGAAAATCTGCAAAACAACCAATCCAACGAAAATGGCAATGCTCCAAATATTGTGGGTGATAAAGAAGATCATACAGATACCGAAACCCAAAACACCTTCGCCAATGCCGACGAAGAACGGGTCATGACCAGCAATGACTATCCACAAGCATTGAAGGAGCTGTATCAGAAAAACGAAGAAGCCAGAGAATTTGTCCTTGCCTATCCAGAAAAAAAAGGAACGGCTGACACATCCCCTCTGGATGAATATGTCAACAGCACAGAAGTTCCACTGCTCATGCAGTGGGATCAGCGCTGGGGATATTACGAATACAGTAATTCTGTGATCGGCGTGGCCGGTTGTGGACCGACCTGTCTGTCCATGGTGGCGATCTATGTCAATAACGATCCTTATATGACCCCCATTGAGATTGCAGACTTTGCCATGAAAAATGGCTATTGCGTAGAAGGCAGCGGCACAGAATGGACACTGATGGAAGAAGGCGCACGCCGCCTTGGTCTGAATGTGGAAGAACTCCAGTTGGATGAAAATGCCATTGCCAGGGAGCTTCAGGCTGGCAATCCTATTATCTGTAATATGGGACCTGGCGACTTTACTGATTCCGGACACTACATCGTTCTGACCAGTTGGGAAAGCGGTACCGTATTGGTAAACGATCCAAACAGCTATGAAAACTATTTAAAACGTTGGGAATTTGATGAAATCAAAGAGCAGATTAAGAATCTGTGGGTATATAAAAAATAAGAAATGCAAGGCCAAACAGGGAAATGTTTGGTCTTTTTGATTGACTATCATGGTGTCAAGCAGTATAGTGTATTACTAGTATATAGTGTGTATCCGCTAAAAATTTGGGGTTATCTGCGATACACCTTTCGTTTTTTACACAGGAGGTTGTTTTATGAATTCTACTACAACTACCGCCAACCCACTTGGCTTCGAGCCAGTTGGCAAATTAATGCTTAAATTTTCCATACCAGGTATCATTTCCCTGGTCATTAACTCTCTTTACAATATGGTTGACCAGATCTTCATTGGACAGGGTGTGGGCTATCTTGGCAACGCTGCCACCAACGTTGTACTGCCTATGGTAGTGGTTTTGCTGGCGTTGGGTCTGATGATCGGTGATGGTACCGCTGCTTACATGAGTCTGAATCTGGGCATGAAAAAGCCGGAAGAAGCTGCCAAGGGCGTAGGCAATGCCATTACCGCCATTATTGCTTGCGGTGTTGTCCTGCTGATCGTGTTTCAGATTTTCCTGGTACCGCTTTGCAACCTGTTTGGCGCAACCAAAGATTCCCTTCCGTATTGTATTGAATACGGTCGTATCATCCTGATTGGTTTCCCAGTGTCTATTATGGGCTGTGGGCTGGGAGGACTGATTCGTGCCGATGGTCGTCCAAAACAAAGTATGGCTGGTTTGGTACTGGGCTGTGTAACTAACATCGTACTGGATGCTATCTTTGTGCTGGTCTTAGACTGGGGCGTTGCCGGCGCCGCATGGGCTACCATCATTGGGCAGGCACTGTGTGCCGTCTACTACATCATCTGTCTGACAAAGTTCAAAACCATTACATTAAAGAAAAGCTACTTCATTCCAAAGTTTGCTGTATTAAAAAGAACCTGTACCCTTGGTCTGGCAAGCTTTATCAACCAGGCCGCTGCGGTTGTTATCATCATTGTTATCAACAATGCCATGGTTATTTATGGTGCCCAGTCCATTTACGGTCCGGACATCCCACTGGCTGCCTTTGGCATTACCGCCAAGGTCAATCAGCTGGTTTCCTCCATTATCATCGGTATCGGTGGCGGAACACAGCCAATCCTTGGATTCAATTACGGCAGTGAACAGTACGACCGTGTAAAACAGTGTTTTAAAAAATCCCTGCTGATCGGTATCATTATCATGGCGGTGTCCTGGGCTGTATTCCAGCTTTTCCCTGATCAGATTCTTCTGATGTTCGGTCAGGAATCCGACCTGTATATGGACTTTGCCAGAAAGAGCCTTCGAATCTACAACCTGTTCCTCTTCCTGATGCCATTTGGATGTTTGACAGGTATGTTTTTCCAGGCGATTGGAAAACCAATCTCTGCCTCTTTCTTATCACTGCTGAGACAGATTATTTTATCCATTCCACTGGCGTTAATTTTCGGACACTTTTTCGGTGTTGTTGGCGTCCTTTGGTCCATGGCATGTGCAGATGCGCTGTCATGTCTGATCTCTCTGATTGTGCTGAAAACTCGTTGGGGAAAAATCTTTCCCGTAAAACAGACATTGGAGAACAACTAACTACACCCAGTAAATTCATACATAACGAAAGAGACGGCGCGAATCCAAATCAGGATTCCCACCGTCCCTTTTTTATTTTATCTGTTATTTCGCTCAATTCTGCCTCTTTATCTGCTGCTCTTTTATAAGCGGAAAGCAGATCAGTTCACAGCTATCCAATGCTTCTTTTCGCATATCCACTGCAGAAATCTGACGATTTCCATAGGTGGTGTAATAATAGACCCCCAAATCGGTATCACAACAGGATGTATAGACAGTAATATGACACTTCCCCTCTTCCAGGCGCACACATCCTTCCGGTTCTCCCACAACATCAAGGATGTGAAAAAACTGACTGATGCTCTCCTCCGGTGAGCTGCCACAGACGGAATTGACCTTTACAAAAGCCGCCCGCACAAATCTGGACGCAGATGACCAGTCACCGGGTAACCCAAAGGCGCCCAGCCCTTTGGAATATAGATCCTTGGAATAGAGGGCTTTGGAATCCAGCCTATTGGAGGCGGTCTGCATAAAAAATTCCTCTAAAAAACGGTTCGTTGGAACGCCTGCAGTCAGGTTAACATAATTCGACAAGTTTGACATCTGGTAGTCAAAGGGGGGATTGTTTGTAAGAACCCCAATCGGGTTATCATATATCTGTAAGCCCGCTTTCGTGGATTCCACCACAATGGACTGCTCTCTGTCAGAAATCATCCAATACAAGGGGGCTGCCGTAAGTGCCAGGCTAAAATCCACATCCGTGATATTTGTTTTTTCCAGAAGCTGTTTTGCCTCTCTTGCACTTTTACAGACTCCCAATATCCAGGGAATCAGCTCAAAGGCAGCAATGTTGTGTACACCTTCCTTTGGCGGATAAAACATGGCATTACCCGGAAAATTCAATCCCGCCACACTCAGCCCCATCTCATTGGTGGCATCATAATACAGCGGATAGTTATTCTGGACATAGGCCATGCCGATGATGGCATAGTGACTGGAATATCCCTGCTCATTGCGAAATTGAAATGCATAATTTCTTGGTGTAATTACCACCTGTTCTTCATAAGAATATTCCAGATCCAGCGTTCTGCCAAAATAATGGTGATTTGTCTTAAAACTGATAGCAGTGCACATAAAAATCTCCTTTTTATGGATAGTGTGCCCGCAAACAGGATTATTTATCTTTTTTCATCTTGAGAATATATTTCTTCATATATTTAGATTGTTTACGAAGTTCCTTGTCTAATCTCTTAAGGCCGATTTCTTCAGCCAATGTTTTTCGTTCAGAGAACAGATTGACACCTAGTCCAAGTCTGTCGCCTTCCATCTTTACACCCATGGCACTCAAAATGGTCGGGTACATATCAAGGGTTGTAAACGTACGATTCTTTGTTCGCTCTGTCTTCGCCACAGCGTTGATGAACGTATTAAAAATCGTTCGCTCATATCCTTTCTCGTAGGTATGAGATATGTATTCTTCTGCCATGCTCAGGTGATCGCCTGCAATCAGTATAGTGGTATCCTCATAGAATGGCTGTTCTTTCAGCCAATCCACAAAGGCTCCAATCTTCTTGGAATTGCCACGGATAATGTTGGACAACTGTTCTGGATATTCCGTTTCACAATTGCGGTCCACATAACCATGAGGATGATGGGTATCCACCGTCAACATCATAAAATGGAAAGGCTTATCTCCCTTAGAAAGCCTAGTAATTTCTTCCTTTGCAATAGCGAACAGCTTCTCATCTTCAAAGCCCCAAAACTCACGATAGTCATCTGGGATTTTCCCTTGTCGGCGTGCCTCGTCTAAGTCAAAGATGCGAAATGCACCATGTTTGTCATAGAAAAACTTCCTGCCGCCAAAGACAGCATCGGAACCAAATAAAAGTTCCTGTTCATAACCTTCCTGTGCAAGCACATCCCCCAGACAATACGCCCCTGGAAGGAATGGTGACTTCTCTGTAAATGGAAGGGCAAATAACGGAATACACAAAGGTACACCTGCACCGTGAGCCACAAGTCCGCCTGTAGTCCAGCCCGTTCCTGCGATACATCGGGCGCCGCCCAATTTTTCATTATGGGAAAAATTCAGGTGTTCTTTTGCCAGTGCACTGACTTCCGGAATCAGATCCGATGGATAATTTCCACCATTTTCTTTCGATGTATATGTGGTTTCCATGGACTCCACATACAATACGATCAGATTGCGTTTCTTCTCTGGAAATGTGATGCTTACCTGTTTTCCATCCACATAATAGTTTTCATACAGCTTTGTTGTCCGGAACAGATTGATGCAAAATCCCACAATTCCTGCTTTGAACAGTCCATAGATAATGCAGACAGCAAACACGATCACGCCAATAATAATATAAGGTATATGTTCGAAAATAAGCCCTACTGGAATCGTTATGATTGCTCCGCAAATAATACCCTTTATAACACATTTGCGAATCCAGTTTCCGATAAAATCTGTATTGGTTCCCTCAAGGGGCACTTTGGTATGAAAAACCACCTGTTCAAAACAGGAAAGGCCAAAATACGAAAAAGCCCATCTGGCACTGAACATCAGCACAAAGCCTACACTCACTAATATAAAAATTCCCATTTTATATCCTCTAAACTCATGTTATGAGAGTTTCTCTCTTGTAATTTTAATACCACAATTAATCATTATAACACTTTTATTGTGGTTGTGAAATAATGGAAATTGGGTTTATAAAACCATCACAGTATTTGTATATCGGATGTCTTCATTGATTCTTAAGCGTTCAAAATGCATCGTTGGTCTCCCATTACTGTAGTTTTCGTGCATATTCATAGATTCGTCTCAACATCGCATCTCCGCTTCCTGCAAATGGAACATCTTCCTGCGTTGCAAATCCTAAATATGTGTTGAATCCCAGCATATAAACTGCCATCGCCATTGCCATATCTTCTGACTGCTCTGTATAGAGTGCTGCTACATTTCTTAATTCCTGAATCACAGTATCTTCTGGTACAGTTACCGCACCTTCTTCATTTACAACGGCATTGATTACCTCTGGCAATGCCATGCACATTTTATAAAATGCCATTTCATCACCTGTAAGAATTGCATAAAACTGATCCATGCTCACACGTCTGATCCGACGATGCTGCACGTTTTTTCCATCTACTTTTGTTGTCCACTTGATATTCTGTGAATGTTTTGCAATAGTTTCAACCAACAAACACGCACAATCATCGTCTTCCAAAATCTGGTTCTGCATTTTGATGTACGTTTTTGCTGATGATGCAGAATTCATAGTATTATGTTTGTTTTTCATTTCAACATATACTGTATGCACTACATCTCCATCCGGCATCACAATACCATCAGGATTTTTGTATATTACATCCCATCCCATCTGCGGAACCTGGCAACCATCAAAATAGGAAAAGATATTCTGATGGAAATAACCAATATCATTGTTATTGGATTTATCTCTCTGCCGGAAGATTTCATTATTCACAATCTCTTCCCAGCTTGTTTTGTATACAGACTTATCAAAAATCAATTTGATCGGGTCGATGAGATTACTATTGAATCTTTTCAAATCAAAAGATTCCAATTTTTCTCCATACTTCATGATGGTGTTCTGTACGTGTTTCTTAAAATTTTCTTCGGATATGAAATCTAAAGTCCATGCCATTATTTAATCGCCTCCAACGCTATATGTATTTCTCTTGCTATATCATAAGCCAAGTTTACTGGAACCGCATTTCCCACTTGCTTATACTGTGATGAAACATTCCCACAAAACTGCCATTCATCTGGGAACGACTGACATCTTGCGTTTTCTCTAACTGTAAAAGGCCTTGCTTCTAATGGATGACATCGCTCTGTCTGTTTCTGGGATGGCGAAGTCAATACTGCAAGAGATGGCTCATCTAAACTCATTCGTCTGAGTATTCCTGTTCTTCCACCTTCCATATCCCAACAGCTCTTCATATATGCTTTTGCAATAACAGGATCAATGTCTCTCCAATATCCGCCCGGTGGCACTAACTCAAATATTTTTCGTTTGTTTTCTCCGTATGGTACGCCTGGTCCTTTTGGGCAATCCAACAGAACATCCCTTAGCACAGGTTTATATTTGTGTGGTTCAGGAAACTTGAATTTTACTCTATCTAGCAAATCATTTCGTATACCAATCGTAATCAATCGCTCTCGTTTCTGCGGATTCCCATAATCCCATGCATTCAATACATCTTTTTGAATCGTGTATCCTGCCTGTTCAAAGATATTTGTAATTGTCGCATAAGTTCTTCCTTTGTCATGAGTCAGTAACCCTCTAACATTTTCAAACAAGAACATCTTCGGCTGCAATTTCTGCAAAAAGATTGCATAATGATAAAATAAGGTTCCTCTTGCATCCTCTAGGCCGAGACGTTTTCCCGCATAAGAAAATGCCTGGCAAGGCGCTCCGCCCGACAACAAATCTAATTCCCCTTTTTCAATGCCAAAATATTCTTCCAAATCAAGTTCCGAAATATTTGCAATGTCATCATGAATCACGCGCCACTCAGGTCTATTCAAACGCAATGTATTTGCTGCATCCTTATCAAATTCAATCAATCCAATTGTCTCAAATCCTGCTTTTTCAACACCTAGTGCAAGCCCACCAGCACCAGCAAAAAGCTCTATTGTACTATAATCCACTTTTTTTCTTTCCTCTGCCTTTGGTTTCTCAATTTCAATGATATCTCCTATATCACAATTTAATATTCTACAAATCTTCTCTATACTGTCAAAGGAAATAGGCTCGTTTTTCCCCATTCTCGCCAGCACATTAAAACTAATTCCTGCCGATTCCTTCAACTCAGTTTTATTCATATCTTTATCAAGCAAAAGCTGCCACAATTTGTCATAACAAACGCTCACAAGCAAGTCCTCCATTGCATATATCATGCTCTCTTAGTTTAACACAAAGGGTAAGCGTATTCAATCCTTTAGCTCACGATATCGTTAGAATCTCACATATATTTTGCCTGTTTTTGATAACCCATTGACTGAGCGCAAATACTATTACACAAGCAAGCTTGCCAGTTCAACAAGCTACGGCCTCGCCCGCTTCTTGCCGCTTCGCGACAAGAAGCGGCGCGGCTGTCGCCGCATACAAGAAATAAAAAAGATGCAGCCGGAAATGTAAACATTCCCTTCTGCATCTTGTTCATTTCTTGTGCGTGGCTCGTAGCTTATGCTCTACTCTAATTCAATCGTTCCAGGTGGTTTACTTGTCAGATCATAGAATACTCTGTTTACACCCTTCACTTCATTGATAATTCTACTCATTACCGTCTGAAGCACTTCGAATGGAATGTCAGCGGCCTCTGCTGTCATGAAGTCGATGGTATTAACTGCGCGCAGAGCTACTGCGTAGTCGTATGTTCGCTCATCACCCATTACGCCTACGGAGCGCATATTTGTCAGTGCTGCAAAGTACTGACCGATGGTTTTGTCCATACCGCATTTTGCGATTTCTTCCCGATAGATGGCATCTGCATCCTGCACGATACGAACCTTGTCTGCGGTTACTTCGCCTACGATACGAACGCCAAGACCTGGCCCCGGGAATGGCTGACGGAATACCAGATATTCTGGAATGCCAAGTTCCAAACCAGCCTGACGCACTTCGTCTTTGAACAGGTCGCGCAGCGGTTCGATGATTTCTTTGAAGTCTACATAGTCTGGCAAACCGCCTACGTTGTGGTGGGACTTGATAACAACGGATTCGCCGCCCACTCCACTTTCTACTACATCCGGATAGATGGTTCCCTGTACCAGGAAATCCACCGCACCGATTTTCTTCGCTTCTTCTTCAAATACACGGATGAATTCTTCACCGATAATCTTACGTTTTGCTTCTGGCTCTGTTACACCGGCAAGCTTCTCATAGAAACGTTCCTGCACATTTGCGCGAACAAAGTTCAGGTCATAGTCGCCCGCTGGTCCAAAAATCGCTTCTACTTCGTCACCTTCATTTTTGCGGAGCAGACCGTGATCTACAAAGACGCAGGTCAACTGATTGCCAACCGCTTTTGCCAAAAGAACGGCTGCCACAGAAGAATCTACCCCACCGGATAAGGCACAGAGCACTTTACCATTGCCTACTTTTTCACGGATGGCTTTGATAGACTGTTCTACGAAAGAATCCATTCTCCAGTCACCGGCGCAACCGCAGATATTTAATACAAAGTTAGAAAGCATTGTCTTGCCTTCTACGGTATGCAGCACTTCCGGATGGAACTGAATACCATACAGCTTTCTCGCCGGATCTTCTGCTGCTGCAACCGGACAGTCTGCAGTGTAAGCACAGATAGAGAAACCTGGTCCAATCTTGGAGATGTAGTCAAAATGACTCATCCAGCAGATAGTAGATGGGGAAACCCCTGTAAACAGTTGGGAATTGGTATCCACAAAAACTTCTGTTTTCCCATATTCGCGCACATCCGCACGTTCTACCTTACCGCCTAAGATATGCTGCATCAGCTGTGCACCATAGCACAGACCCAGAACCGGAATCCCCAGTTCAAAAAGCTCTCTTGTATAGGTTGGTGCACCCTCTTCATAACAACTGTTAGGGCCACCTGTTAGGATGATTCCTTTTGGTTTCATCGCCTTGATTTTTTCAATATCCGTTTTATAGGAATAGATTTCACAGTAAACATTACATTCACGCACACGACGTGCAACCAGCTGGTTATACTGTCCCCCAAAATCTATTACAATGACAGTCTCTCTAGTCATTGAAGTCCTCCTCATTTCCTTTGTATTCTAAACATTACATAACAATTTAATTATAAATGGGCAAATGGCTAAAAGCAAGCAGTACGGCAAACATCACGATATTTGCAGCCGTAAATGTACGGATATATTTTCTCTTATTTGCCCGCTCCTCGTTGGCATATATCTTATAGGAAATCAGACTTGCCATGGAGGCAATCAGCGTCCCCATACCGCCAATGTTCGTTCCGATCAACAGTCCCTGGAAATCATCTGTGAACCCTGACAACAGAATGGCCGCAGGAACATTGCTTAAAAACTGACTGAATACAGCACCAATGAGAATCTCTCTGCCAGATACAAGCTGTTCTACCAAAGTGCTTACCAGTGAAATTCGCCCAATATTTCCTACAAAAATAAAAAAGCCCACAAAAGTAAATAAAAGCGCATAGTCCACCTGTTTTAGCAACTGCTGTTTGTGCAAAAGCAAAACGCCTACCACGGTAAGCAATGTTGCCGGTACCCAGTGGAACACATGCAAAACTACCAATAGATTTAAGAGGAACAATCCAAAGTAAACAAACAAATGGACTCTGTTCAGCCCTGCAATATTAGAGATCCACTCTTCGTCTGTCACCTTTTCCAATGCTCTTTGTTTCTGCGTTTCATCCGATGGCTTTACAGTCAGGGACACCACGATTGGTTCCTTTGGAATCACCACAAAGGTGCCACCCAAAAGCATGACCAGCGACAATACCCACAACGGCAATACTGTCAGCACAAATGTTCCAAGGGACATTCCCGATACGGAAAACAGGTATAGATTCTGTGGGCTTCCGATCGGTGTCATCATACTGCCAAGATTTGCCGCCAAAGTCTGCAGCACCACCACCCGAATCATCAGACATTCCTGGTGACAAAGATGCAGTGCCATAATGGCAAATGGCACAAAGGTAATCAGTGCCACATCGTTGGTAATCAGCATGCTGCACAGAAAACAGGCAAGCATCATCACCAACGCCAGCGCTCTGGTATTTTTAATATACCCAAACACCTTTCTGACCAGCAGCGCAAACAGCCCCATATCCTGAAAGCCCTTGACAATCAGCATCAGGCAGAACAAAAGAGCCAGTACGCGGACATCAATGTATTCCATATATTCTTTATCTGGATGTACTAAAAAGGCTGATGATACGGCCAAAAATAAGGCGATCACCAGCACTTTTTCTCTTTTCAAAAAAGCAATCACTGTGTTTTATCCTCAAAGCAACCTGTAATTTGTCTCAACCATTAATGGCAGCTATGTCCACCACCGCAATTATGTCCATGACCATGATCACCATGGTGATTACACTGTACATTTGGGTTGTAAGCCAATTCACCTGCCAGGTACGCTTCCACTGCTTTATCTGCTTCCCCAGAAACGCCACCGAATAACTGGATCCCAGCCTGTGCAAGTGCCATCTGAGCACCTCCACCAATACCACCGCAGATCAAAACATCTGCATGCAGGCCATTTAATACGCCAGCCAGTGCGCCATGTCCCTGTCCATTGGTAGAGACCACTTCAGAAGAAAGAATCTTTCCATCTTCAACATCATAAACTTTAAACATTTCTGTGTGTCCAAAATGCTGGAAAATCATTCCATTTTCATAGGTTACTGCAATTCTCATTTTTATCTCCTTTACAACGCTCATATATGGGGCATCCACCCCTTTTTAATCACAACTAAAGGACATTATATAAAAATAAATGGCAAATATCAACCACAGATTGACATTGCCATTTATGCTTCAAACATATCGATTATGTAAATATTTTTCTCTGGTGGCCAGCCCACCACGAATGTGTCTCTCCGATTTATTCACATCCAAAATCTGTCTGGCATCGTTAGCCAAAGACGGATTGATCTGCATCAGACGTTCGGTAATGTCTTTATGTACCGTGCTCTTACTGACACCAAATTGCTTTGCCGCCTGCCGCACGGTTGCATTATTGTCTATGATATACTTGGCAATTTCCATTGCTCGCTGTTCAATATATTCTTTCAAAGGAGTCTCTTCCTGTAGGCTTTTTTACAGTGTATGAGACTCCGAATTCAAATATGCATGAGATGTATACTGTTTATAACAGCAAATATTTCAATCCAAATGCATATTTTGACCATTTTCGTACATCCTACTCTGTGAAAGGATGGTATCTAATATGAATCTTGATGAAATCGTATGTCCATGTCTTGGCACTACAAATCAAATGATAAAAGATGCTGTTGACAATGGTGCAACAACACTGGAAGAAGTACAGCAAGAAACAAATGCAGGCACTGTATGTGGAGCCTGTTTAGAAGACATTCAGGAATCAATTAATTTCTTTCTGAAAAAATAAGGTGAAAACTCCCTCATATCAACCAGAAGAAAAAGGATGCTTTACCGTTTTCGCAAAGCATCCTTTTTGTATGTTCTTTTGTAACATTTTATTCTCTTATTTTTCATCAGATATTTTATTTTCTATTTTTTCTCACCATGGCCGCAATTCCACACACTGCTGCATACAGTACACCTGCCACCGGCCAGATGATCCAGGTGATTTCCCATTCGTTGGTAAGGAAACTAAGCAACAGATAAAGTGCCACTGTACAACACCAGTAAACCGTGCTCAGATTGTCATTTTTCTTGTTTTCTATTTTTTTATAATAGGTATAGTCCCCTTTTTCCAAAATTTTTTGAAAGCTTTCATACACCAAACCTACCCGAACAAACTGATATACGCCTGCCGCCACAAATATAAGCAGCACACCAACCATAATTACATAAATCATGTCAACTGGCTCAAACACAGAAGAAACGCACAACGGAACGATACTGACAATACACAGGGCTACCCCTATTGCAATTCGCAATTTAAATGTGGGTTCAAAAGCTTCCTTTCGGGCTTTTACAATCCCCTCCACTCCGTACTCCAGATCCAAAGGCTCCCTATCTAAAAAATCATATTTGCCCAACTTCATTCCGTTTACAATAAAGATTACCACCGCACAGGCTACTATGAGCAACAAAATAGCAAGGCCAAGCGCATCCGCTGTGCGATGAAGCATCGCCACTTTTGCCACCTCACCTAACCCAGTCAAAACAAACAATGGAACTGCACAGACGACACAAGCACAAACACCTGCTGCCATCTTTTTTGCACAGGAATCCACAGTGGCCATATACGTATTTGTTTCTTCCAAAGAAAATGGTCTGCGTTTCACAAATTCCTCTTCACCCACTGGCTTTTCCGATGGTTCGAATCCCGGTTCTTCTTCTATTTCATCTTTCAACAGATAATCCGTACTCACGCCGAACAGTTCGCTCATCTTGATTATCTTATCCAAATCAGGAAGGGAAGTCATACTTTCCCATTTGGAAACAGACTGCCTGGATACGTTCAATCGAACTGCCAGTTCCTCCTGTGACCATCCTTTTTGTTTTCGCAATCTCATGATTTTTTCTGCTAAGATCATACACTCACCTCTTCCTATCTGATGTCTGCATCTTAGCAAAAATTTATGGTTGCTGCCACCAATTCTGGTTGAAAATCTGTCAACTGGCGGTTGCATCGACATATTTTCCCCTGATTTGTGCGCATTCCATTGCTTTTTCGCCCCACTTCATGTTAGAATCTTCCTGCAAGTAAATCTTACAAAACTTAGGAGGTTTTACAATGAGCGACGTAGAACGCATGGAAGAAATGAATGAAGATATGTACATGACTCTTTCTTTTGACAATGGGGAAGAAGAAGAATGTCTGATTATCGGTGTATTTGAAGTAGATGGTAAAGAATACATCGCACTTGATCCAGAAAACGAAGATGATGACATCTATCTGTACGGATACAAAGAAATCAGCGAAGAAGAATTCGAATTACTGGACATCGAAGATGATGCTGAATTTGAATCTGTTTCTGAAGAATTTGCGCGCCTAATGGAACAGATCGCAGAATAATCTGAACTGCTTTTAAGCAGAAAAAGGACTGTTACAGTAGTACCGCCTTCGAGGCTATCTGGTATACGGTAACAGTCCTTTTTATATTTTCTTCCTATCTCACTTATTTCATTGTTATCGTCACTATTTATGTCAAACTAGTTTACGCCAACTCGGCAAGATATTCCTCTACAAAATGAGAGGCAATTGCTCCATCGGAAACGGCAGTCACCACCTGACGCATTGGTTTTGTGCGGACATCTCCCACAGCAAATACGCCTGGAATGTTTGTTCTAGTGGTCTCATCTGCAATCACATATCCGGATGCATCCAGTTCCACCTGCCCCTGTACCAATTCGGATGCCGGCTTTTGACCGATGCTGACAAACACACCCGCTACTTCCAGTGTCTTTTCTTCACCCGTGTTAACATCCTGAACCTTGACACCGGTAAGTTTTGTATCGGAAAGCAATTCTGTCACAGTGCTGTTCCAGCAAAATTCAATATTTTCTGTTTGAAACAGCGTGTCGTGATAAATCTTTGTGGCGCGAAGGGTATCTCTGCGGTGAATCAGGGTTACTTTTTCACAGATGCGGGAAAGCAGCAGGGCATCTGCTGCCGCTGTGTTGCCGCCGCCAACAATTGCCACTGTCTTTCCTTTGTAAAACATGCCGTCACAGGCAGCACAATAGCCAATGCCTCTGCCTATCAGACCGGCTTCCCCTGCTACACCCAGTTCCTTTGGCGTGGCGCCCATGGCAAGGATAACGGTACGTCCGTATAAAGTTCCCTCACTGGTCTCTACTGTCTTGACAGCTTCTTTCAACTCAACAGAAAGCACTTCTGCCAGCTCGGTCACTGCGCCAAACCGCTCTGCACAGGCCTGCATCTTTTCTCCAAGGGTAAATCCATCCACACCTTCCTCAAATCCAGGATAGTTGTCAATCTGTGTGGTCAGTGCCATCTGCCCACCAGCAGAAAGCTTTTCCACAAGCATAGTGTCCAAACCTGCTCTTGCGCAATATAATGCTGCGGTATATCCACCAGGTCCACCGCCAATAATAATCACATCATGTACCTGTTTCATCTATGGTCTCCTTACTATTTACAGATGTTCGTCAATAAACTCTGCGATTTTTGCCTTTGATTCTGGTGCAACGATAGAAGCAACACTTCTTCCATCTTTGTAAATCACCAGTGTTGGAATCACTTCTATCATTTCCTGACGGGCAAGTTCTTCTACATCATCGATATTGACTTTTGCAACCATCAGTTTATCCCCATATTCCTGTGCAATTTTATCGTATGCAGGAGCAATACGACGACAATGCACACACCATGGAGCCCAATAGTCAATGATTGCCACCTTTTTCCCATCTCTGATCTCACTGTTGAACTGTTCATAATTTAATTCCATTACTGCCATATTACCGACTCCTTTCGAGTTTTAACTTTAGTATGTCCCATTTTTATTTTACTTATGAAATTCCATCGAATAAGTAATCTTATCCACACATCCTGACATAAGCTTCTGCACGCCGATTTTTTCATCAATGGTTCCTGTAAATCCTTCATCGTCCGCACGACCATACCATGGTTCCAGACAGATATAGTTTCCGCCATCCGGGCTGGTCCAGATGCCAAGCAGTGGAAAACCTGTACAATTCACGGTCACATATGGTGTCTTGTCCGGTCTTGCAATTCGCACCACATCAATATCCTGATAATCAAAAATAAAGGTGGCATAGATATCGTCATAATATTTTACAAATCCATTTTCCATAGGAAGTTTTTTCTTCTCATCCGGCAATCCCAATCCACTCGTAAGGCTTGCACCAACGTACGTAAGTTCATCCTTCCCTGGAAACTCCAGGTAATAGTTTTCCCGTTCTTTGTAATCCTCGATTGGAAGGGCAAATCCTGGATGGGCGCCGATGGAATAGATCATCTCTTCCCCACTGTTATTTTTTACTTCCCAATCCACATGTAAAACACGTGGATTTTCTGCATCCAATCTGTGTGTGATCAACAATTCAAACTCATATGGATATATTTTTAAGGTATCTTCTGTGGCAGCCAAACGATGTGTCACACAGGTAGATGTTTCTTCCACACATGTAAACTCCATATCACGGGCAAACCCATGCTGGGTCTTCATCTCATATGTTTTCTCGCCGATACGATAAACGCCATCCTTTACCTTTCCAACAAAGGGAAACAGAATTGGGGCATGGCGGTTCCACACTGCTGGATTTGCATCCCAGACTCGCTCAAAATCTGCTTCTTTATCATAAACACTGCTAAGCTCTGCGCCGTGGTCGGCAATTGCTACTTTTAAGATGTCATT
The DNA here is from genome assembly GCA_017472565.1 of Eubacterium sp. Lineage (GTDB taxonomy): Bacteria > Bacillota > Clostridia > Lachnospirales > Lachnospiraceae > Brotonthovivens. Next base: position 38,787 of record JAFUPY010000091.1, read on the forward strand.
TTCTATGATTCGCATAAGGACGCCTCCTGCCAGTTTTCTATGCATTCCATATTTTGCATATCTATGCGTTTATTGTATCAAAATCATATAGCATCAGCAATCCATTGTTTGTCCAAAGTCTCGAAAAATGCCGGAAAAATCCATACAAACCCAGTTTCAACTTGACATTACCTACAGGGTACATTTAAAATTAGGTATTATTTTGATCTTAGGAGAGAGAGTAAAAAGTTATGACACAAAAAAACAGAGACTCATTCCAGAGTAAATTTGGATTTATCCTGGCCTGCGTGGGATCCGCAGTTGGAATGGGTAATATTTGGATGTTTCCATATCGTGTTGCCGAATGTGGCGGCGCAGCCTTTTTGATCCCGTACATTATTTTCGTTGTGGTACTCGGTGTTGCCGGCGTCGCTGGTGAAATGGCATTTGGCCGCGCTATGCAGTCCGGACCTCTTGGCGCATTTAAAAAAGCAACAGAAACCCGCGGCAGTAAAGTGGGCGGTGTAGTTGGTCTGATTCCAACCCTGGCTTCTCTTGCATTGGCAATCGGCTATTCTGTTGTTGTTGGGTGGATCATCAAATATATGGTGGGCTCCTTTAGCGGCAGCGCTTTTACTGCAAATTCCGGAGAATACTTCGGTGCTCTCTGCGGCAACTTCGGAAGCCTTCCATGGCACATGATTGGTTTGGCCGTTTGCTTCCTGTTCATGATTCTTGGTATCGGTAAGGGTATCGAAAAAATGAACAAGGTGATTATGCCAATCTTCTTCTGCTTATTTATTGTTCTGGCTATCCGTGTTGCATTCTTAGACGGTGCAGCTGCTGGTTACGTTTATATGTTTAAACCAGAATGGTCACAGTTGATGAACCCAAAGACATGGGCTTATGCACTTGGTCAGGCGTTCTTCTCCCTGTCACTGGCCGGCTCTGGTACTCTGGTTTATGGCAGCTACTTAAGCAAAAAAGAAAACGTAATCTCCTGTGCAAAAAACGTGGCAATCTTCGATACAACCGCAGCCATCCTGGCGGCACTGGTTATTATTCCATCTGTATTTGCATTTGGTCTTGATATGTCTGCAGGCCCAGGTCTGATGTTCATCACAATGCCAAACGTATTCCAGATGATGCCATTTGGTCAGTTATTTATGATCGTATTCTTCGTGGCAGTATTTTTCGCAGGTATCACCTCTCTGGTCAACCTGTTTGAATCTCCAGTGGAAGCACTGCAGACAAAGTTTGGTCTGTCCCGAAAAGCATCTGTTGCAATCATCGCAGCAGTTGGGGTAATCGTTGGTGTTATGATTGAAAATGGTGATGTGGTATCTACATGGATGGACGTAGTATCTATCTATATCGTACCAATCGGAGCGCTCCTGGCAGCAATCATGTTCTTCTGGGTTTGTCCAAAAGGATTTGCGCAGGAACAGGTATCCATGGGACGTCCAAAGAAAGTTGGCAAGTTCTACTATGTATTAACAAAATATGTATTTGTTATTCTTACCTTTGCAGTTATCGTACTTGGTATCGCATATGGTGGAATCGGTTAAGACAAAAAAATGGGAGACGCAAAAATGCGTCTCCTTTTTTATTACCCAAATCCTAATCTTCTCTAAATAATTTATCCTGTCTTCCTTCATATGGGTTCTTGATGATCAATGGTTTCAGGAACTCAGCTGTCTTTTCAACGCCATCCATTCTGCTCATGGTCACGTCTTCATGTTCGTAGCTGATGGAACCCTTGTAACCAACCAGGGAAAGTTCTGTGATCAAGCGTTTCCACTCAACCTGTCCCCAGCCCGGAATACGAAAACGATAGGTGTGATTCAATGCACCCATATCGCCGTGCATTAAAGTACCGCCCATTGGAAGATTGTGTTTTGCCAGTTCTGCATCTTTTGCATGAACATGGAAAATTCTATCCTGCAATGTGTCAATTGCAATTGCCGGATCAATCTGTAAATATAAAATATTAGCAGGATCCAGGTTATATCCTAATGCAGGATGATAATTCACTAATTCCAACGCTTTTACAGCAGTGTGAATATCGTAAACAAAGCTGTTTGGATGAATCTCGATTGCAAATTTAACACCATATTCCTGGAATTTGTCTAAGATTGGTGTAAATCTTTCCGCAAACTGTTCTTCGTATTCCTTCCATCCCTGTCCATATGGGAAGAAGAAGAAACGTCCCCAGTTTTCAACACCTGGATAACCAACAACAATTGGTGCCTCCAATGCATTCGCTGCCTGTGCAGTTCTAATCAAACTTTCTGTACCATGTTTGATTTTTTCTTCTGGTGTTCCCTTGTAAATGAAATCTGTTTCCACCCCTGTTGGTCCCATGATCAGGAAAGAATCTGCATGGTTACTTAAAGCCTGGATTGTCATACCATAGCTTTCCACCATTTTTCTAATATTGGCAGCATTATTTCCTTTGATAACATCAGCAGTTTCTAACTGTCCATTTCCTTCATACGCTGGAATCTCTAATGTTTCATAACCATATGGAGCAACCATTTTTATAACTTCTTCTAATGGTTTTTCCGTAAAGTTCGCTGTAAAAAAACCTAATTTCATCGCGTCCTCCTTGTCTACGAATCAAAACTTGCGGATTAGTTGTTTGATGCATTACGATTTAATACCTGCTGTAATAATACCGCTGCAACGATGATTGCACCTTTTACAGCACCAACCAGGAATGCATTTACGCCAGCAAGGTTCATCAAGTTGTTGATAATACCTAATGTTAAGGTACCAAGCACTGTAAACCAGATTCTTCCTTTACCACCTGCCATGCTGGTTCCACCGATAACTGCCGCTGCGATGGCATCCATTTCGTATCCTGTTCCAGAAGAAGCAGAGTTGATACTTCCCAGTCGGGAACATTCTACAACAGAAGCAATTGTAATCAAAACGGAACCCATCATATACGCTACGCATTTTACTTTTATCGGAGAGATAGATGCCAATTTTGTTGCTTTTTCATTGCTTCCCACTGCATAAATATGACGACCGATCGCGGTATGCTGCATGATAATCCATACAACAAAGGCACATGCAAACCAGATGATGATCGGCATTGGAATTACGCCAAAAAGCTTTGTTCCTGAAATTGCCAAAAATGCATCGTTGTGTTCCCCTTTTGACATCAGACCGCCACCATTCATCCAATACTGGGAAATGGAACGGTAGATGTTCATACTGCCCAGGGTTACGATAAATGCCGGTATGGCAAATCTGGATACCAGCGCACCGGTACCAAGACCTAACAAAATTGCTATGCCTGCACCAACAACAACCGCCAAAACAACATTTTGTGTTGCATTAAATACGGTAACTATAATAATACCCTGAAATGCCAGCTGTGCACCAACAGACAGATCGATACCACTGGTAATAATAACTACCGTCATACCCAACGCAATAATACCTACGATGGAGTTATTTCTTAAAATGTTAAGGATGTTGCCAAAGGAAAAGAACGTTGTTCCTTCCATAATGGTAGCAACAATCAAAAGTGCCACTACCGCAACAATTACACTATTATTGCTGATCCATCTTTTCCAATCAACTTTCTTGATCATATCACCCATGTTTAATCCTCACTTCCTAATATTAAACCTTACCGCCTGTAGCAGCAATCATAATATTTGTTTCTGTTGCTTCATCACGATGGAATTCTTTTCGAACATCTCCATGGAACATGACATAGGTTCTGTCACATAACATAAGGATTTCTTTCGCTTCACTTGACAAAACAACAAATGTTACGCCTTTTGAAGCCAAGTTCATAATAATATTATAGATTTCAAGCTTAGCTCCTACGTCAACGCCCTGTGTCGGATTGTCTAAAATTACAATATCCGGATCAGAACTTAACGCTCTTGCAAGAATAACTTTCTGCTGATTTCCACCAGAAAGACTTGTGATCAAATCCTTCGTATCAGCCACTTTAATATTAAGTTGCTTCTTGTAATCATCCATGATTTCTTTATCTTTTTTATGATCAATAAACATGGCTTTTTTCAGTCGACTGATGATTGAAATCGTTACATTGGATCCTACACTAAGATCCTTAACAATACCGTTTTCTTTTCTGTTTCTAGGCAGATAGGAAATCTTTTTCCTGTGCGCTTTTAAAATGCTGTTCATATGACATTCTTCGCCCTTGATAAAGATCTTGCCGCTATAATGTTTATTGCATCCATACACGGTACTCATTAACTCATAACGACCATCACCCAGAAGTCCCGTGATACCAACGATTTCTCCTCTTCTTACTGTGAGATTTACATCCCTGAACTCGCCCGGTCTGGACAGATTTTCCAGTCTTAAAATTTCTTCGCCGATTTCACGTTCTTTATATATATCATCATACTTTAATTCTTTTCCAACCATATATGTTGCAAGAATATCTTCCGTGATCTGTTCATCCACTTTTCCTGTACTTACAACATAACCATCTCTCATAACAGTATAACTGTCACAAATTTCTATTACCTCATTCAATTTGTGAGAGATAAAAACAAGACTTACCCCACTGTCTTTTAACCTTCTCATCAGTGTAAACACGTGATCGATTTCTTTGTTGGTAAGAGCCGTTGTAGGCTCATCCATAATAATTACTTTTGCATTTGCCATAAGTGCACGTGCAATTTCTATGATTTGTTTGTATGATGCATTCAGTTCAGAAACCAGGGTGCCAGGGTCCAGATCCACTTCCATTGCATCCAGTGTTTCTTTTGCTTTTGCATACATTGCCTTTTTATCTAATCTTCCGTGTTTTTTTATTTCACAGCCCAAGAAAAGATTTTCAAATACATTCAAGTCATTGATCAATGCTAATTCCTGATGGATAAACGCAATATCAGAATTCATTTTCAGAGTCGTTCCATCTACCCGGTCTGTAACTCCATTAACGGTCACTTCACCCTTGTTGCCCGGAATCACTCCCGCAAGAATATTCATCAACGTTGACTTACCTGTACCGTTCTCACCTAAAAGCGCATGGATGCTGCCTTTTTCCAGACTAAAATCCACGCCGTGAAGAACTTTATTTTTCCCGTAGGATTTTTCAATTCCTAACATCTGTACTACATAATCACTCATTCAGGCACCTCTGCTTTTTCTAAAAACGCCTGAGATCTGGACAAATCTCAGGCGTTCATTCACTTTACATCATACGATGTTTCAAACAAATTCTACTTCTCTCAAACAATTAGTATGGAGAATTAGCATTCAGTTTCTCAGCTACGTTGTTTTTGTCAACGATTTCTGCATCCATGATAACTTCTTTTTCATAATCTGCGCCAGATTCGATTGTAACTGCTAATTCGATAGCATCACCGATCATAGCTGGGCTGTATGTAGCTGTGAAGCAGTTGATATCTTCTTCCTGGATCTTAGCGTACCATGCCTGAGCACCGCCACCACCAGAGATGTACTGAATATCAGTTCTGCCAGCTTCTTTGATAGCCTGTAATACACCTAATGAAGGTTCATCATCGATTGAGAATACAGCATCGATATGTTCATTTGCTGTTAACATATCTGTTGCCATTGTTAAACCAGCTTCCTGTGTAAATGCTTCTGCAGTTACATCAACCAGTTTGATGTTTGGATAGCTTGCTGCCATTTCAGCTTTGAATGCTTCTGTTCTTTCTACAGATACAGAACCTAAAGATGGAGCTGTCATAACTGCTACTACACCTTCGCCGCCAAGCGCATCACCGATGTATTTCGCACCATTTGTACCGATACCTGGGTTGTCACCAGCAAGGTAAGCTGTGTAATCGCCATTTACTTTTCTGTCGAATACTACAAGATTGATGCCTGCATCGTAGATTTTCTGAGCTGCTACGGAAACTTCATCGTTGTGTGGAAGTAATACGATAGATGTACATCCCAATGCGATTAATTCTTCGATGTCGTTTGCCTGATCGTTAACGTTTTCAGATGTTAAGAGTTTGTAATCTTCACCTTCAACCCAACCGAGTTCGTTAGCTTTTTCCTGTGCATAGAATGCAATACCTGCTGTCCAACCATGGTCTGCACCTGGTACACAGATACCGATTAAGCTTTCACTACCGCCTGCCTGTTCTGTTCCTGCGGATGATCCTGGTGTTGGTGCTGGTTCCTGAGCGCCACATGCTGCAAGACCGCATACCATAGCTGCTGCAAGGATAATACCTAACAATTTCTTTTTCATAGTTTTTGCCTCCTCATTATTATTTTATTACATTAACACACTCACTTCTTAAGTATGTTTCTGCTTTAAGAAACCTTTTTCTTTTCTTGTTTTCACAAGTTCTTCATGTGCCCATTTTTCATGAACAACACAGCCAACTTTGCTCTGCTGAATCAGTAATTCCAGACATTTATCGCAAAGCATGCAGTATTTGATTTCGTCTTCTTTGCCTTCTGCCAATTTCTTTGGAAGATATGGGTCTGCAAATGACTGACGACCAAGAGCGATCATATCGCAAACATCATTTTCAAGACACCATGCACCATAGTTCAGCAGATTGCTTTCTTCTTCTGTTACTGCACATAAGCCGTTCTTACCATTTCTAAATGGAGAGAAGTTGGAACCAATGATTACTGTTTCAGGTTTCACTGCTTTTTTGAATTCTTTTGCCCAGTACTGATGCATGTAAGCATAGTATGGAATATTCTTGTCCACCTGTGTCAGGCTGACCGTAATAGAAGGACTGCCTGCAGACTGTACAATGTAGCTTGCTCCTCTTTCTTCCAATCCCTGGATCAACTTGATCGGTTCTGTCAGATCCATGATCGGGGAACCAGGACCTTCTGTACCAAATCCACCCGGAAAGCCTTCCCATGCAGATACTTTGGAACCGATCAGGAAATTCTTATCTGGAATTTCTTTTCGGATTCTTTCCATTAATTCATATGGGAATCTTGTTCTGTTCTCCCAGCTTCCGCCATATTTCCAGTCTCTGTTGTTATGTGGACGGATCATCTGGCTGCCAAGATATCCATGACATAATTTTAAATCAATACCATCTGCGCCAGCATTGTAAGCAATCTTAGCTGCTGTCACATAAGAATCCATGATTCTGTCTACATCATCCTCAGTTAAAAGGTCTCCACCATATCCAGGAAGTGGATTAGGGGTTACTCTTCTTGAGAAATTTGGATTGGAAATTTCTCCAGAATGTGTTAACTGGAACACAAACAGTGTATCTGGATTCGCCTCATGAACTCTTTCAACAAACTTTGTCAAAGGCTTCTCGTTCTGTGGCATGATTGCTAACTGGTTGTCTCTGGCACGACTTTCTCTTGTAACAGTAATCGCTTCAAGAGTGATCATGCCTGCGCCACCTCTTGCCAGCTCACAGTATCTCTCTGTGGTCTGTTCAGATGGGTTACCGGTTTCATCTTCCATATTACATTCCATAGCCTGAATAAAGAATCTATTCGGTGCTACGCGAGGTCCGACTTTGATTGGCTGTAAAAGCGTATCTTTGTAACTCATGCAAATACCTCCTATAAATTCATGACCGTATTTTACCATATCAACATTGTATTTACAATACACTTTCTTAATTCTTGTTATTTTTTAGACAAGTTGCACAAAAAACACCTTGTTTTTTCGTGTCACTTCCACCGAAACAAAAATCTATGTTGTGTTTATGACCGTTTTGTGGTAAAATTCGGTCATGAATATGATTGTGTATTTCTATGGCAATTAATCAGGAAAGGAGGAACAAAAATGATACATACAGTTACATTAAATCCCGCCATTGATAAGCTTTTATTTCTGGACGAATTCAAGAAAAATATTACGAATCGCTTATCTTCTGTGGATGACTCCATTGGCGGAAAAGGCACGCATGTTTCCATCAATCTCTCTTCCTTAGGAGAAAAAAACAATGCATATGGAATCGCCCATGGCAAAACCGGCAAGCAGATCATTTCCATGTTAGAAGCCCACGCAAACATCGATGTAAAGTTTATCTACAAAGATTCACCAGAAAGTCGCACTAACTTCTTATTAGTAGAAGATACCGGTGACTGCTGTGTGCTTGCTTCACGGGGCGTTACCGTTACAAAAGAAAACATGGATGAATTTTTGGAAGTGCTCAAAGCAAATCTGAACAAAGGCGATGCACTTGTTCTTTCCGGTGATACCAGTAACTGCTACGACTCTCGCGTCTATAATCTTATGCTGAAAGAATTAAGCGATCTGAATCTGAAGATTTACCTGGACGCAAGCGGAGCTACACTCATCGACTGTTTGAGTGCATCTCCATACCTCATCAAACCAAACCAGGATGAATTGTCTCAAATCTGCGGGCACGACATCGAAACAGAAGAAGAAATCATTGCCGCAATTGAGTCTCTCTCTTCCTACAACATTGATATTATTGCAGTTTCACTGGGAGGCGATGGTTCAATCATCAAAACACCTGAAGGTATTTATCGTGTGAAATCGCCAGCGGTAACTGTCAAAAACACCATTGGATGCGGTGACTGTTTCCTTTCCGGATTAATTTATGGTCTTGAGCACGACAAACCAATTGAAGAGACTCTTATACTTGCAACCGCCATTTCATCTGCAACTGCAGAGTCCGTTTATTCCATTGGATTTGATATGGACCGGGCAAAAGAATTAATGCCGCTGGTTGGCATCAGCAAAATCAAATAAATTTACAAACAAAATAAGAAAATGTATAATAGAAAGAAGGTAATTTTATGAGCAATCTCTCCTATATGGAAATGAGACAGGAAATGTGCAAAGTAGCAAAATTAATGTGGGATCGCCGTCTCACAAATGCTGCTGGCGGAAACTTTGCTGTTCGTGTGGATGAGAACAGAATCCTCATCTCACCTTCACTCATGTCCGAAATCAAACATTGCGAACTTCAGCCTGAAGATTTTCTTCTGATCGACTATGATCAGAATATCATCGAAGGTACTGGAAAGCTCTCACGTGAAAGTCTGATGCACTGCCTGATCTTGAGAAACTTCAAAGAAATCGAGTGCACCATTCATGCGCATCCATTCTACTGCATGCCATTTGTAGCAAACGCAAAACCAATTCCTAACGTTACAGAAGCTACCATGGGCCGCGGATATGTGGAATGTATTGAATTCACAAAAGCATACACAAGTGACTTGCATCACAATGTATACCAGTATTTTGAAGACCGTCGTGAACTTGCAGAGAAAAAACCGATTGCATGCATTATGCCTATGCATGGTGTGGTTGTTTCCGGTCCTAGCATCTATCTGACATACAGTATGTTAGAGAGAATCGAATGCGACGCATTCTGCAACCTTATGAAGGGCGCCGTAGACGCCGTTCAGTTATAATACCCCTCATTTTCCAACCGAGATATGCTGATATATGAAAAAACTATCATCCAACGGATGAAATATAAAAGCAAAGGTGAATCATATGTATATCGAAGAAAGACGCAAAAAAATATTGGATATACTCAATAACACAGGTCGTGTTGATGTATCTCAGTTAGCAGAGGAGTTTGGTATCTCCAAAGAAACAATCCGCAGAGATTTAAGAGCCCTGGAAGAAACCCGCCAATTGCTCCGCACACACGGCGGTGCACTGGTACAGCCTTCCTCTTCTGATTATTCCGAATACAGCGAGCTGCCGGCAAACATCCGAAGCACACTCAATATGGACAGCAAAAAGGTCATCTGCCGTTTGGCTGCCAGCAAGATTCAGGACGGAGATACGATTTTCGTAGACAACAGCACCACTTGTATTTATCTGTGTCAATATCTCCCAAGAGATAAACAGATAACTATTTTGACGAATTCCATTCCGTTCCTCAATGAGTGCGCCAAAATTTCGAATCCAAAACTCACCGTTATTTGCTTAGGCGGCATCTTAAAGCCATCCAACCTTTCCCTGTATGGTACGATTACCATGCAGAATAGTATGGAATACTTCCCAAGCAAAGCTTTTATCTCTTGTACTGGCATCATTTCCTCTACCCAGATCACAGACTTTGGCGTACAGGAAATCGACGTAAAACGTTCCTTTTTACGCAGTTCAAAAGAAGTTTTTTTACTTGCAGACCACTCCAAATTCAGACCTGCAGGACAGGTATATTTGGGAACACTCTCCGATATCGACTATCTCATTACAGATAAGTATGCTGATTTTTCCAGTCTGGACTTATCTGATGAATTTAAGGAAAAAATATTAATCGCGCGGTAGCGGGAGGATTCTATGAAAAACATAATCGCATTTGACCTGGGGGGAAGCGGCGGAAAGCTTTTCCTTGGTCAGTATGAGAATGGTAAGCTTCATATAGAAACCATTCATCGTTTTGAACACGCAGCCATCTCTGTCAATGGTAATTTATATTGGGATATCCTTAGAATTTACCAGGAGATGTGCACCGGCATCAAAAAGGCTGTAGTATGTTCCGGCGATGACATTGCTTCTCTGGGAATCGACAGTTTCTGCAATGATTTTGCGTTGGTGACACCAGAAGGTGAGCTGCTGACACAGATGCACAGCTATCGAGATCCCAGAACCGTTACTTTAAAAAATGAATTATATAACATCATGTCGCCAGAAGCACTTTATCGCATCAACGGCAATCAAAACGCTCCGTTCAACACGTTGATGCAGCTTGGCGCAATGATGCTTCAAAATCAGGGGTATCTATTAAAAAATAACAAGCTGGTTTTTCTTCCAGACTTATTGATTTATTTTTTATCTGGAAACATGTTTACAGAATACACACTTGCTTCTGTAAGCCAAATGTACGATTACCGTCTCCAGGACTGGAGTCATGAAATCGTAAACAACTATCTCATTCCTTTGGATACGTTTGCGCCAATCGTAGCGCCTGGCACCATCAACTGTCAGACAAACGAAGCCGCAAATGCCGCACTTTTGACCAAAGGATTTTCTATTGTAAACGTCTGCGAGCACGATACCGCATCCGCATTCCTTGCTTCCATCGCAGAGGGTACTTCTGCCCTGATCAGCTGTGGAACCTGGGCTTTGGTAGGCGTGGAAACAGACGAACCTATCATTACTGACTACGGCTATCAATATAATATTGCAAATGAGGGCGGTTATCCAAACGGTCACCACCGCATCTTAAAAAATGTAATGGGCACATGGATCATTCAGGAAATCCGTGCCGATTACAGAACACAGGGCATCGAATACAACTTTGGCGATTTGGAAGCAATGGCATCCGAAGCCGTTCCCTTTGCGTATCTCATCGACGTGGATGATGATGCATTTTATGCGCCCGGCAATATGATCCAGCGCATCCAGGCATACTGCGACCATTATTATGGAAGCCATCCTGTAACACCCGGCGAACTGATTCGCTGCGTGAACGAAAGTCTTGCAATGAAATATCGCTGGAACCTGGAAAAACTCCAGACGCTCACTGACCTTACAATAGAAAACATCAATGTACTTGGCGGCGGTTCACAGAGTGCACTTATGTGCCAATTCACCGCGAATGCAACCGGCCTTCCTGTTATCGCAGGACCTGTGGAAGCAACCGCGCTTGGCAACATGATCGTTCAGTTAACTGCATTAAACGAAATTACCGGAATTGAAGAAGGCAGACAGATCCTTCGTGATTCCATCGTGTTCAAATCCTATGTTCCCAAAGACAGCGAACGTTGGAATGCTGAGTATGAAACATTCGTAACAAGATTTCAGTTAACCTAAAAGAAAGAGGAATTCATGTATGAAGATTTTTAAAGTAGGGGTTATCGGAACCGGTTTTATCGGCCAGGTTCACATCGAAACATTACGCAGACTTGGAAATATAGAAGTTATCGCTTTAGCCGACACATACAATGCACAGGAAACGGCGGAAAAATTAAATGTTCCAAACTGCTTTTCTGACTATAAAGAAATGATTGATACCATGGATCTGGATGCCATCCACATCTGCACACCAAACAACACGCATTACGAAATCGGAATGTATGCAATGGATCGAAACGTCCATGTCGTTTGCGAAAAACCAATGTGCACAACCATTCAGGAAGCAGAAGAAATGGTTGCAAAAGCAAAAGAAAAAGGACTTGTAAACGGCATCAACTTCCACAACCGTTTCTATCCAATGAACAACCATTTAAAAAACATTATCAAAGATGGTGATCTGGGAGATATTTTCTCCATCACCGGAAACTATACACAGGACTGGTTATTATACAATACAGACTACAGCTGGCGTTTAAATTCTTCCGAATCCGGAAACACCCGTTGTGTAGCGGATATCGGCTCCCACTGGATGGATCTGGCGGAATATGTAACTGGTCAGAAAATCGTCGCGGTGAACGCTGACTTCTCCACTATCCACGAGACACGCAAGAAACCGAAAAAAGTGGTGTTAGCATTCTCCAATGACAAATTCAGCGAAGAAGATTACGAGAATATCGAAATCGATACCGAGGATAATGCCAATGTACTCTTCAAATTCAGCGACGGCGCAAAGGGAAGTGCATTCTTCTCTCAGGTTATCGCAGGAAAGTCCGTTGATATCAATTTACAGATCGGTGGATACAAACAGTCCGCAGAATGGCACAGTATGAGTTGCAACAACCTTTATATCGGTCAGCGCGACTTTGGAACCACCATGGTAGAAAAAGGTGTTGCCACCGTACATTCTGACACCAAAAACCTGATTGCATATCCATTCGGACATGCCGAAGGTTTCCCAGATGCTTTCAAGCAGTGCTTTACCAGCATCTACAAGCACATCGAAAATCCAGAAGGCACTTACGAACATGCCACCTTCGAAGATGGTCTCCATGAAATGAAACTCTGTCAGGCAATCTTTGACAGTAATGAAAAACAGGGTTGGGTTAACGTAGAATAGTAGATCCCCCACATAGATTAACACAATGATAAGAGGCTGCAGCTCTAAACGAGTCGCAGCCTCTTATTATATTTGTCATTTCACTTTTATACAAATTCATTTGCAATCTGTTTTCATACGAATTAAATTACAAACTGTCTGATATAGCGTTTGGAAAGTCTCAGACTGTCTAATACTTTCTCACGGCTTCCTTCAAAGGCCTTATCTTCAATTTCCAGACAGGTATATCCGTCATATCCGATATCCGTAAGGGCAGATACATATTTTGCCCAGTCAACATCGCCAAGACCCGGAAGCTTTGGACTCATGAAATCCAATGGATATGCCATAACGCCCACGCGTTTCAGCTTATCTGTATACAATTTGATATCCTTGTAATGTACATGGAAAATCTTATCCTTAAATTCATATATCGGCGCAATATAATCCATCATCTGCCATACAAAATGGGATGGATCATAATTAAGACCCAGGTTGTCGCTTGGAAGGATTTCAAAAATCTTTTTCCAAATCTCCGGTGTGGTCATCAGGTTCTGTCCGCCCGGCCATTGATCTCTTCCAAATAACATCGGGCAGTTTTCAATGGCGATCTTAACCCCTTTTTCTTCTGCATGTTTGATGATTGGAGGCCAGATTTCTTTTACCAGTTCCAGATTCTCTTCCACGCATTTATTCTGGTCTCTTCCAATAAAGGTTGTAACCATATTGATGCCCAATCTGGCACTTGCATCAATCAACTTCATCAGATGGGACACATTTGCCGCTCTCTTTTCCAGGTCAGCATCCATGGTATTTGGATAAAATGCCAGCGAAGAGATCTCCACGCCCTTTTCTCTGCAGTACGCCTGAATATATGCCACTTTTTCATCTGTCAGATCAACCACATCAATATGGCTTACCCCTGCATATCTGCGCTCTGCCTTTCCACTTGGCCAGCATGCCATTTCCACACATTCAAAACCTAACTCCGCAGCAACGTCAATGACCTGTTCAAACTCCATATCATCTAATATTGCACTTACAAACCCCAGTTTCATACCTGATGTCCTCCTTCTATATTCTTATGCCGTAATATACTAACTATAGTGTAACAAATTCCTGCACTGCTTGCAATGTATACAGTGGCAACCAGCTAGAAATAGGCGGGTTCCAAATGTTTTTTATCGAATGCATTCTGCTTATTTTATGCGCATGGTTCTCATGGCATTTAAGATAGCCAAAATAGCTACTCCTACATCCGCAAAAATGGCAAGCCACATGTTGGCAATACCGACTGCACCCAGGATAAGTACGACCACTTTTACGCCGATGGCAAATACGATATTGAAATTGGCGATGCGCAGTGTCTTTCTGGCAATCTTGATAATAGTGGCTATTTTACTGATATCATCATCCATTAATACAATGTCAGCTGCTTCGATTGCTGCATCAGAGCCCATGCTTCCCATGGCAATGCCTACGTCGGAGCGCATGATAACCGGCGCATCGTTGATGCCATCCCCTGCAAATGCAAGCTTTGCACCTGCTGCCTGTTTATCCAAAAGTTCCTGCACTTTTGCCACTTTATCTGCTGGCAACAATTCGCTGTAAACCTGATCGATACCGATTTCATCAGCTACTGCTTCGGCAATCTCTTCGCGATCACCGGTTAACATAACTATGTTTTTGATGCCCACAGCGTGAAGCCGTTCAATGGAATCTTTCATGTCCGCCTTAATGGAGTCTGCAATCAGAATCCATCCTAAGAATTCACTTTCACAAGACACATAAACAACAGTTCCTGTTTCCTGACAGGGGGTAATGCGAATTCCATTTTCCACCATTAGTTTTTCATTGCCGGCAAAACAAGTTTTTCCGTTGATGATAGCTTTTACACCTCGACCTGGGAGTTCTTCCTGGGAGGACACCACATCAAGATTCAGGTGTTCAACACATGCACGTGAGACAGACGCCGCTATCGGATGATTGGAAAATCCTTCGCAAAGAGCTGCATATTTTAAGACTTCTTCCTCTTTTTCCTTTGGCCAAACTGCTTTTACTGCAAAGGAACCCTCAGTCAAAGTACCTGTTTTATCAAATACAATGGTGTCCGTTTTTGCCATGGCTTCCATAAAGTTGCTGCCTTTGACCAGAATGCCTCGTCTGGAAGCAGCACCAATTCCGCCAAAGAAGCTGAGCGGAACAGAAATAACCAGTGCACATGGGCAGGAAACAACCAAAAAAATGCAGGCACGTCGAATCCCTTCACTCACTGCCACCTCAGTTGCCAGCGGAGTGATAATTGCCAGTGCAAGCGCCACGATAACAACCAGTGGCGTATAATATTTGGCAAACTTGGTAATAAAGTTTTCCACCGGCGCCTTCTGGCTGCTGGCATCTTCCACCAGTTCCAGAATCTTGGCTACCGTACTGTCTTCAAAGCCCTTGGTCGTGCGCACATGCAAAAGGCCATTACCATTGATACAGCCACTGATAATTTCATCTCCAGGCATTACCATTCTGTCCACAGATTCACCGGTAAGTGCTGCGGTATCAAGCAGGGATGTTCCCTGTTCCACGATACCATCCAAAGGCACCTTTTCGCCTGGTTTTACAATGATAAGGGTGCCTACTTCTACGTCTTCTGGATCCACCTGCTGCAGTTCACCGTCCACTTCCACATTGGCATACTCTGGTGCAATCTCCATCAGATCTTTGATGGACTGTCTGGAACGATTCACTGCATAGTCCTCAAACAATTCCCCTATACGGAAGAACAAGGTGGCAGCCACACCCTCACTGCACTCACCAATGGCAAAAGCCGCTACCGTGGCAATTGCCATCAGAAAATCTTCATCCAGCACATGGCCTTTGAAAAGATTTTTAAAGGCTCCTACTAAAATCTCCCATGCCAACAGGGCATATGGAATCAGATACAATACAGGAAACAGCCAACGTTGAATGCCTGGCACTGTGCTTAGCACCCCTGTTTGCAGCGCTTGTTCCAACAGACCTGTCTTTTCCACAATCAAAATGGCAAAAAAGATGACTGCCATTGTGATAATATAATTTCTCTCTTTTTTCTGTTTTTTCGTCATTATAAAATCCTCTATAACCTGGTTTAAACAACTTCTAAATGAGTGCCAAAACCACGCCTTTCAACATTTTATAAATCGATGCGAGCTCCTGAATCCACTTTTCTCATGCAGGCATCCGCCTCTTTTACTATTTCATCAAAACGGGCATCGTCTGCGTCCAGCATCAGCTTCTGTGTCATAAAATTCAGACTTGCGTCGTTTACTCCATCGATTTTTTTAATCAAGCTTTCCATTTTTGCTGCGCAATTCGCACAATCTACATCTACAACTTTAAATTTTTTCTTCATACTGTTGCTCCTTTACAATTTCAGTGTACGATTCACAAATTCGTTTTATTAACGTTATGTAAACCTCTTATTCATTCACATGATCCATGCCCTGCCGCAAGATTGTCCGTACATGGTCGTCCGCCAGTGAATAATATACATTCTTACCCTCTTTTCTGCTCTTGATCAGATTGGCCTCTTTTAGAACCTTCAACTGATTGGAAACCGCTGGCTGGTTCATGCCAAGGGCTTCCGTCAGATGACAGACACACATCTCTGCCACAGAAAGATGGAATAAAATTTTCACTCTTGTAAGATCCGCAAACATCTTAAAAAGATTTGCAAGATCTTCTATTTTCTCATCGTCGGGGACTGTTTCATGAAACAGTTCCGCAACCGTTTCGTGTTCCCCTAGTTCACAACAAATATGTCGTTTCCCCATGTTGGTGCCTCCTGTCTGCTTCTTCACACACTGTTATCTTTTATTTAAAAGATATTTTGGTTAGAAGGTATTATTTTACCAAACGCATCACTATTCAGTGATATGTTTGATTTTATTCTACGCCTTCCTGTATCGGATGTCAACAAAAACGCATCACCAATTGGTGATGCGTTTTCTCAACAAGCTCTATTTTTCTATAACATCTGACCATCATATTCAAAATCCGGCATCTGTGTTTTTGTTACATCGCGCCATACTTTTGCCAACTCATGCGGGAATACTCGCATTGGCTGTACTCCAACATATTTGAAATCCCGCTTTCCAAGTAACGCCTGCATGGTTACCATTGCCACTGCCTGACCTTGCTCGTACGGTTTTTGAACACTTAATCCTCGAATCATTTTCCCTTTTGACATGTAAGTTGCTACTTTTACATCCAAATCCACCGTTGCAATAGAAATATCGGTTCGATTAAGTTCTTCCAGTGCACGCATGGCCTCTAACGCAGGACCTTCCCATGACACATACAGTCCCTCTATTTCCGGATGCTCTGTAATCATATCCTTGCATGCCTGATAAGCATTTTTAATCTTAACAAATGATTTTTTGGAAACAATGTGAAGATTGCGATAATTTTCTCTGATTACCTGTTCCGCACTTTCGTCTCGCTGCTGAGTCATTTGAAATGGCACTCCGTGTGTCAGCATTCCAATATTCACATATTCTCGAGACTTAAAATACTCACCCAGAATAACCCCTGCATTCTGCCCATTTTCCCGTTCATTTACGGAAACACAGCTATAGTAATCTTCCGGAGAAAATCCTTTTGGAAGATTTCCAATCAGGATTAACTTTGTAACATTCGAAAGCTCTTTAAATTTCGAAGCTGTCACATGTTCATCTACCGGCAGCCCTATGATCGCATCCGGCTTTTGGATGCGCAGTGCTTCTAGTTGGGCAATCTGTAATTTGGGGTCAAAATTTGCATTCATCATAGAGATGACCTGCACATTATACTCTTCCAACGTATCTCGAATTGCCTTTTCCTGTAAGCTTGTCCAATAGGTATTGGTACTGTGAAATGCAATGGCAACCTTGTAATTTCCCTTTTTGACTTGTAACGCTTCTGTCTCTGTCAGCGTTATCTGCTCCGGCGTAATCGCATTTTCTCCAAACGGTCCTCTGTTAACCGCCCGGGTGGACTTGCGTACCCGAAACTCGATTGGGATTCGTTTTATCGGACGTTCGACCGGAATCTCCTTTATCTGATTCATCATAACATCCACCGCTTTTTCCGCCATATCATCAATTCTCTGCGCCAAAATCGTCAATGGCGGATTAAAAATATCACTCCAGGCATCTTCGCCAAAACCAATCACAGAAACATCTCCCGGACAGTTTAGCCCTCTCTCATCAATATCATGCAGTAATGCATGTGTCAGTGTATTGCTGCACGCTATAAATGCAGTCGGACAGTCCTTCCCATCATATAATTCAAAAATATTATCCCGATTTGGATTTCCCGTGATTACATACTGAATATATTTGGGGTTAATCTCGCAGGCATGTTCCTTCATTGCACGGATATAGCCATTCAAACGTTCTTCCTCTGGTGTGATCTTTGACTTTTCCCACAGCAGAATACCAATCTTCATGTGACCACTGTTAATCAAATGTCTTGTTCCAAGATAGACTGCATGCTCATTATCTGCCAGCACACAATCTATTTCCGGATCTTTCAACCCTCTCTCCACGCATACAAACGGAATTCTGGATTTTTTAATTTTCCGATAGACTTTATCGTCCTGCCTGCATGGCGCAAGAAAAATACCCGCAATACTTTTATCTGTAATTAAGGAAAGTAAGATATTCCGTTCGGTTTCTAAATTATCATTTGTGATATAAATTGCCAGTGTATAGCCCTGTTCTTTTAATAACATCGTGATTTGATTTACAAGCTGACCATAAATTGTACCATTTAGATCTGGAATCACAAAGGCAATCTTGGAAAGACGTCCCACCAGCAATCCTGCATGACTGGTTTCTTTTTTCACTACATAACCAGTTTCCCGGATTGCCCGTTCGACTTGTTCAACTAACTCCGGCCTGACATATCTTGTTTTATTTAACACATGCGACACTGTAGCAATGGATACTCCGGCATGATTAGCAACATCTTGAATCGTAACTTTCATCTTATTTCCCCTTTGATTTAAGTAAAAAGGACATCCGCAATAGGAATGTCCTTATCACACTAGATGTATTCTACCGTTTTTTTTATCTACATTCAACTATTTACGTAAAAACAAGCATCTAAAATATGTTCTTTTTTTCTTATTAATAAGTTTCTTCAGCAATAGCAAATTATGGTCTCACCCATGCCGGTTCTTCCTCACAGAGCAAGCTTCTTTTCCCCATTTGCGGCGCCGTCCAGAAAACAGCATTTTCTATGATTTTCTGTATGTTTTTATTGTAAAAAGTCGGATAGGTATCGTGCCCAACATGAAAATAAAAAACCTTTCCCATTCCTCTGGTCCATGTACAGCCTCCGCGGAATACACTCCCACCTTCAAACCAACTGGTAAATACCACATCATCCGGTTTGGGAATATCAAAATATTCTCCATAAGCCTCTTCGATTTCCAGTTCAAATACTTCTGGTACATCCTTTGCAATTGGATGCATCGGGCATGTGGTCCAAATGCGTTCATAATCTACATATCGATATTTTAAGGTACCGCTCGTTCCCATAAGAAGCAAGAACGGCTTGCTCAGATGTGCAGAATGCAATGGAATAAAGCCCATGCCGCGAAGCACCTGCTGTTTTATTTTTTCAGCCAGCAAATCCGGAAGCGTATCGTGGGTCTTATGTGCCCACCAAATCAACACATCTGTTTCTTCCAGTACATCGTCCGGCAGGCCAAACGCTGGCATCTGTGCATGCGCTACGCGCACATCTAATTCGGGATTGTTCTTCAATGCTTCTGCCAGTACGGTACGAATTCCCTGTGGGTATACCGCCTTCATCTTTTCATTTTCATTCTGGATATTTTCATCCCAAACAGTTACTCGAATCATTTAATTATCCTCAAACATAACAACCTTATTTTCGTTTGCAGATTCCCATACAGCAGCCAAAACCCGAAGAACCCGGCGCATTTCAGGGATTTTTACCAACAACTCTTCTTCTCCTGCTCTTGCCTTCATATAGTTATGATAGAACATAATCTGTTCGCTTTGAACATTTGGCAATTCTTCTGTATACACAACGCCTTCCGGCAGTGCCCCAAAGGAACGGGTCGGCCCTGCAAAAGTCATAGTCGTCTCTCCCGGTGTATTTGTCAGCAATCGGGTTGTTTTTACAATCTTGCCCTGTGGATTGAAGCCATCCGAATAAACACTTCCTTTGTTTCCGCCCATGAACCAATGATGTTCAAACCAGTTTGGTTTGTCCGTCAACAAGTATGTACCAAGTTCTATCTCCGCTGTAACGTGATTTTCAAATTTGAAAATCAGCTTAAAATAATCGTCAACTTCAAAATTAATCACATTTCTCACATCTGCATAAATGGAGCACAGCTTTGCCGGTACCATCCAGAGAATCTGATCGATCAAATGTACGCCCCAGTCGTAAAGCATCCCGCCGCCATATTTTTTATAAACATGCCAATCATGCATATTCCCGTTAAATCCACACAGCTTTGACTGAATCGTATAGATATCACCTAGTTCTCCACTATCATAAACTTCTTTGATAATGCGATAATCTCTATCATAACGACGCTGCTGATGTACCGTAAAGATCACGCCATGTTCTTTGCAGGCTGCTTCCATTTCATCCAGTTCCTGTACATTCAGGCCTACTGGCTTCTCACAGATAATATTCTTTCCTGCACTGGCTGCACGGATTACCATATCCTTGTGAAGATGATTTTCAATGGAAATCACCACAGTGTCGATTTCTTCCAACTTTAACAATTCTTCTGCATCTGTATATTTCCTAACATTGGCACTGGCTGCATCATCCATCCGTTCCGGAACAACGTCACAAATCGCAATCAGTTCTGCGCCCTCAGTCTCCATGATCTTCAATTCATGTTTGTGTCCCACATAGCCAAAACCAATGATTCCAAATCCAATTTTCATATCGTTGAAACCTCCTGTATTTAAAACTCTTTCGGATAATCTTTCATACGTCATCCATCGTTGTCCTTTTAGGAAAACAGGCTATTATGTGTGTGTTTCTCGGAGGGGACATAATAGCCTGCGTAACTTTTCCTAAAGAGGTGACTGCTCTATCGTTTAGAACAATCGATTGAAAAAAATCTAGCATGTCGCTTTTATACAATTCCAAAACGCAACCTTACGGATTTATTTCACTTCTACCCATGCATTTTCATCGTTGGATTTCAAAATCGCACTGCAAACACGATCCAACTGATAACCAACTTCAAAACAAGTAGATGGTTCATAGCCTTCTGTAATTGCTTTCGCAAATTCGTATGCTTCAATGGCTTTTAATTCACCATAACCAATATTCATACCTGGAATATTCCATGTTACATCACCATGAGGATTTGCCGGACCAGTATAAATCTTTTTGAATCCTCTTGCGCCATCTTCATCATCCATACCATAGCAAACTTCCAGTTCGTTTAATCTTTCATAATTCCATGTGATAGAACCTTTCGTTCCGTGCACTTCGATTGTAATGTAGTTATTGCGTCCCCAAGCCATACGTGTTGCTTCAATACTACCAACAGCACCGCTTTCATATTTGCAGAGAACACTTACTTCATCGTCAACATCGACTGCCTGTTTTTTCGCATCATCTCCAAGTTTTACTGTACCAAGAAGATCCACGCCGCCTTCCTGTACAGGTCGTTCTTTGATATATGTTTTTACGATAGATACGATATCCGTAACATTGCCTGCCAGATACTGTGCAATATCAAGAGCATGTGTAAAAATATCTCCCAAAGTACCTGCACCAGCAGTTTCCTTTACAAATCTCCAGGATAATGGAGAACGTGGGTCAGCAGACCAGCTCTGTAAATACTGTGCACGAACATTTGTCAATTCACCAATTGCACCACTTTCGATGATTTTCTTTGCTTCATCAATGGCCGGCACTCGACGATACTGATATCCGCACATAGAATAAACACCTTTTTTTGCAGCTTCTGCTGCCGCTGCTGCCATTGCTTCCGCCTGTTCCTCTGTTGCAGACATTGGTTTTTCACAGATTACATGTTTCCCTGCATTTAAAGCCGCAATTGATGGTTCTGCATGATCACAGTTTGGTGTACATACACATACAATGTCGATTTCCGGATCATTGATAATCTCGCGCCAATCCGTGCACCAGTTCTGGAAATCAAATCTATCGGCAAAATCCTCAGCAATTTCCGGAACAATATCACAAACTGTTTTGAAAACCGGAAGATATGGCGCATCAGGGAACAATTTTGGCATATTAGACATCGCAACACAATGTGCCTTTCCCATGAAACCAGCACCAATTAATCCAACATTCATTTTCTTCATAAAAATATCCTCCTAAATTTATATTAATTGTGTTATAAGTTTTCATCCAACTACCTTTATACTAATGTCTCTTTTTACGCTGAACGATATTACTTAATGCAACTGCAAAGATGATGATCGCACCATTTACAACCGTCTGCTGCGCGGAAGAAAGGCCTGCAAGAATCAGCGCATTACTGATCATACCCATCAAAAGGGAACCCGCCAATGCACCAATCATAGAACCAGTACCACCACTCATTGCAGCACCACCCAGTACAACTGCAGCGATAACGGACATTTCATCGCCATCACCAAAGGAGTAACGTCCAGACTGCATACGTGCTGCATACATGATACCTGCGAAGGATGATAATGCACCTGAAATCATGAATACACGCATCTTAATTCTGTTGACTTTGATACCAGAATATCCTGCTGCCAGTTCGTTGCCACCAGTAGCCAGCGTATAACGTCCAAATGGTGTTTTTCTAAATACGATAAAACCAATCACATAGAAAACGATGGTCCACAAGATCAATACGGATATCTTTCCAATATAACCTGTACCAAAAATCGTATTGAATGTCTGATTCTTAATAGGCACCGCTGCTGTATTGGTAATCCACATGGCCAGACCTCGAACGACCTGCATCATACCCAACGTGGCAAGGAAGGACGGCAGTCGAAGTTTTGTTACCAGCAGTCCGTTTGCAGCACCTACCGCAACACCCCAGAAGATACCTACAATGAGCGCCAGGATAATGCTGTCTGTTGACTGTAGTACAAGGGCTACCAGCATTGCTGTCATCGCTGCATTGGCACCAACGGTCAGGTCAATCTGACCGGCTCCAAGAACAAATACACCGGCAACTGCCATAACAGATACCATCGCTGTCTGTCTTAAAATATTCAAAAGGTTATTTGGCGATGTAAAACCTTTACTGTGCAGAATGATTGAGAACAGAATGAACACAACCACCAGCACTATGTATACAGTGTAATTCGTCCACTGAATCTTTTTTCTATTCGCTTCTTTGGATCGCATTTTGTAATTCCTCCTCTGATTTGATGTCCCGGCGACTCATTTCACCTGTAATTCGTCCATCGAAAATCGTGATAATACGGTCACAGATTGCCATCATTTCTGTCAGTTCAGATGATACGAACAGTACACCGTGTCCCTGGTCAGCATAGCTGCGGATAATTTTGATGATTTCACCCTTTGCTCCGATATCTACACCTGCTGTCGGTTCATCTAACATCATTACTTTTGGACTGCTGTTGATCCATTTTGCAATAACAACCTTCTGTTGATTACCGCCGGATAACAATCCTATTTCCTGATTTATGCCCTCAGCTTTTACATTCAACTGCTTCATATTTCCATTTACAATGGCATTTGCTTTTTTCTCATCCAGGAAAACTTTTTTCTTTGTCAATTTATCCAAAATGGATAATGTTGCATTGTGCTTGATCGTATGGATCAGCACCAGCCCCTCCTTACGTCTATCTTCCGGAATCAGGGCAAATCCTGCTTTTACCGCACCTTTGGTATCTTTCACATGGATTTCCTTACCCTCCAGAAATACTTTGCCGCCAAGTTTTGGGCGCAGACCAAACAGCGTCTCCATAATTTCTGTTCTGCCACTGCCCATCAATCCTGCAAAGCCCAGTATTTCTCCTGGCTTTAAAGAAAAACTAATATCGGAAATCTTGTTATTTATTTTCAAGTGCTCCACAGTAAGTACATCTGGAGCATTCTGATCATATTCTCTTTCTACCCACTCGAACTTACTGCCTCCTCCCTGGGAACCACCCATCATATAGGAAACAATTTTGTCCAGTGTCATATTACTGATTTGTTCTGTGATTACATGCTCCCCATCCTTCAAAATCGTGATGCGGTCTGCAATCTTCAGGATCTCATTCATACGGTGTGAAATATACACCATAGAAACGCCTTCTTTTTTCAGTTGGCCGATCATCTCAAATAATCTGGCTGTCTCTGAATCTGAAAGTGCTGCTGTAGGTTCGTCAAACACAAGGATTTTTGCATCCTTGGAGACTGCTTTTGCAATCTCTACCATCTGACTCATGCCAACGCTCAATGTATCTACCCTTGTGTCAGGGTCCACATCAATCCCCAGTTTATCCAGAACTTCTTTCGACTTCTGGTTCATGGCTTTGGTATCCCTCATGCCATGATTAATAATCTCATTTCCCAGGAATATATTTTCAGATACTGTCAAAGTCTGAATCAGTGACAATTCCTGGAAAATCATTCCAATACCTTTGTTTTTTGCATCTAAAGGCTTAGTGATAACGGTCTCTTCCCCATCCACATATATCTTTCCAGTGTCAAGTGTATATACACCCGTCATGATTTTCATCAGCGTGGATTTTCCTGCACCATTGCCACCTACCAGCGCGTGCACTTCCCCATGCTTTAATTCAAAAGGAACATCTTTCAAAACTTTCGCATCACCGAAAGATTTATTAATGCCCTCCATTTTTAATACAATCTGACTCATTTTTTCACCTGCTTTTAGAGAATAAGCCTGCAATTTCCAAACTGAGGATTACTATTCCATTTTGAAAACTGCAGGCTTTGTCAGTTCTTATACAACTTCAATCTCTATATTATTTCCATCATAAAGAACGGATTTTCATTACATTACTGAGCTGCTTCTGTTAACCAATCTGGAGCATCAATGTGATATACGGTTTCGTATGCTTCGCATACATTTGCTGTTTCTACACGTAATGCAGGGCAAACTACGAATGCTGGAGTTTCTTCACCAAGAAGAGATAATGCAGCAAGTTTTGTTTCTGCAACACCCTGGTCATATGGAAGCTGAGCGCCTACACCAAGAACAGCACCTTTTGCGATTTCTAATGCCATGTTGTTACCTAAATCGATGGTAGCAAGAGCAATCTGACCTTCTAAACCAGCAGCTCTAACAGAGGATAATACACCTTCCATTGGGATATCCCAGGAAGCATAGATACCATCGATGTTTGGATACTGTGTTAAGATAGCATCCGCCTGTTCGTTACATCCATTTTCATCTGTGAATCCCTGTTCAGAAACGATCTTGATGTTAGGGAATTTCGCTGCCATTGTGTCTTTGAAGCCCTGATCACGGAGGTTTGTTGCAAAGAAGTCTGCATCATAGTAAACCATGGCTACTTCGCCTTCGCCGCCTAATTTTTCACCAATCAGTTCAGCAGCTACACAACCATTGCCATAACCATCAGCGGATACACAGGAAACATAATCCTGACCAGCTGTCATACCAGCAGCTACGTTATCCATGAAAACGATCTTAACGCCAGCTTTGGATGCCTGCATGTAAGCGTCTGCAGAAGCAGTAGCATCTACTGGGATAGAAATGATAACGTCTGGATCAAGTGCCAATACAGTTTCGATATCGGATACCTGCTGTTCAGCTGAGAAATTAGCGTCTGTTACAGCGATAACTTCCATACCAAGTTCTGCACATGTATCTTTGATACCATTGATCTGAGCGGTTGCCCAGTCATTTCCACCATAATGCATAACGATCGCTACCTTGTAACCACCAGCTTTGATTTCATCCTTCTGTGCATCTGTCAACTGGATTGTGTTTGCATTTACACCCTGCTCTCCGTTAGGACCAGTTGTGCGAATTTCACCATCAACGCCTGCTGCGCCATCTGAAACCTGACCCTGCTGTTCTGTTCCTGCAGAGCTTCCACCTGTCTGTGGATCTGATGATGGTTCCTGGTTACCACATGCTGCCAGCGTAAATGCCATAACAGCTACTAACAATGCGGCAAAAATTTTCTTTTTCATAGTGTCTTCTCCTTTTCTTTTTTATTATCATCTGTTTTCCTTGCCAAAAAAGCAGATGACTGTGCTTAATATTCGTTAATGAAAACCGTTCTCTATGATAGATACTAGGCTTTCGAATATCCAAATTCATTAGGATATTAGTGGTAATTACTTCAACCGACAGAAGGTTGCCCCAAAATCAGGCTAGAACATATACTTTTTCAAATATTCTGCTGTAATCTTTGCTCCTTCTGCTGCATCCCCATTCCAACCATCGCATTCAATCGTGACATCTATATCAATATCACTCGTCTTTAATGTCTCGATAATTGGAAGAAAATCTATCACGCCTACACCTAGCGGACAAAACATTCCCGTTTCTGTAATATCCTTCAAGTGGATATAGTAGATTCGATCCAGATATGTTTTAATTACTTCCAACGGATCTCCACCGCCTGCTTTTACATGCCCGGTGTCCGGACATAAAGGAATTCTTGTATGCGCCATTACTTTCGCAAGCTGTGTTGGTGACTCCACCAGTGATCCCATATGCGGATGAAAGCTTGCTCTCATACCAATCGCCTCTGCCAAATCACAAACCTTATTTAATGCCTCGCCCAACTTCACATAGTCTGACTCCCGAATTCCATCATAGCGAACCGCACCGCCGCCCAATGCAATCTCTGTTGCGCCAAATGACTTGGCAAAAACCGCTGCTCTCTCCAGACGATTTAATTCTTCTGGCAAAATCTCATCGTATATAAAATTGCAGGCCACATATACACCTTTTAAAGAAAGCCCATACTTGCTTAAAAGCTCTTGGAATGCCTCTTCATTTCCCTGGTATTCCAGTAAATCTCCATCAAATATTTCCACAGAATCATATCCTGCTGCTGCAATATCTGAAAAAACCTTATTCAGATCACAAGGGCATCTATAATAGGCAGCATTCACATTGTTCGGCGCCGCCCAATGTCCCAATACCGGTCCCCATGCATTTGCTACATATCCAACCTTCATACACATCCTCCCTTTCTTTATTTTCGTAAAATATAGCATGTTTGCATACCTTATTCAACAATCCTGGGGTTCAAAAACTTTTTTGTGCAATTTTTCCATCTGATTTTTGCCCATTTTTACGTAAATATTTGATTTTTTTTCGTTTTTTCACTTTTTCTTTTTTTAAGAAACCTTTTTTCCAAAAAACTTCTCATTTTTTCTTTGTCCCTTCTTTTTTTTCTCATTTTTTTGTATTTTTGTTAAAACAAACGAAAAAAATGTAACAAAAAATAGATTTCTTTTTGAGACACTGTTCTGTTGGTATCTCAAAAAAGAAATCTATTCTATAAAACAACTATATTTACGGATACGTTCTAAATCCCTTCAAAAGCTTCCTTAATACTATTGTAATGCAGGAAAATCCCCTGATCGGCAAATTCTTTGATCTGATCTAAGGTAGCCAGCATAAATCCATCGGTCTCAGACTCCTGTGGATGAACATCGGCCTCGTCAAAATCCATAACGAAACGATACACATCTACAAAGTAGTTGTCCCCTTCCCCTGGATTTTCTCTGTGGTAAGTGAACAGATAGCCACCTTCTGCATTGGATACATCCAGACCTGTTTCTTCCAACACTTCTCGTTTTACCGCATCTTCAGAATCCTCACCTGCCATAACAGAACCGCCGGATACTTCCCACCACCCCGGCGCCCAGTGCTTGGTCATTACTCTCTTTGTAATCAGGAACTTACCGTCTGGTCTTGCCACAACACCAAGCACTGTCAGATGATATTCTCCATCCTGCAGGATCCAGTCATTGCGCTTCATAGTGCGTCCTGTTCTCTGTTTGTTACTATCATAAATATCCCAATATTCCATGGTATATGCTCTCCTTACTTTATCACGTTAACATGCTATAGATTATAATCCATGTTCGCCCACATCGCAACCACATAATTCTCAGAAACAAGTTAATCCAGCGACAACTCTGCTGCATATTTGTACGAAATAATATTTCCAGAAGGGGTCTCTATATATGCTTTTTCTTTATGCATATAATCAACAATCTCTTCTTTTGTATTTTCAGCAAACTGTCGTATGATGACATCCAAAATATCCTTATCTTCTTTCGTTAACATTGTATATTCTTTATTTTCTGCCCGCAGGAAACGATATCCCGTACTATTTCCATGCTCTATTTCTTCAATAGATAGTCCTTTCAAATTAAGAATCGATTTGTGCGCAATCGGAAGTGCTCCCATTGGCATAGATTGATATACAAGCCCTGTCATAGGTACTCCTCTACGCTTGTAAGAAAGCATATCTGCATACCAAAGCAACTTCATCATCTTCACTTTATATAAATACTGCATTTTATATGCGTTTGCAAAATAGCACATAACTTCTACCAGCTTATCAATGTCCAAACGCTTTCCACCGCAACAGTTGACATCTTTATCATATTTTGCATATTGCGCTCTAATGGATTTGCGCAAATAATCATCCTCGGACTGTCCAAAAAGCTCTGTCACTTTTTGTTGATACTTTGCATATACATTCACAGGCAGGTGCCTTTCCTGGCGCTCAAGCAATGTCAAAAACCATTCCGGATCACTGTCGATCTTTTTCAATATAGCATCATGCGCAGCATCTTGAACCTGATGGCTTTCGTAACGGGTAATTGTCTTTCCACCCCAATTCAAAGCAAGTGCCAAGTCAGACTGCGTTATAGCGTATTTCTTTCGAATATTTGCAATTTCATCCGTAGTAAGAAGTCCCATCTTTTTTCGATATGCATTTTTCATAGCCATATCATTCTCA
This sequence comes from Eubacterium sp., assembly GCA_017472565.1. GTDB lineage: Bacteria > Bacillota > Clostridia > Lachnospirales > Lachnospiraceae > Brotonthovivens. The sequence continues at coordinate 67,594 of JAFUPY010000091.1, forward strand.
TTTAACATGTCACCGGAAGTATAATATTCATCAGCCAATTCACAGTATTCCGCGACTGCTTCATATTCTACTTTCTCACCTTTAAATGTCATATATGTTTGAAATCGAACCAATGCTACTTCATGTGTTTCCATGCAACAAGCACACTGTCTAAATTCTTTTTTCAAAAATCTCATGGCAACCTCCCTGCTTCTTATACGGAAATGTGATATCCGAAAATGGTACGGTCGAGTAATGGAACGACATTACAAACACCATATGCTCGCCAAAAACCTGTTCACCCAATAGTTCTACTCTTATTTTAATATATATTTCCTCTGTTCCATTATACAACTTTCCAAATTCACGCATTTCACTTCGTTTTGGAAAGCGAATATCTTTCACTGTACGAATGTAGTCCTCTTTTTCTAACGATTTCAACTCTCTTTTTATTACCATTTCGAGATCTTCTTTTTGAAACAAGCTGGTAAGCGTAAACGCATTTGTGTATTTCTCATCTCGCCCTTCATCAACTCTGCGTTCTATCTGCACTTTAATGACAGCACCTCGATCTAACGCATACCTTAAATTTGCCAAATATGTATTTACTTCTAATTCACTTTCAATGCTTGAAGTTTCCACCGCGTTCTCCTTGGTATCAATTGATACTTTTATTGTAGTTCTGTATATTGTAAAAGTCAATCCCAAATCCAAATAATTACATTGCAAATTCACTTCATCCTATGATACTTTTATAGCAAGGTTATACGAATTACACTCTATGGAGGATAATACATGGAACAGAACAACACCCCTCACAAACGCCGCGTCCGCTACAAAGGCACGCACCCACGCCGTTTTGAGGAAAAATATAAAGAACACAATCCAGAAAAATATGCTGACACCGTTGCCAAGGTCATCCAGAAAGGCAGCACCCCTGCCGGCATGCACATCTCTATCATGGTGCAGGAGATTCTTGATTTTCTGCAGATTCAGCCTGGACAAAAGGGCTTAGATGCCACACTTGGTTATGGCGGTCACACCAGAAAAATGATGGAATGCTTAGAGGGCAATGGACATGTCTATGGTCTTGATGTTGACCCTATCGAGTCAGCCAAAACATTGGATCGTCTGCGAGACGCAGGATTTGGTCCTGATATCTTTACCTTGATTCAGACCAACTTCCGCAATATTGATCAGGTTGCTGCAGAACACGGTCCTTTTAATTTCATGTTGGCTGACCTTGGGGTTTCTTCTATGCAGATTGATAATCCGGAACGTGGCTTTTCCTATAAGATTGATGGGCCACTAGATCTTCGCCTAAATCCAGAAAAAGGTGTTTCTGCTGCCCAGCGGCTTCACGAGATTGACCGTGATGAATTTGTGGGCATGCTGATTGAAAATTCGGACGAACCATATGCAGAAGAAATCGCTGACAAGGTATTCTTTGAAATGAAAAAAGGCAACCCGATGGACACTACAACTGCCCTGCGGGAAGCCATTGAAAAAGCCCTGGTTCGTCTGCCTGAAAAGGAGCGAAAAGAGGCTGTTAAAAAATCCTGTCAGAGAACTTTCCAGGCACTGCGCATCGATATCAACAGTGAGTTTGAAGTGCTCTATGACTTTTTGGAAAAGCTGCCTGATGCACTGGCACCAGGAGGCAGAGTGGCCATCCTTACCTTCCACTCCGGAGAAGACAGACTGGTCAAGAAAGCCTTTAAACAATTGAAAAAGGCCGGCATCTTCTCTGAAATTGCAGAGGATGTCATCCGACCATCTGCGGAAGAATGCCGTATGAACGGACGGGCAAAATCCACCAAGATGCGGTGGGCGAT
>JAFUPY010000092.1 GCA_017472565.1 Eubacterium sp.
ACAGATTAAGTCAGCTTTGATCTTGCCGGTTTCTTTTTCGTAGATACGGTAGAAGGTCTTGTTGCCTGGGTTGGTAATCTTTTCTGTATTTTCAGAAAGCTTAATCTTTGGAATAAAGTCTCCATCGGCTGTCTGGATAGCAGCGAGTTTATAAACACCGCCGAAAGCAGGCCAATCTTTGGAGGTAATCAGGCTTGTTCCAACCCCCCAGGAGCGAATGGTTGCGCCCTGAATCTTCAAGCTTTCAATCAGATGCTCGTCCAAATCATTGGAAGCAGAGATGACAGCATCTTCAAATCCGGCTTCGTCCAACAGTTTGCGGACACGTTTGGAAAGATAAGCCAGGTCACCGCTGTCCAAACGAACACCGTATTTCTTTGGATGGATACCTTCTTCCCGCATTTCGGTAAATACGCGGATTGCATTTTTGATACCGGATTTTAAGGTGTCGTAAGTATCAATCAACAAAGTGCATGCGTCTGGATACAGTTTAGCATATGCCTTAAATGCGGTGTATTCATCTGGAAAACTCATGATCCAGCTATGGGCATGGGTTCCGAGAACAGGGATGTTGAACATCTGTCCTGCCAATACATTGGAAGTTCCCACACAACCGCCGATGACAGCAGCTCTGGCTCCATAGAGACCTGCATCAGGACCCTGGGCACGGCGCAGACCAAATTCCATAACACCATCCCCCTGTGCTGCATAGCAGACACGGGAAGCCTTGGTGGCGATAAGAGACTGGTGGTTCATAATATTTAAAATCGCTGTCTCAACAAGCTGGGCTTCCATAATAGGTGCGATAACCTTGATAAATGGTTCCCGCGGGAACACCACACTTCCTTCTGGAACTGCATAAATACTTCCGGAAAAGCGGAAGGTGCTCAAATATTTTAAAAACTCTTCGTTGAAGATATTCAAACTTCTTAAATAGCGGATGTCGTCCGGAGAAAACTCCAGTGTTTTGATGTAGTCAATGACCTGATCCAGACCAGCACAGATGGCATAGCCGCCATGGCATGGGTTGTCTCTGTAGAAAGCATCAAAAACAACGATATCCTGTTTGTCAGTTTCAAAATAACCCTGCATCATTGTGATTTGGTATAAATCAGTCAACAATGTCAAATTCAAAGATCTCATAATGTACTGCATGTAACGCAAGAAGTCAGGGACTGGCTCTTGTGAACGGACATGCGCTCCTCTCTGCTTTTTTGTGAAAACGAAATTTTTCACAAATACCATTATAAACCTTTTTTTAAAACGTGACAAGACAGATGTCATGTTAAAATAATAACGTTTCAAAGCAAGCCCATAGTTACGCCTTTGCGAAAACGGGAGACAATAAAATTGGCAGAGAAAACCACAAGAAGATACGTCGTAGAGGTTGTATTGAACGCGAAAATTTGATATACTGAACCCAGCTTTGAACAGTTGGTTTCATTCGATAATCAGTTGTTTTGTGCAGATAAGCATGCGTATTATAAGGAGGAAACACCATGGATAATTATTATAACGAGCCAAATAAACCAGAAGAATATTCCTACGAAGAGATTCCACCAACAGAACAGCCAACTTACGACCCGGTATATACGGAACCGCCAAAACCAGAAAAGACAGGCATGGCAGTGGCATCCCTGGTACTTGGTATTGTGGCAGTCGTATTGTCCTGTACATATGTGAATGTGGTTCTTGCGATCATTTCCATCATTTTAGGTGTGATTTATCTTGTGAAGAAACCAACCGCCCGCAAAGGCATGGCAATTGCAGGTATTATTTTAAGTATCGCATCCATTGTTATTTTGATCGCACTTGTTGCCGTTGGTATCTTTGTACTTTCCAGTGGTTTGTATGATGTCATCATGAACGATGTCATGCTGTATTAATAGAAAAGAACTCACAGTGTATTCATAGAAAACCATTGACAAAAACTGAACAAATACGTATACTACACTGAGATAAAAAATGTAAAGACATTGACGAAGACAGTAGATGGAGATCAAAAGTCACAGCGAGTCGGGTTGGTGGGAGCCGATATGAGTAGAACTTCATTGAATATCACTTCTGAGTTGCAGACTGAAATTAGGAAAAAGTAGGTTCTGACGTACTCTCTACGTTACAGAGAACGGTATCCGGGTCACACCGCGTACTTCGATTAGGTGGTTACGATAGAACTCTATGCTCTCGTCCTTTTCGGGCGGGAGCTTTTTTGTTGTATAGGAAAGTTCTTTGAACTCCCTATACAACAAAAAGGCACTGACGTGCCATGATGCACAGCTCGCGGAGAGGAATTTGTTGCTTCGCAGCCCGCTCGCGCGCGGAGAATGCGTCAAGACGCATTCTTTTTAATTTACCACCCATGTTTTTACATTGTTTACAACTTTAAAGCGAATTTTGAAGGGAGAAAAATCAATGTACGAAAAAGTATCGACAAATATGAACTTTGTTGAACGTGAAAAAAAGACAGAACAGTTCTGGAGAGAAAATGACATTTTCCGTAAGAGTATGGAAAACAGAAAAGAAGGTGAAACATACACATTCTACGATGGTCCTCCAACTGCCAACGGTAAACCTCATATCGGCCACGTTTTAACACGTGTTATCAAAGATATGATTCCAAGATATCAGACTATGAAGGGAAATTTTGTTCCTCGTAAAGCAGGATGGGACACACATGGTCTGCCTGTAGAGCTGGAAGTAGAAAAGCTTCTTGGACTTGATGGCAAAGAACAGATCGAAGAATACGGTCTGGATCCATTCATCCAGAAATGTAAAGAATCTGTTTGGAAATACAAAGGTATGTGGGAAGATTTCTCAGGTACTGTTGGTTTCTGGGCGGATATGGATGATCCATATGTAACTTACGATGACAACTTCATCGAATCTGAATGGTGGGCGTTAAAAACAATCTGGGATAAAGGCCTGTTATACAAAGGCTTCAAGATCGTTCCTTACTGCCCACGTTGCGGAACACCTCTGTCTTCTCATGAAGTAGCACAGGGCTACAAGGACGTAAAAGAACGTTCTGCAATTGTAAGATTCAAAGTAAAAGACGAAGACGCTTACATTTTGGCATGGACAACCACACCTTGGACACTTCCATCTAACGTGGCTCTCTGTGTCAATCCAAAAGAATCTTACGCGAAAGTAAAAGCTGCAGATGGATATACTTATTACATGGCAGAAGCGCTGCTTGACACTGTATTAGGTAAGTTTGCAGACAAAGAAGCTGGTACAGCCGCTTATGAAATTTTAGAAACATTTACAGGAAAAGACCTGGAATACAAACCATACGAACCACTGTTTGACTATGTGGTACCTGTATGTGAAAAACAGAAAAAGAAAGGTCACTATGTAACATGCGCTGATTATGTAACTCTGTCCGATGGTACAGGTGTTGTTCACATCGCACCTGCATTCGGTGAAGACGATAATCAGGTTGGCCGCAGATACGATCTTCCATTTGTACAGTTTGTTGATGGTAAGGGTGAAATGACAGCAGACACACCATACGCTGGCGTATTCGTGAAAAAAGCGGACCCAATCATCTTAAAAGAACTGGAAGAACGCGGTCTGTTGTTTGACGCGCCAAAATTTGAACACAGCTATCCACACTGCTGGAGATGTGATACACCACTCATTTACTATGCAAGAGAATCCTGGTTCATCAAAATGACAGCAGTAAAGGAAGACCTGATCCGCAACAACAACACTGTTAACTGGATTCCAGAATCCATCGGCAAAGGCCGTTTTGGTGACTGGTTAGAAAATATTCAGGACTGGGGTGTTTCCCGTAACCGTTACTGGGGTACTCCACTGAATATCTGGGAATGTGAATGCGGACATATGGAATCCATCGGAAGCCGTGCAGAACTGGCAGAAAAGAGCGGCAATCCAGACAATATCAATGTAGAACTTCACAGACCATATATTGACGAAGTGGAGATTCCATGTCCACACTGTGGCAAGATGATGCACCGCGTACCAGAAGTTATCGACTGTTGGTTCGACTCCGGCGCAATGCCATTTGCACAGCATCACTATCCATTTGAAAACCAGGATCTGTTTGAACAGCAGTTCCCGGCAAAATTCATCTCCGAAGCGGTTGACCAGACTCGTGGATGGTTCTACTCCCTGATGGCTGAGTCCACACTGTTATTTAACAAGGCTCCATACGAAAACGTAATCGTATTAGGCCATGTACAGGATGAAAACGGTCAGAAGATGAGTAAGTCCAAGGGCAACGCAGTTGACCCATTTGAAGCATTAGAGACATACGGCGCAGACGCAATCCGCTGGTATTTCTATATCAACTCTGCACCATGGCTGCCAAACCGTTTCCACGGCAAAGCAGTAGTGGAAGGTCAGCGTAAATTCATGGGTACACTTTGGAATACCTATGCATTTTTCGTACTCTATGCGAATATTGATAAATTTGACCCAACAAAATATGAATTGGAATACAACAAGCTGTCAGTTATGGACAAATGGCTGTTATCCAAGCTGAACTCTGTAGTAAAAGCAGTAGATGACAACCTTGGCTCCTACAAGATTCCAGAAGCAGCAAGAGCACTGCAGGAATTCGTAGACGATATGAGTAACTGGTATGTAAGACGCAGCCGTGAACGTTTCTGGGCAAAAGGAATGGAACAGGATAAGATCAACGCTTACATGACACTTCATACAGCACTGGTAACAGTTGCAAAAGCGGCTGCTCCAATGATTCCATTTATGACAGAAGACATCTACCAGAACCTGGTTAGAACCGTTGATGCAGCAGCACCAATGAGTATCCACCTCTGCGACTTCCCAGAAGTAAATTACGATATGATCGACGCAGAACTGGAAAAATACATGGACGTTGTATTAAAAATCGTTGTTATGGGTCGTGCCTGCAGAAATACAGCAAACATCAAGAACCGTCAGCCAATCGGTCAGATGTTTGTAAAAGCAGCAACCGAACTGCCAGAATTTTTCGTAGAAATCATTGAAGAAGAGCTGAACGTAAAAGAGGTTGTTTTCAAAGAAGACATCAGCGATTACACAAGCTACAGCTTCAAACCACAGCTTCGTACGGTTGGTCCAAAATACGGCAAATTCCTTGGCAAGATCAAACAGGAATTAGAAAATATTGACGGTCACGCAGCAATGGCACAGCTTAAGAGCACAGGTGTGCTGAAACTGGATGTTCCAGGCGCTGACGTGCAGCTTGCAGAAGAAGACCTGCTCATCACAATGACACAGATGGAAGGCTACAACTCTGAAGGCGACAACGAAGTGACGGTTGTACTGGATACAAACATGACTCCAGAACTTTTGGAAGAAGGTTTTGTCCGTGAAATCATCAGTAAGGTTCAGACAATGCGTAAAGAAGCTGGTTTCGAAGTTATGGATCAGATTCTGATCACTTATGAAGCGAACCAGAAAGTAACAGATATCTTTACTGCAAATGCTGAAACTATCCTCTCTGAAGTAATGGCAGTTGGCATCGAAGGCGGCAAACTTCGCGGTTACACAAAAGAGTGGAATATCAATGGCGAACACGTAGAATTAGGGGTTGAAAAACAATAATGAAACATGCAGCATTTGAAAAAGAAACTTTTAAAAAGAGCGTAACAGATCATATTAAAACTTTATACAGAAAAACATTAAAAGAAGCGAGCAAACAGGAAGTATATCAGGCAGTATCTTATGCCGTAAAAGATGTTGTCATCGATCAGTGGCTGGCAACACAGCAGACCTTTGAAAAGGAAGATCCAAAAATGGTTTACTACATGTCCATGGAATTCCTGGTAGGCCGTGCATTAGGCAACAACCTGATCAACTTAACTGTTTACGATGAAGTAAAAGAAGCGCTGGATGAAATGGGATTCGATATCAATGCCATTGAAGACGAAGAAATGGATCCGGCACTTGGCAATGGCGGTCTTGGCCGTCTTGCTGCCTGCTTTATGGAATCTCTGGCAACACTGGGTTATGCAGCATACGGCTGTGGTATCCGTTACCGCTACGGTATGTTCAAACAGAAAATCCAGGATGGTTTCCAGGTAGAAGTACCAGACAACTGGTTAAAGAATGGTTATCCATTCGAACTTCGCAGACCAGAGCATGCCTTTGAAGTAAAATTCGGCGGCTATGTGCGTGCAGAAGGCATGGGCAATGGCCGTACCAAATTCGTACAGGAAGGATATCAGTCCGTTCGTGCCGTTCCATATGATATGCCGATCATCGGTTACAACAACAATGTTGTAAACACACTGATGATCTGGGATGCAGAACCAATCGAATGCTTCGAGCTGGATTCCTTTGACAAGGGTGATTACCGCAAAGCAGTAGAACAGGAAAACCTGGCAAGAAACCTGGTAGAAGTCCTTTATCCAAACGATAACCATATCGCTGGTAAGGAACTTCGTTTAAAACAACAGTATTTCTTCGTATCCGGTAGTGTACAGCGTGCAGTAGCCCGCTATAAGAAAAATCATCCAGACCTTCACAAGATGTACGAAAAAGTAACTCTTCAGATGAACGATACTCATCCAACGGTAGCCGTTGCAGAGTTAATGCGTATCTTGCTTGATGAAGAAGGTATGACATGGGATGAAGCATGGGAAATCACAACCAAGACCTGTGCTTACACAAACCACACAATCATGTCAGAAGCGCTGGAAAAATGGCCAATCGAGATTTTCTCCCGCCTGCTTCCACGTATTTACCAGATTGTAGAAGAAATCAACCGCAGATTCCTTCTGGATATCGAAGCAAAATATCCAGGCAATCAGTATAAAAAAGACAAGATGGCAATCATTCACAACGGTCAGGTGAAGATGGCTCATCTTGCAATTGCAGCAGGCTTCTCCGTAAACGGTGTAGCAAGACTGCATACAGAGATTTTGAAAAATCAGGAACTGAAAGATTTCTATGAAATGT
>JAFUPY010000093.1 GCA_017472565.1 Eubacterium sp.
AGGCATTGCCTACATGGATCCAAAACTTCGAGTGATTGATTATATCAAGGAAACAGCAGAGTATGTCCGCACCGAGGAAGGACTGATCAGCGCATCCGCCATGTTGGAACGATTCCTGTTCCCATCAGAGGCTCAGTACAGCCTGATAGGAAAGCTGTCCGGTGGGGAAAAGCGCCGACTGAATCTGCTCCGTGTGCTGATGGAGGCACCCAATGTCTTGATTTTGGACGAGCCGACCAATGATCTTGACATTACTACACTGACCATTCTGGAGGATTATCTGGATCATTATCAGGGAATCGTGATTACCGTTTCCCATGACAGATATTTCCTGGACCGTGTGGTTCGCCGCATCTTCGCTTTTGAAGAAGGTGGTGTGCTTCGGCAGTACGAGGGCGGTTACACCGATTACATGTTGAAGGTGGAAGACGACAGAACTATGGCAAAAGCTGGCATGGATGGTGTAACGTCAGGTGCATTTGGCGGCAAGACCGCAGGCGGCATGGTTCGCCTGGATGATACCACTGGTGCTGCTGCGAAAGCCAGGTCAGAAGAGGGCGTGGGCTCTGCCAATGGAGAGGGCGAAGAACTGCCACTTACCGGACGCGCAGCCTATGAAGCAGCCAAGGCATCCCGTGAGAAAAAGTTAAAGTTCACCTTCAAGGAGCAAAAGGAATACGAAACCATCGAGGAAGATATCGCTGCACTGGAAGAAAAAATCGAAGCATTAGAAGCAGATATTGTGAAAAATTCCAGAGACTTTGTAAAGTTAAATGAACTGACCAAGGAAAAAGAAGCTGCTGAAGCAGCATTGGAAGAAAAGATGGAGCGATGGGAGTATCTGGAAGATCTGGCGGAGCGTATAAAAAATGGAGAATAGTGACGCATTGAACCTTCGCCGAAAAATATGTTTAGCCCGGATTTCTGAGAACGAAATCCTTACCTAAAATATTTCTTCGGCTGCGGGGTTAAACGATATATAGTTTTATAATAATAAATGGAGAGAATATGGAAGTTAATTTACAGGACATTTCCGATGGAAAATTATATAGTTTAGGCGACATGGTAAAGGTTGGCTGTCATGACTGTGCCGGTTGTTCTGAATGCTGTCAGGACATGGGGCAGTCTATTTTGCTGGATCCATACGATGTGTTTTGCCTGACCAAACATCTTGGCGTGACATTTCCAGAACTGATGCAGGATAAGGTGGAGCTTCACGTAGAGGATGGCTTGATCTTGCCAAATTTAAAAATGACTGTACCACAGGAACCAATTGGTGGGCTTGCAAGCGAAGTAACAGAAAAAGATTCACAGGCAAATACTGTGCCACAGTGCGCCTTTTTAAATGCACAAGGCCGTTGCAGCATCCATCAGTTCAGACCAGGTATTTGCCGTCTGTTCCCCCTTGGCAGAAGCTATGAGGATAACAAGTTAAAATACTTCCTGTTAACCGATGCCTGTCCAATCCCGAACAAAACAAAAATGAAGGTTGGCAAGTGGTTAGGTATGCCACAGCCAGTTTCTTATGAAAAATTCCTTGTGACATGGCATAGCTTTGTGAAGAACATGCGCGCAGTATTGGAAGAACATGCTGAAGACGAAGCCTACACAAAAATGTTGACCGTGAAGTTTTTGGAAATCTTTTACTTGCAGCCGTATGCGTCAGATGACTTTTATGCTGAGTTTCAGAAGCGCCTAGAGACGGCGAAAGTGTTGACGGGGATAGCAATCTAAATACATTCATCGATGCTATTTCTATAGTAATGAATGTGAAAGCAGAGTTTGTATCATCAAAACGATATAAACTCTGTTTTTTTATTTCCATTTCTTCCCATATCTCGAAAGAAATTACAAAAAATACAAATTTAATACCTACCATTATGGTAGGAAAGAAGTACAATAAGACTATAATAAACCTACCGAATAAGTAGGATATAAAAAGAGCTGATTATAAAGATATTAGGAGGTATGCAACATGACAGGAAAAGAAATCATTCTGAAAGCTTTTAACTTTGAACCAACACCTCGTATTCCAGTGGCAATCTTAGATGGTTATGTATGGATGTTAAGAAGAAATCAGATTTCATTCAAGGAGTTTTTCGAATTGGAAGATTATGGGGCAGCAATTGCCATCGAAGCCTTTGATGATTGGGAATCCGATATGGTGCACTCCAATATGCATGCAATAAACTATTTGTTTGAAATCATGGGCGGAACTATCTGTGCAGATAAAGCGGGAGAAGCCTTTGAAGTCACCAAGCCACCATTGGATGCAATTACAGATATTGAAAAATACAATGTTGATGAAGTATGGGAAGCACTGAAAAATCGTCCGGAATACATCGCTCATATCAAATTGATGGAAAAATTAAAAGAGCATTACGGCGATGAGAAATTAGTCATTGCAGGTTCTGTTGCTCCATTGTCACTGGCAGGAATGCTCAGAGGCGTACAGAACTTTATGACCGAAATCTTTGATGAAGAAGATGCGGTAGAACAGATTTTAGAATTTACTACGGAATTGTTGATTCGACACTGTGAACTGCAGATTGCACATGGCGCTGAGGCTGTATTTGTCGCGGATCCTGTTGCCTCTGGAGATTTGATCAGTCCGGCAATGTTTGAGGAATTTGCGTTCCCTTATATTAAAAAAATGACAGATGCATTAAGTAAATATAACGTTCCATTCTTACTGCATATGTGTGGCCATACCCAGGCTCGTCTGGAACCATTGAAAGAAGCTGGCATTCAGGGATTTTCTCTGGCAGCGGTTGACTTAAAAGAGGCATTGGACACAGCAAAAGGATCTTATGCGATTTTTGGTAATATGGATCCGTTTGCAGTATTGCAGTCATTGTCTGTGGAAGGAGTATATGAACACTGCAAGAATTTAGGCGAAATTGCAGGACTTAACGGCGGATATGTTATGATGCCGGGATGCGACCTTGCACCAGCCACACCATTGGAAAATATTAAGGCAATGGTAAAAGCGGCTTATGATGTAACCAATTGATATTTCCGAGATATTTCTTCTCATAAAATAAACCCTTACTACGAAAAAGAGCTTTTGCGTGCTGCAAAAGCTCTTTTGTATGATAACAAGTATGTTATAACGGGCATTATTCTGTTGGGTCTACGTCCAGTAAGGATGTACAGTGTGGACATCTTGTTGCTTTGATGCTGATCTCTGTTTGGCAGTAAGGGCAAACCTTTGTGGTTGGTTCTGCTGGAGCTTCTTCTTGCTGTTTTTTGCCAACAGTACGAAGCTTGTTGATGACTTTTACCAGGCAGAATACAACGAATGCCATGATGATGAAGTTGATTACGTTGGAGATAAAGGAACCATATTTGAATACGGATACTCCAAGTGCTTCTGCATCAGCAAGTGTTGCGTATGTATTGCCATCCAATGCGATAAATAAGTTGGAGAAATCGATGTCTCCGATGATCAGACCAAGGAGTGGGTTTACAATATCATTTACTAAGGAGTTAACGATTGTTGTAAAAGCACCACCGATGATGATACCAATTGCCAGATCCATCATGTTTCCACGAACGGCAAACTCTTTGAATTCTTCAATGAACTTTTTCATATCAAGTCTCCTTTTATGTTTGTATTCTTGTTAAGGACAAGTGTAACATATTGTGTCCAATTTTTCTACTATTACTAAAAAGTTACTCCGTTGATTTTTATGAAAAAAAGTGCTAGCATAAGTTTTTGAAGGCCGAATCTTGCAAAATGCAAGATGGTTTATGGTTTCGAGGTATGGAACATATTTTCTATGTAGATTTGTTCCATGCAAACAGGAGAGTTGAAAATATGACAATAGTAACAACAATGTGCAAGCTTTTGTTTGCCATGGTCTTAGGCTTTTTCTTATGTAAGAAAGGCATTTTAAACAAAGATATCAACAAAAATATTTCCAATCTGATCGTGCAGGTTACCTGTCCATGTCTGGTAGTCTGCAGTGTTGCCACTGTTCCCCATGGCGGCGGTATCGAAATCGTAAAGCTTTTGATCGCTGGCGTAGTGGTTTACATAATTACACCGCTTTTTGCCCGTGTTATCACAAAAGTCATGCGTGTTCCTGCACACCTGCGAGGCACGTATATGTGTATGTTTATCTTTGCCAACAGTATGTTCATGGGATATCCGGTAGTGCAGGCATTGTACGGTGATATGGCGATTTTCTACTGTACCATCTTTAATATGCCTTTTAATATATTGTATTTTTCCCTGGCAATGAACTACTTTAAGAAGGACGCTGCCATCGGAGCGGGAACTTATCAAAAAGAAAAAATCAATCCAAAGAAGTTCATCAACATGGGCATCATTGCCTCCATTGTGGCGTTAGTAATTTATTTTGCAAGAATTCCTGTGCCTGCATTGGTGTATGATTGTCTGGGATTTGTGGGAAATATCACAACCCCGCTTTCCATGGTCATCATCGGCAGCGCCCTGGCAACAGTTTCCCTGAAAGAAATCAAGACGGAAAAAGGAATCTGGCCAATGCTGCCAATTCGTCTGGCATTGATCCCATTTATCGTTTGGTGCATTATGCACTTATTTACAACAGATCCAATGATCATCGGCATCTGTACCGTTAGTGCTGGTATGCCGGTGGCATCTTTGGTAGCTATGGGATCCGCGCAGTATGAGCGACAGGGCAAGTGCGCATCCATTGGTGTGGCGGTGTCCACTATTTTTTCCATGGTATCCATTCCGATTATGGCGATATTGTTAGGGGTGGCATAAGCCAGTTGACTGCTAACTGGAAAACCATAAAATCATAAATTTGAATCGTGTGTTAAGAGACTGTAGTATGATGACAGTCTCTTTTTTTTGAAAAAAATATGAAAAAATTCTATTGACAGTGTAAAAAAGCGGTGCTATAATCCAAATCATTCCAGAAAACATATCAAACAGATAGGAATAGTAAGAATAGAAAAACAAAGGGAAGGTATGGAATATGTTGGATACAATTTTCATGATGAAAAACATTCCTCTTTATGTGGAAGCCGCCAAGCTGACAGTGGTTATTGGTATCATCGGAATCCTTCTTTCCCTGCTGGTAGGTCTGGTGATTGCATTTATTCAATATTTTAGGATTCCGATTTTAAGACAGATTGCTTCCGTTTATATTGAATTGTCGAGAAACACCCCTTTGCTGGTTCAGTTATTCTTTTTGTATTTTGGATTACCAAAAGCTGGAATCAGCATTAGCGCCGAAGGATGTGCAATCCTTG
>JAFUPY010000094.1 GCA_017472565.1 Eubacterium sp.
ATGCAGGCCTGCGTTTCCGCCCATAATCTGGATGACCCATGGACACTTGCGCAGTTCGTTTTGCATAAAGTCGTGCTTTGTTTTGTAGATACCACGCATGCGATTTAAGTTCTTTTCAAAATGTCCTTCCCGCATGAACTGATACACACTCTGCTGCATCAGGGTCGGTACGGTGCAGGAGTAAAATCCGCAGCGTTCCTTGTATTTTTTTATGAGTTCCAGTGGAAGCACCATGTAACTGATTCGAACGGACGGTGCAATGCTCTTGGAAAAGGTTCCAAGATAAATGACGCGTCCCGCTTTGTCCATGCCCTGCAATGCTGGGATTGGTTTGCCTTTGTAACGGAACTCACTGTCGTAGTCGTCTTCGATAATGTAGCGGTCTGGAGCTTTGGATGCCCAGTTCAGAATCTCCAATCGACGCTTCATTGTCATGACCGTTCCTAACGGGAACTGGTGGGATGGCATCACATAGGCAATCTCTGCACCGGAAGCCTCCAACTGCCAGATGTTCATTCCTTCTTTGTCTACGTCGATTTCCTTAATCTCATACCCCAGATTGGAAAAGGTTCGATATGCCTGCATATATGTGGGTGACTCGATGGCAAGGGCACTCTTCGTTCCAAGAATCTGAGACAGCAAAATCTGCAGATACTCGTTTCCTGCGCCCAGAACAATCTGCTCTGGCACACAATTCACCTGACGGGATCTGTAGAGATAATCGCAGATGACCCGTCGCAGATTGATATCCCCAAAGGACGCACTGCTGACAAGAATGCTCTCTCCCTGATCCAAAATCAGGTTTTTCATGATTTTGCTAAGGGCGTTGAAAGGAAAATGTGACAGTTCGATACCGTTTGGTGAGAAGTCAATATTATATTGCGTTTTTGCAGTGTCAGAACCTGTTTTTCCTGTCTCTTCAAACGCTTTTTCGCCATCAATTGCCACAGCACTTCTTATATTTCTTTCCTTTACCGCATGGGCATGGCTCATTTCGTCCTTCTGCAAATCTGCCAATTGGTATAGATCCTGCACATCACAGGCATAATACCCCCGATATGGTTCGGAGTAAATATAGCCCTCTGAAAGCAACTGTTCATAGGCTAATTCCACTGTACTTCTGCTGACCTGTAGATACTGGGCCTGAAATCTGGTGGATGGCAGTTTTTCTCCCTTTGGAATACGTCCATGGAGAATATCCTGACGGATAGCCTCATATATCTGCTCGTAAAGAGGGGTTTTTATATCGGTTTGAAGTGTGATCGTTAGTTCTTTCATCGTTTATCTTCTAAATTTGGCAATCACTGGTTCCAGTTCTTCTGCGTATTTCTTCGCAGTCTTAAGGTCAGCATCTTTCAACGCTTTTTCTACCCTGATTTCCAGTTCTTTTTTCTTCTGCTCTAATTCCAGATAATCCCTGTCAAAATGTTTTGCGTAGATCATCTTGCGGAAAGCGCGGTTGCTCATGCGGCGGATGGTCTTATCTTCCACCAAAAGTACATAGTCCACAGAGTTTGCAATGTTGTAGAAGTCATGCGATACCATCAGCACCGCACCCATGTACTCTGCAATGGCTTTTTCCAATGCTTCCTGGGCATAGGTGTCCAGATGGCTGGTTGGTTCGTCCAACAAAAGCAGGTTCGTTTCCATCAGCGCAATTTTGGAAATTTGAAGCAGATTCTTTTCACCGCCGGAAAGCATATGGATACGCTTGTCTAATGTTTCTGGATCAAAAAGATAGGTTTCCAGATATTCTGCTGCCTGCTCTCTTGTATCAAATCCAATCTCTTCCATTTCCTGAAAAACAGTATGATTTTCATCAAACATCT
This sequence comes from Eubacterium sp., assembly GCA_017472565.1. GTDB lineage: Bacteria > Bacillota > Clostridia > Lachnospirales > Lachnospiraceae > Brotonthovivens. The sequence goes on from JAFUPY010000094.1 coordinate 1,830, forward strand.
CGCCGTGAAGCTGGGATAAAAATCCAATTTTGGCAGCATCACTAATCTTGATAGATGGATTGTCATTTTTATAAATCTCACGAAGGAGGGTTGTCTTGCCAGTTCCGTTTGGACCAACGATGGCAATCTTTTCCCCTGGCTTGATATCAAAGGAAACCTTTTCTAACAGCAAATCGTCGAAACTGATGCTGTAGTCGGAGACAGTCAACAAGGTGCCGTCTTCTATATTATTCTCTACTGACACATCTTTCCCAGAGGTTGCAACCATTTCTAAATGACCTAAGTCATCCGTACCAACATCTGTCTGCACACCACTATCTGCCAATTCATCATTACCTTCTTTCGCAGCTTCCACTGTAAAAAAATCACCAGTGTATACCGGGAAAATAATCTCTGGCTGATTCACATCGATAAATGGCTCCCTGGTTCGGCGAGCCTGCAGGCGTTCCAGATAAGACACGCGGGCATGCAGGGCACGACCAAGAGCCGCGTTGTCGATACGTGTGGCTTGTAGACGCATACGCTCTACCACTTTCTGGTTTCTTGCGATTTCTTCCAGATCCGCCTCGCACTGTTCCTGCAGCTCAATCTTTTTCTCCAAAAGAGCGTATCTGTAATCGATGTAACTGCCTTCAAATTCCTGAAGAACTGCATTTTCCAGATGCAGAATCTTATCAAAGCAGTTGTTCAACAAATATCTGTTGTGTGTGATAACAAGCAGTGTTCCTGTGTGAGAATTGATCAACTGACGCAGACCGTTCAGATTTTCAAAATCCAGGAACACGTCTGGCTCGTCCATGATCAGCACGCTTGGAAACATCAACATCTGTTTGATGACCTGCAAAAGCTTATACTCACCGCCACTTAGCGCAGACAGTTCCAGATTTTCCAAATGTGTCAGTCCCGCCAGTTTCAACTGCTTGTGAATGTTGCTTTCATAGTTATCACCATCCACCGCCTGAAACGCATCCAGCGCATTCTGATACTGTTCAAAGATATCGTCCAGCTCTGTCTCTGTAGCCATCTTGTCACACAGCACTTCCTGCTCTTTTAACATAGCAAGGAAATCCTGGCAAAGATAATCAAACACTGTAATAGCCTGCTCTTTTTCACTCTTGGCAAACTGGCTCACATAGCCCATTCTGATGTTTTCTGCCTTGATGATTTTTCCTTTATATAAATATTCCTCTTCTGTATCCATAATCATGTCCACCAACGTGGTTTTTCCAGTACCATTGCTGCCAATCAGGGCAATATGCTGGCCTGCTTCGATGGTAAAAGACACTTTGTCATATAACTTTTTTTCTGGTACAGAATAGGATAATTTTTCAACTTTAATCATGATTTTTCTCCATTTATCATCCCTTCGCAGAAAAAATGAAAAGCACGCTGCTAACAATCGCAGCTTACCTTTTATTTTCTTCTGCTCCGGGATTGCTATTTATTGTTCTGTCACTTCTGATTCTATCTGCTCGCCCTCATTGGCTTCCTGCATCTCAACTTCTGTTTCTGGAAGCTGTTCCACAAAGGAAAGCTGTAACACGGCTTGTGGCCAGTTCAGGGACAGACGCATATGTTTCTCTTTTTTCTCTGCTTCCTCTTTGAATATTTGAAGCATTTCATTTAACACATCTCTGGTAAGATAGCCGCCGCGCCAATGGAAAATCAGTGTTTTTCCTTTTTTCACCGCCTGGGCTGCGCGCTTACGTACATCCTCCATCTTGGTGAAGGAAAGTTTCTTTTCCTTATAGTAGAAATTGTCGTGGTCATCACAGAATGGAACCTTCCATATTACTGCCTCATGATCACGGAAAATCTGACTGTCGCTCAAATTCACATAATCATAACGGATAATGTCATCTTTGCCCAAAGAATTGTCAAAGGTGGCATCCAGATGATAATACTTGCCGCCAATGCGAATCACATTCCATGCGTGTCGATACTTGATATTTTTCTCCGGATTGTTGTCTGAAATCGCAATGATGCACCAGATACCAAGGGCATCACACAGGATTTTCACTGTTTTTGCAATTCCCTCACAGACACCAACACCCTGTCCCAGCGGACCGATAATCTCATGAGAATAGGCTTTTTTTAGCTTGTCGTAACGAACATTCTGGCAGATAAAATCGTGAATATAGAGTTCCTTTTCTTTCTCACTCATTCCTTCTGCTGCTCTGGCAAGTTTCTTGACTCGAGACGCCATGGCCTGTTGATGGTCCTTAATCTTATTCTTCTCAAAGATATATTCTGGGAACAGTTCCACATTTTCAGAATCCTTATAATACTTGTAGGTGAACTTTACAGAGTAAAAAATCTCAGGGCAATCCAACCGAAGTAAGAAATAGATATCCGACAGCTCCCGTCCATCCAATCGTGGCACCTGAAACGATGTTGCCAGTGACTGCAGGCCAGACTTCATGGCATGGTAAGCCCGCTGCTGCTGTTTATTCAGTTGGTTGTAATAGTACGTTGAGCTGTCTTGCATTATTTTCCTCACAATTTATTCAATAGTTCCAACAGAGATTTTCTCATTAGGATTGATTTTGCTTGTTCAATATAGGTTTTCACCTCTCTCCGATTATAGTGGCTTGCCCGCCACAAGTCAATTTTACTTTTTTACTCAAGACAGTTTTTTCTACATTTTAGAAAAAGCATGTTGAAATCACTTTTTTGCTCTTTCAACATGCTTTTTTCTTAATCACTAATTTTTTTAAGCATGTTGAATCTGCCTTTTTGCCTTTCCAACATGCTTTTTTCCCAATCACTACTTTTTTTAAGCATGTTGAATCTGCCTTTTTGCCTTTCCAACATGCTTTTTTCCCAA
>JAFUPY010000095.1 GCA_017472565.1 Eubacterium sp.
AGCGGTGCAAGACTGCCCTCTGCGGAACGTAAGATCTCTCCGGCGGTATATTCTTCCGGCTTGCGGGCAAGCATATATCCACCGTTGTTGCCTCTATAGCTTTTTACAAATCCGGCCTTGGTCAGCGCAGGCATAATCTGCTCCATATACTTCAACGTAATGGACTGTCTCTCTGAAATATCCTTCAAACGAATATATTCGCCATTGTTGTTCATTGCCAGATCTGCCATAATTCTTAAGGCATATCGTCCTTTTGTAGAAACTCTCATAGCTGCACCTTTCTTAAAACAAGATTTTTCTACAAGACATTATAACATACTTTCGCCTTGGTTTCATCTGCTAATCTCATATTGTTCACTGAAAAACAACTTCTTTTTTTATATGAACCAGCATTTTACTCATAGCATACATAACAACAAATTCCACTGGAATCATGATTCCGCACTGAATCACCCGGGTTGCCATCAACGGCACAAACGGAGAACCATATAAAACTGATATCCATAATGTGTTCACCAACAGTCCCAATATGAGTTCATTGATCAATACTGCACCCAGAATACGTGGTATCGTTCTTTTCTTATGCAGCAGTACACCCAGAAGAATGCCCGTCAGGAAACAGGTCAGCGTAAATCCTGGGAAATATGCACCTATCGGGAACAAAATAGCGCCCATAAAATCGCCCAACGCACCTACTACTCCAGCAAAGACCGGTCCGTAAAAATATGCTGCGATAAAAATCGGAACAATAGCGAATCCAATTTTTATATTCCAGGCGTTGATGGAGCAAAAACGGGACAGAATCACATGAAGTGCAATCAGCGCACCCGTCATAACTATCATTTGTGTATTATGCTTCTTCATAAAACAACCTCTTAATAATTAGAATAATCCGGTGATCACACCATTTTCATCCACATCGATTTTCTCTGCTGATGGCACTTTTGGCAGTCCTGGCATCTTCATAATATCGCCTGTTAAAGCTACTAAAAATCCTGCGCCAATGGAGGCTGTGATATCTCGAATGGTCACACGGAATCCGGTTGGGCGTCCCAGCTTCTTGGCATCATCGGTAAGAGAATACTGATTTTTTGCCATGCAGACTGGAAGGTTGCCAAATCCTAAGCTTTCCAGTTTTGCGATTTCCTTTGACGCCTTAGATGTGTAATCCACGCCGTCTGCACCGTAAATCTTTGTTGCAATTGCTTCTATTTTTTCTTTGATGGTGAGTTCTGCATCATATACAAACTTCATTGTGCTCTCACCTTCCACCAGACGAAGCACTTCTTTTGCCAGTTCCTCGCCGCCTTCGCCGCCTTTTGCCCATACGTCAGAAAGGGCAACGTTTACGCCAAGTTCCCTGCATTTTGCACGAACCAGTTCCAGTTCTGCCTCTGTATCTGTTGGGAATTTATTGATGGCAACGACTGCTGGCAGGTTATAAACAGTGGTGATGTTCTCAATATGTTTCAACAGGTTTGGAATACCCTTTTCTAAGGCTTCCAGATTTTCGTTGTTTAAATCTGCCTTTGCCACACCGCCGTTGTACTTGAGGGCGCGCACGGTTGCTACCAGAACAACTGCGTTTGGCTTCAAGCCTGCCATACGGCACTTGATATCAATAAATTTTTCTGCTCCAAGGTCAGCACCAAATCCTGCCTCTGTAATCATGTAATCAGCAAGCTTCATACCCATTTTGGTTGCAATCACACTGTTACAGCCATGGGCAATATTGGCAAATGGTCCACCGTGGATCAGCGCTGGTGTTCCCTCAAGGGTCTGCACCAGATTTGGTTTGATGGCATCTTTTAACAGTGCGGTAAGTGCGCCCTGGGCGTTTAAGTCACCAGCTGTTACCGGTTCGCCATCTTCGTTGTAAGCTACAACGATTCTGGACAAACGTGCCTTCAAATCTGTGATATCTGTTGCCAGACAGAAGATCGCCATAATCTCAGATGCAACTGTGATGTCAAATCCATCCTGTCTTGTGACACCGTCTGCCTTTGCACCCAGACCATCCACGATATTTCTCAGCTGTCTGTCGTTCATGTCCACAACACGTCTCCATGTGATGGTCTTTGGTACGATGCGAAGTTTGTTTCCCTGATGGATGTGGTTATCCAACATGGCTGCCAGCAGGTTGTTTGCCGCACCGATGGCATGAAGATCACCGGTAAAATGCAGGTTGATATCTTCCATTGGAATTACCTGGGCATAACCGCCCCCTGCCGCGCCGCCTTTTACACCAAATACAGGTCCTAAGGATGGTTCACGCAACGCTACCATGGTCTTTTTTCCTAGACGATTCAGTCCATCTGCAAGACCAATGGTGGTGGTGGTCTTTCCCTCTCCTGCCGGAGTTGGGTTGATTGCTGTCACAAGCACCAGCTTTGCATCTTCTCTATCCTTCAACTCCTTGTTGTAGTAGCGATAGTCAATTTTTGCTTTATATTTTCCGTAGTTTTCCACATATTCTTCTGGAATGCCTAGTTTTTCGGCGATTTGTAAAATAGGTCGAATCTCGGCTTCCTGTGCAATCTCAATATCACTTTTAAATCCCATCTGCTTTGTCTCCTTTTCTAATACTCATTTGGCATGGTTGAAAGTTCTTCCATGGAAAACACCGGGCCGTCTACGCATACATAGCGCTTTCCGATGTTGCATCTTCCGCATTTTCCCACGCCACAGCTCATTCGCATCTCAAGGGTCGTGTAAATGTGATCCAATGGCACCCCTTGAGCTGCAAATGCGTCTGACAAGGCTTTGATCATAACTGGAGGTCCGCACAAAACCGCAATGGTCTTCTCCTTGTCAAAAGGAATCTCCGGAATGAGCGTATGTGGAAATCCCACAAGGCCATCCCAGCCTTCTTCTTTATTGTCAATGGTTCGATACAGTGTTGTATCCGGCATAGCTGCCCACTTTTCATAGTCATACTGGAAAATAAAATCCTTTGTGGTTCTGGCCGCAAGCAGCATATTGATCTTGCCATATTTACTGCGGTAATCCGGATGAAAGATGGTGTCGATCATAGGTCGCAGCGGAGCCAGGCCAAGACCGCCTGCCGCATAAAAAAGGTCGTATCCCTCAAATTTATCTAATGGAAATGTATTTCCAAATGGTCCCCGAAGCCACAGTCCATCCCCTTCCCGAAGGGTATGGATAACGTTGGTTAACGAACCTGTTCTTTTGATTGTCAGATCCAGTGTATCTTTCTTTAGTGGAGTGGAAGCAAAACCAAATGGTGCTTCCCCCTTCCCTGGAATCCCCACTTCCAAAAACTGTCCTGGTGCATAGGAAAGTGGTTCCTCTAAGCGAAGCTTATAGGTCTTGACATCCTGTGTGTCCGATGTGGTCTCCTGGGTCACTTTTTCTATTTTTGCATATATCGGTAAGTATGGATTGTTCATGAATCTTATTCCTCCAATCTCTTCTGGATGTCTTCCACCGCCCTGCGGATGTTGATTCCCCCCGGACAACTGCGGATGCAGCGTCCACATCCTGTGCAGGCCGTCATCTGGAAATTATCTCTGACATATACATATTTGTGAAGTACCCTCTGGCGAAAGCGAGCCCATTTACTGCTTCTTGGATTGTGTCCTCCACCGTGAAGGGTAAACTTCGGATACATGCAGGAATCCCACAATCTGCTGCGCACCACCTTTTCATTCTTCTCACCGTCCTGAAGTACAAAGCAGTGACAGGTCGGACATACATAGGTGCAGGTTCCACAGCCGATACAGCCCAGGGTATATTCTTCCCAAGGCATCTTATCAAACAATTCTTCCTCTCCAGCAGTGATCTGAAGGGTTGCCTCTGGCGCCGGGCCCTGTTCTGGTGCTTCTACGTTATCTCCGAAAAACAGGGGTGTCGCTTTATCGGATATTGCTTCATAGATAAAACCATCTTCTATCTCTCTCAAAAAACCATCGCATTTGTCGGAATAGCTTCTGTCAATACCTCGGATGTCACAGAAACATCCCTTCTTTTTCTCCTGACATCCCATCCCAACGATGGTAAGGGCCTTTCTGCGGTTGTCGTAAAATGGATCCTCCAACTGCCAACGCTGATCTGAAAAAATCACATCCAACACTGGCATGGTCGCAAGATCACAAGGCTTTGCACCAATCAGTAAAATCGGTTTTATCTTCTGTACAACAGAAACCTTGTTTTTTTCAAACTTCATCAGCGCTTCTACTCTTGGAAAAACTGCTTCCTTGGCTGAACCAACTGGGAGTTGATCTGTAAATACAATCTGCTCTGCATCCGTGATGATCTGATAGCTAAGCTTTCCATCCACCATAACTGGTGCCATAACATCATACGCATCCATATGGGATGCAATCTGATCTAACAATTCCTGTTTTGTGAGTTTGATTGCCTTCATCAGTTATCACCTCCCAAAAAGCCGATCTCTGTATCCTCTGGTCCATAGGAGTTCATTGCGGACACTGCATCCACGCTTTCTCCTGCACGGAAATCATAATTATCATCCAGAAATTCACTGACTCCCTGCATCAGATAAAGCAGATCCACACCAAAATCACAGGCATCTCTACAGCCTCCACAGTTGGTACAGCGACCTGCCAGATGCATCGCTCTGGTAAGGTGATAGGTAGTCTTGGTGGCTCTATCCAGATCGTTCAGATTCCAAGGCGTTGCTTTTCTGTCCAGATAGCAGCTTTCACAATAACAGTTCGGACAGGCCTGTCTGCAGGCAAAGCAGAGCGTACATTTATCAATCTCTCTCTGAAAACGTTCAAATCTCTCCTGGGTATCCGTCTCGTTCATCCACTCCGTAACAGAGCTTGGTGCTTCCTCTTCCCACTCCATCTCAAGGATGAGAACTTCATCCTCTTTGATCTGTTTTTCTGCGAGAAGATTGATGATGGAGCGTTTGTCCCCAGGTTTTGCAGCAATGGCAGTCTTTTTTCCCTTTAAATCGTTCAAATATACTGCCAGATTGATATAACAATGTTCGTTCCAGACAAGCTGTTCTGCATCTTTCACAGTGCGGGCAAAAAACGGTGTAGGATGGCCTACATCCTCGTTTTCCTTCAGTCCTAAAACAATATCTACCTGCCCTGCTTCTAGCAATTCAACCGCTTTCTGTCTTAATTCCGGTTCTCTATACTTCACTGATGTCACCTCCCATTGGGTTTGGACCCAGCTTTTTGATAATATCAGTAACTTCTGTCACAGCTTCTGCAAACCGATTGCCTTCAGATGCAGAAACCCATGTAAACTGCACTCTGTCCGGATGAAAACCGGATAGTCGAAGCAGATGTTTTAACACGTTAAATCTTCGTCTCGCATACATATTTCCCGTCAGGTAGTGACAATCACCCGGATGGCATCCGGAAATCATAACGCCGTCTGCTCCCTCTGCGAGTGCTTTGACAATATACAGAGGATTCACCCTGCCGGAACAAGGCACTCGGATCACTCGTATTGTTGGCGGATATTGCATACGTCCGGTTCCTGCCAGGTCTGCTCCCGCATAACTGCACCAGTTACACAGAAAGGCTACAATAACAGGAGACCATTCTTTTCTTTCTTCCTTACTCATACGCTCATCTCCTTTGGCAGACGTAATAAGTACTCAATTTCGTTGACGATCTGACGGTCACTGAATCCGCCAATATCAATCGCACCACAACGACAGTTGGCAGCACAGGTTCCACAGCCTTTGCAGAGCACGTTGTTGACAACTGCCTGCATTTTGGTTCTTCCTCTCTGGGAAACTTCCTGCACCGTGATTGCACCATAGGCACAAACCTGTTCGCAGGTATGGCATCCGCAGCAAAGGGATGCATCCACTTTGGAAATGGTTCCTGCTGCCTGAAGGCTATCCTGGGCAAGTACGGTTACCGCTTTACCGGCTGCTGCACGTCCCTGAACCACAGATTCCCTCACATTTCTTGGAGAATGTGCCAGACCACAGACAAACACACCTTCCGTAGCAAAATCCACTGGGCGAAGTTTTGCATGTGCCTCCAGGAAGAATCCGTCCTGTGTCATCGGCACTTTCAACAGCTGTGCCAGTTCTTTATTGGCATCATAATCAGGCTTGATGGCACTTGCCAGCACCAGCAGATCTGCATCCAATAAAACATTCTCATTTGCAGAGATATCAAAAACATCCACTTCCAGTCTCTCATCTGCCTGTACCTGTGGCTTGTGTTCCAAATCGTATCGAATAAATGAGATTCCTTTTCTTCTCGCGTCACGGTAATCATTTTCCTGCATACCGTAGCTTCGCACTCCTCTGGCAAGAATCGTAATCTGTGTATTTGGATGATTCTTTTTCAGGGCTGTGGCATTTCGGATTGCCTGGGAGCAGCAGACTCTGCTGCAATACATGTTGTCACCCTCTCGGGATCCCACACACTGAATCATGACCACATTCTTTACATCTTTCAAACGACCATCATTGTCTTTTAACATCTGATCCAGTTCCAGCTGAGTAACGACTCTAGGATCCTGTCCATACAGATA
>JAFUPY010000096.1 GCA_017472565.1 Eubacterium sp.
ATACAGCCTGTTACATTTCCCAAAAACATATCGACAAGACTAACTTCAGGAATTGCAGGCATTACCATATGATGCAAAGGAGTGGAACTGGAAACAGCATCTACTCCGCCTTCAAAGAATCTTGTCAAAGAAGCTGGCCACAAAATCATCATCAGGGCACGTCCTGCCAGTGCTGGGTTAAAAATGTTCTGTCCAAGACCACCGCAAAGCACTTTTACAAACAAAATTGCAAATACATTGCCGATTACAACCTGCCAAACTGGTACAGTTGCAGGCAATGTCATTGCTAAAAGAAGACCCGTAACCACTGCGGAACAGTCCACAACTGTATTGCGTTTTTTCATCGCCAGGCTGTATAAATATTCGGTTGCCACTGCTGACAAAATAGATACCGCAGTAACCACCAGTGCCTGGATACCAAATTTCCAAATACCTACCGCTAAGGATGGCAGCAGAGCAATGACTACGTCCATCATGATGCGGTTTGTTCTAAAATTACCTCTGATATGAGGTGAGGAAGCAACTGTTAATTTCATTTTTTACCCGCCTCCCTTATTTCTTTTTTTGCTATTCTGAATTTTTCTACCAATGGAAGTTTTCCTGGGCAGGTAAATGCGCAGCTTCCACATTCGATACAATCCATAACGTTCAATCTTTCCAGTTCTTTTAAATTGCCCGCTTTCTGATAACGGTACAAATACAATGGCTGCAGTTTCATTGGGCATGCATCAACACATTTTCCGCAACGGATACATACTGGATTTTCTGCAGCGCCATTTTTATCTTTCAGCAGACATAAAATAGAGTTTGTCGCTTTCAAAACAGGAACGGATAAATCGCTCTGGGCAATTCCCATCATAGGACCACCGCTGATGACACGTTCTGTCAAATCATTCAGACCGCCAGCTTCCTTAATCAACTGTTCAAATGGTGTACCAATTCGAACGACAAAGTTCTGTGGACATTCAATCGCTTCACCAGAAACTGTAACAAAACGCTGTGTCAATGGCATTCCCAGACAAACTGCTTTATAAATTGCAGCATAGGTAGATACGTTAAATACCGCACAGTTTACAGATACTGGAAGTTTTCCAGGAGGTACTTCTCTTCCAGTAAGAGCCTGGATTAACTGTTTTTCTGCCCCCTGAGGATAACGGGTTGGCAATACCTGCAATTCAATCTCAGGGAAATCTGGCAAGTGTTTTTTTACCATTTCAATTGCTGCCTGTTTGTTATCTTCTACTGCCAGCACAACACGTTTTGGCTGCAATACCTGATGCAGAATTTTCATACCTCTTAATACGTGGTCTGGAGTAGTTCTCAGCAAGGTATCATCCGCTGTAATGTATGGCTCACATTCACAAGCATTTGCAATCAGAGTATCTACATTTTTCATAGCGGAAAGTGCTTTTACATTTCCTGGGAAGGCAGCACCTCCCATACCTACGATACCTGCTTCTCGGATTGCACCGAGAATTTCATCATGACTCATCTGGTCTGCCAAACGTTCCTTCATAGGAACTGTGGTATCTTTATAGTCATTTTCGATGACAATGGACAGAACCATCTGTCCGCTAGGATGAGGACGCTTCTCTATCGCTGTTACTACACCAGAAACAGATGCATGAACAGGAACGCAAAGCCCTTCGCCATCCCCTATTTTTTGACCACGAAGTACGGTATCTCCTACATTGACCAGCGGTTTACATGGTGCGCCGATATGCTGCTGCAAGGGCACCACGACCTGCGCTGGAATAATTTCTGTGTATTTGCAGATACCCGTGGACATTTCCTTGTTATATTTTGGATGTATTCCACCAAAAAACAGGTGTTTCATTTTCTATTTCACCTCATTAAGTTCTTATTCTATTACGTTCTTATTATATCTTGAAATCCAGGGCTGTAAAGTTTCGTTCCGTCGGCATCCACCCACATCGCGACAGCCCCATAATGCTCCAGTAATTTCTGCCCTTCTTCCTGGTTCATCAAGAAAAGTGCCGTTGAAAGTGCATCCGCAACTCCGGAATCCTGACATACAATCGACACAGCTCTCCAGTATTTTGACGGATACAATGTATCAGGATCTATAATATGATGATATAACTGACCGTCTACCACATAATTTCGCTGATAGTCTCCACTGGTGACCACACAGCCTTTTGTGAGATACACCGTATGCAGATAGGACTCTTCTGATGTATCGGGATTTTCGATGCCCACTACCCATGGAGTATCCTTTTCATCTTTCGGACCAGTTGCACATACATTTCCGCCTACACTGAGCATATATCCGCTGTCACAATTGTCGGCTACTTTCTGCGCCGCCCATCCTTTGGCAATGGCGCCAACATCCAGGCGCATCTCGGCATCGGCAAGAAATACTGTGGAAGCTTCTATATCGATAATCATCTGCTCAATGTCCGTATGACGAGCTGCCTCGGCAAGCGCTTTCTCATCTGGAAGCTTTGCATTCAGAGGGTCGTTCAATCCTTCCGTTCGAGCCTCGTGCCAAAGACTGAGTACACTTCCCATGGCTACATTTACTTTTCCATTGGTCTGCTCGTAGAACTCCTGACAGTCCAATAAAAGTTCAATGATTCTTTCATCCACTTTGACAGGTTCCTCACCCGCACAATCGTTGATATTTTTTAGATTAGTAATTCCATCGTATTCATTATAAATATCAAACAATTGATGGTATTCCATCAGTTCATCATACATCTTTTGTGCCTGCGTGCGAAATGTTTCTTCGTCTTCTGCCATGCCTACAATAGTGGTAACAGTATCGAACACATCCAGAAAAGTGGCTCTATACTGTTTCTTACCTGTTTCCCCAAGAGGACTTGCACAGCCACTCAGCATAATAGCTATAAGCAATATAGAAACAACCCTTATACCGTGTAGTTTTCTTTGCATGTTATTTACCAGCTTTTTCAATTAATGCTTTGTAACCGCCAATTGCAATTGTTACACTGCTTGACAAATCTGCATCGGTAGGAGCTGTTCTATCATCAACGGCAATACCTGTTACTTCATCAATTGTCTTACCTGTTACATATTTTGCAAGAGAAGCAGCCTGTTCATTCCATTCGTAAGCACTTCCTGCATACAGTTTCATACCATAGTTTTCGCCTAATTCATTTTTGGTCAAAACGTCAGCACTTAAATCTGTAGTAATCACACCTGTTGCATCAAAGTTTACTTTAACCTGTACGCTATCCAGATAGCAGCTTGTAATCACACCATCTTTCATCGTCAAAACTACAAAATCACTATCAAGCTGTGCCAGACCTGCATTTTCTCCATCAGCACTTGTACTGCTCCCAACGGCTGAAGTTGTGGCCAAACGAAGTTCATCACCTTTTTTTGCTCCAAGGTGCTGTGCCTGATTTACTGCTTCTTCGATTGCAGACACATATCCACCCAGATAAATGGTTGCGGTAGAAGCCAAATCAACATCAACTGCTTTTCCATCTTCGCCCACTGCACCATTTTTCAGTTCTTCTACTGTTTTTCCTTCTGCATATTCTGCCAGTGCTGCTGCCTGTTCGTTCCATTCATATTTTGCGCCACCGTACAGTTTCATACCGTAATTTTCACCTAATTCATTTTTGGTCAAAATTTCAGCAGTCAAATCAGAAGTGATTGCACCTGTTGCATCAAAGTTTACCGTTGCAGGAATGCTGTCGATAAGGCAAGAGTCAATGACTCCGTCATCGTCAACACTGACAGCAACTACTGTGATATCGTATTTTGCTGTTCCAGCATTTTCTGCATCTGAGCTGGTGCTTTCGTTCATTGTCACCATAACGGACAAACCTGTTTTTACAGATTCATCGCTTACTACATTGTTGTCTTCTTTTCCTGCATCTGGTGTTGGTGTTGCTGCTGTCTGAGAAGAACACTGGTCACATTGGCAGTCGTGGTAAACCACTGGTGTTCCTACACAACCCATCAATGTGCTTACTGTAAGGGCTAAGCTGAGTAAGATTCCCATTCTTTTTTTCATATCTTTCGTCCTCCTATTTTCGAGTTTTATGTTTTTTCGTAACTATTCAGCCATGCGAAATAGTTACGTTTTCAATAATTCTAGCAAGGTGCTAAAATAATCAAGCGGAATTATAACATATAACTGACCAAAAATACACTATTTTTTATTTGTTTCTTTTCCCATATTTTTGAATAAGCCATTTTTGCTATTGGGGCATCATACATAAATTTCATCGTCAAAAGTCCAAACAGGTTCTTGCTGTCAAATAAATATGGGAAATAAACAAAAGGAGTGCCGAAAAGTCACCTGCTTTCCGACACCCATTTTCTTTTTTACAGATTAAATTCAAAATATCTTACTGCATTATTATAAGAAATACCCTTGATAATCTTCTCTAATGCTTTGTAGTCTGCTGGATATTCTCCATTTTCTACCCATCTACCAATCAGTTCGCAAGCGATACGGCGGAAATATTCATGTCTTGTATAAGACAAGAAACTTCTGGAGTCTGTCAGCATACCAATGAAGTTACCAAGAAGTCCCAAGTTTGCCAGAGATGTCATCTGTTCCATCATTCCTTGTTTGTGATCGTTGAACCACCAAGCACTACCTTGCTGAATCTTGCCAACTGCTGTGGAATCCTGGAAGCATCCCATAATTGTGGCAATAGAAGCATTGTCTGTTGGGTTCAAGGAGTACAGGATTGTCTTTGGCAACTGATCTGTTATGGCCAGTGCATTCAAAAAATCCGCCATTTCTGAACCTGGCGCATAGTTGCTGATGCAATCGATACCAGCATCTGGTCCTAATTTGCGGTAAATGCTCTGGTTATTATCACGTTTTACCCCAAAATGCAGCTGCATCACCCAGTTTTTCTTGTGGTATTCTCTGCCCATAGCTACCATAAATGCTGTTTCGAACTGTTTTCTCTCAACTGGGTTCAATATTTCGCCAGCCAGTCTCTTTGTATAAATAACTTCTACTTCTTCTGCTGTTGCTGGAGCATACATTACATAATCCAAGCTGTGGTCAGAAATACTGCATCCATTTTCAGCAAAGAAATCCATTCTTACTTTCAAAGCTTCAATCAATGTTGCAAAACTTGTGATTTCTATGCCAGAAACTTCGCTCAGCTTTTTTACATAGTCAAGATAATCTGGTTTTTCCACATTCATTGCTTTTTCTGGCCTCCAGGCCGGAAGAACCTGAACATCAAATGTTTCGTCAGACTTAATCAATCTATGCCATTCCAAGGTATCTGCGGGGTCATCTGTAGTACAAATCAAAGTTACGTTGGACATTTTAATCATTTCTCTTGCAGACATTCCGCCCTGCAGTTTTTCGTTACACAGATTCCATACATCTTCTGCTGTATCGCCGCACAGATGTCCTTCGTAACCGAAGAATCTCTGCAGTTCTAAGTGACTCCAATGGTACAGTGGATTTCCGATAGCAACTTCCAGTGTTTCCGCCCATTTCTGGAATTTTTCTCTATCCGATGCATCACCTGTGATGTATTTTTCTTCTACGCCGTTGGAACGCATCTGACGCCATTTGTAATGGTCGGCACCCAGCCATACTTGTGTGATGTTGTTGAATTTTTTGTCTTCGTAAATTTCCTGTGCTGAAATATGACAGTGATAGTCCAATACTGGCATCACCGCTGCATATTCATGATACAGTTTTTTGGCGGTCTCCGTGGTAAGTAAAAAATCTTTATCCATGAATTTTTTCATGCTGGTTTCTCCTTCTAAAATCTTATTTATTTCTGATTTTAGCAACTATTTTTACTGCTTCAGCCGTCAGCTTTTTGATTTCATCAAATTTTCCTTCTTTTACCAGCGCACCGCTTACCATCCAACTTCCGCCGCAAGCAATGATTTTATCAAAGTTCAAATATTCTTCCAGATTCTTAGCATTCACACCACCTGTTGGCATGAATTTTACGCCAGGATATGGTGCAGCCAAAGCCTTAATCGTTGCAACCCCTCCAAACTGTTCTGCCGGAAAGAATTTTACAACTTTCAGTCCCCTTTTTACTGCCTGAGTAATTTCCGTTGGGGTGATACATCCTGGAAATACAGGAATTTCTTTGGTCAAACAATAATCAACGATTTCTGGATCAAATCCTGGGCTGACAATAAATTTTGCACCCGCACTTATGGCTCGGTCTACCTGGTCTATAGTAAGAACAGTACCAGCTCCGACGAACATTTCTGGAAACTGAGCAGTCATAACACGGATACTTTCTTCTGCTGCCGTAGTTCTGAATGTTACTTCTGCACATGGAAGCCCGCCTTCCACCAAAGCCTTTGCCAATGGAGCGGCATCTTTTGCGTCATGCAAAACTACAACAGGTACTACACCCATTTTGCTAATTGTTTCTGCTACATTCATCTTAATTCTCTCCTATATTAAAGCTCATAAACTATGCAGTATGTTTTATATAAATCCGCATGGCTCTGAATAGTTCCATTTTACACGTATTTTTTCAGAGTTGCACGAACCGCGCCAACTCCGGCAATCATTTCGCCAAAGTATTTGCATACCAGGTCAGCCAGACCAACTTCATAAAGATCAACCCCAAAGATTTTCTTGTTTTTCAAAACTGGTCTCAAGGCAGCTTCTACATCGATTTCATCACCAAGTTTGATTCCAGCAACAACTGGGCAGACAGCATCCAGCAATGGATCTGGACTAAGTTCGAATTTGTTTCCCGCATCATCAATTGCCATCAGGTAACGCAGCCAGCCAGCGAATACCAGGGGAATCCGTTTCAAGTCAGTAACATTCAAAGTTTCACTTGCAGCATAGGCTTTGATGGTTTCCCCAAAACGGATTGCCAGCTTCTGGGATGTATCGGTTGCGATACGCTGTGGTGTATCTGGCATGAATGGATTCGGAATACGAACATTTAACACGGTGTCAATAAATTCTTTTGGATCTAGAACTCCTGGATTCACCACCACTGGAAGCCCTTCTACGTATCCGATTGTTTCCACCAATTTCTTCAGTTCCACATCTTTCATTTCTTCAGAAATTTTATCATATCCCAAAACACATCCAAACACTGCCAATGCTGTGTGCAGTGGGTTCAGGCAGGTACAAACTTTCATCTTTTCTACTTTATCTACGGTTTCACGTTCTGTGAACATTACGCCGCCTTTTTTCAAAACTTCTGGTGTTCCGTTAGGGAAAGAATTTTCAATTACCAGATATTCTGTCTCCTCTGCATTAACAAATGGAGCTACCCATGTGTTTTTCGATGTAACAACTGGGTCCAGATTTTCTACGCCGTCCGCTTCTAAAATGGCTTCTACAGAAGCGTCTGGTCTTGGAGTGATTTTATCTATCATAGTCCATGGGAAAGAAACCTTCGTTTTGTCATTTACATACACCTTAAATCCTGCATCTACAACACCATTTTCTACCCATTTTTCTGCAAATGCGTTCACTGCTGCGTACAGTTTGTCGCCATTGTGTGAGCAGTTGTCCATACTTACCATAGCAATTGGTTTCTGTCCTGCAACGTATCTGGCATGTACAAGCGCTGCAACTTTACCCATGTAACTCATGGCATTTTCCGGTCCGTTTGCAAGGTCTTCTGGTACCCCTGGCAGATAATAACCTCTGCCATTTACCAGGCTGTATCCTTTTTCTGTGATTGTGA
>JAFUPY010000097.1 GCA_017472565.1 Eubacterium sp.
GGTATCAGGAGTAGAGTTGTCTGTTCTACCGGTAAGATAATCTACAGATGTATCAAAAACCTCTGCCATAGCTTGGATTACATGGATTGAGGGCATTCGTTCTCCTGATTCATATCTTAAGTAAGCTGGTTGTGACAAGTTCATTCGCTTAGCAGCCTCTTGCTTGGTTATGCCGAGTTTTTCACGACAAGAGATGAGTCGTTGACGGTTCAATGTGTAACTGTTCATAATATAAATCTCCAATCAAAAAATACTTTGCGTGAATTATAACAGATTTTTCTTGAATATACCATTGGAATATATTATAATAAGTATACCAATGGTATATAATGAGGAGTGTTACAAACATATTAGGGGTTACATGATACCGGAGGAAGTGTATACAAATGAGATAGACTGGAGATTGATAACTTCTGATTGTGGCGTGCCAGAAGATGCACACATTTGTGGGATTGGACAATACTATGTTAAATTTGGAAGAGCCGTGAATACAGATGATGTAAAAGAATTTTACGTCGATGTGTTTGATAAACGATATTGCAAGCCAATATAAAGAAGGTGTCAATAATATATTTTATGAAAGCAATTGGTAGGCAGAGTTGGTACTTATATCAGAGAAGAGCCTTCCAAATTCTAATGAATTTGTAATTGTATGCTGAGGGATGAAGTTGTACAATTAATTAGGAAAGGATGTGATTATTATCTTTTTCTTCTTTTTTGACGAAGAAACCGATACTACCATTCCGGTTGAGGTGGAGTTAGATAATGAAAACGAACAGGAACTGGAATATTTTTTTGATGATAAGGTTAGAAAAATTTGGCATGCGCAAAAAGAAGAAATTTATTTTTCTATCGTTGATGTGTGTCAGGTGCTTACTGACAGTGTAGATGGCCGAAAATATTGGAATAAACTTAAGCAAAGGCTCAAAGCCGAGGGAAATGAAACGGTGACAAATTGTCACCAGTTGAAAATGAGAGCTGCTGACGGTAAAATGCGAAAAACTGATTGCGCTACTACCGAACAGCTTCTTCGTATTATGCAGTCCATTCCTTCGAAAAAAGCTGAACCATTTAAATTATGGTTAGCAAAAGTTGGCAGAGAACGCCTGGAAGAGTATGCAGATCCAGAACTCGCATTTGAACGAATGATTTATACATATCGTCAAAAAGGATATTCTGAGAAGTGGATTGAGCAGCGTCTTCATGCTATTGATGTAAGAAAAGCTCTTACCGATGAATGGCATCGTGCAGGGATTGAAAGCACACACCAATATGCAGCGCTGACTAGTATACTTACCAAAGCATGGTCCGGTAAAAATGTGCAAGAATACAAAAAATACAAAGGTCTTCACAAAGAAAATCTGCGGGATAATATGACTAATATTGAACTTGCATTAAATCAACTTGCAGAAGTATCTGCAACTGCAATTTCACAGGCAAAAAATCCGAAAGGTTTTCCGGAAACTAAGGGTACTGTTTTAGAAGGCGGTGCCATAGCAGGCAATGCCAGAAAAGAATTAGAAGAAAGAATTGGCAGGAGTGTTATTTCGCCGCTAAATGCACAAGTGCCGAATTTGCTTGATGAAACAGAAGAATAATAAAAATAAGGTATAAGTAGTAGGAGTCAGGAAACGAAAAAGTATTTCTTGACTCTTTTTTCTTGCTTGCACTATTTTTATAATGCATTTCTTTCGCCAATCATTTACAATAGATACATACTGTAAAGTAAGGCAATGAACTACAATAGAACTGCAATAGAACCTTACAACGTAAGGTTTATATAAGAGTAAAACGGAGGCACTTGTATGGGATTTTGGATTTATATGTTATTTATGACCATCATCATACCCATAACGATGGTTGCATTTGGAAAACGCTTCCGCAAATCTGCCCCAGACAAAATCAATCACTTGTTTGGTTATCGAACCAAAAGATCCATGATGAATCGAGCTACATGGGAGTTCGCCCACCAGCATATGGGCAATCTGTGGTTCCGCTGGGGAAGTATCATATGTCCGGTTTCGGTAATTGCAATGCTGCCGACCATCGGCAAAAGTGTTGATGTTGTGGGAACCGTTGGAGCGATCATTATTATGGTGCAGTTGATTCCAATGTTTGTAAGTGTTGCTTTTACAGAGAAAGCGTTGAAAGAAACCTTCGATGATTATGGAAGACGAAGGCTGTAAATGTGTGAAGATTTTGTTGTTAGGGAGAGTGTTATGAACAATTTATCACGCAACATGCGTGCCTGGCTGGCGGTCATTTCCTGTTGTGCAGGAATCTTTTGGTCAGGATCATTGATTTTTGGATTCCCGGGAGTGATGGGAGAATATTGGAGAGAGACTTTTTCGGTTAGCACTGCTGCCACATCTAAGATTACTATGTTTGTGTTGCTGGGGCTGGCCTGCTTTAGCTTCTTTTCCGGAAAATTTCATTTGCGGTTTGGCACAAGAAAAAGTTTTCTGGTTGGCACTGTATTGATCGTGGCATCCATGTTTGTACTGCTTTTTGGCAAAAATATTTATATGGTATATTTGTGGGCTGCCCTGAATGGAGCATCTTCCATGTTTATCTATTCTCCTGGGCTTGCCACGGTACAGCGATGGATTCCCCATAAAAAGGGTCTGGTAACAGGCATGGTGAATCTGGTGTTTGGTATTTCTGCGGCAATCATGTCACCGATTTTTAAAGGAATGCTGACACGATTTGATTACAAAAACATGTTGACCATTGTGGTTATCCTGATTGTGGTGGTAAACCTGCTCGCACTTATTTTCTGTGAAATGCCAGAGTTTGTAAAACTGTCTGAAAGACAGAAAAAAGATCACCACGAATTGTTAGAGAAAGTGCGTATCGCCAACGAGAAAAAAGGGGTTGCGGCAGGGTATTTCTACAAGCCAAAAGAAGCGATAAAAACCGTGCCATTTTGGTGTATGTGCGTCATCTGGGCATGTATGGGGGCTGCAGGTATTTCCATGGTCACACTGTCTACAAATTATGCAGCATATCTCGGTATTACCAGTGGCGTGGTAATCCTTACTGTATTCAATATCACCAACGGCCTTAGCCGAATTGTGGCAGGTTTTCTGTCAGACAAGATTGGCGGCAGAACGGTGGGATGTATTGCCTTTGTGGCGGCAACTATCGGCTACTTTGGCTTGAACTTTGGCACATCCTTTGTCTTGATTACCGTATTTGCAGCCTGTGTGGGATACGGATTCGGAACCATGTTTGCCGTATCCTCACCAATTCTCACCGATATCTATGGCATCAAGTACTTTGGTCTAATCTTCGGACTGGTATTTATGTCTTATGGATTCCTGGGTGGTATCCTTGGCCCAAACCTGTACGGTGTGGTATTGCAGTCCACAGGTTCCTATCATCCGGTGTTTATTTACCTTGGCATTTTTGCATTGATATCAGCCATTATGATTCAATTTGTGAAGCCACTTCGTAAAAAGGAAATCATTTGATTGCATTGACATAAGACTGGAGAAAAAGAATGGTAATTCAGTTATCGGAACATTTTTCATACAAAAAAATATTGCGATTTACCTTTCCGTCCATTGTTATGATGATTTTTACCTCCATCTATAGCGTTGTGGATGGCCTGTTCGTGTCCAATTTTGCTGGAAAAACACCTTTTGCGGCCTTAAATTTAATATATCCGTATATTATGATATTAGGGACAGTCGGATTGATGTTTGGAACAGGTGGCTGTGCTTTGGTTTCCAAAATTATGGGCGAGGGAGACAGAGAAAAGGCCCATCGTACCTTTTCCCTGATCGTGTGTGCGTCAATTCTGTGCGGTCTGATTTTAACAATTGTTGGATATGTATCTCTGCGCCCGGTGGCGATCTTGATGGGCGCGCAGGGAGAAATGCTGGAATACTGTGTGGCTTATGGCAGAATCTTGATTATTGCCATGATACCATTTGTGCTGCAGATGGAGTTTCAAAGTTTTTTTGTGGCAGCAGAACGACCGCAGCTCGGACTTTTTATTACCCTTGGTGCGGGTGTTACCAATATTGTGCTGGATGCCATTATTGTAGGCGTTTTGAATGGCGGACTGGTGGGAGCAGCTATCGCAACGGCAATTAGTCAGCTGGTTGGCGGTATTGTTCCATTGCTGTACTTTTTGCTTCCAAATAAAAGTGCATTGCGAATGCGCAGACCGATTTTGAATATAAAAGCACTGGGAAAGACCTGTACCAATGGGGCATCGGAGCTGATGACCAACATCTCCATGTCTCTGGTAAGCATGCTCTATAACATTCAGTTGATGAAGTTTGCCGGGGAAGATGGTGTGGCGGCATACGGCGTACTGATGTATGTCAACTTTGTTTTTGTGGCAGCTTTTATCGGTTATTCTATGGGCTCGGCACCGATCGTAAGCTATCACTATGGGGCAGAGAATCATGGAGAATTAAAAAATGTACTGAAAAAAAGTATCGTCATCATTGCAATCTTTTCCGCGGTGATGATTACCCTGGGAGAAGTGTTGGCGTATCCATTGTCTGCCTTGTTCGTAGGCTACGATCAGACACTGTTTGAACTGACGCTGCGAGGCTTCCGCATATTCTCGCTGTCCTTCTTTTTTGCAGGGATGGCGGTGTACGGTTCGTCCTTTTTTACCGCCCTTAACAACGGCATCATATCTGCCACCATTTCCTTTCTGCGAACATTGGTGTTCCAGATTGGCGCAGTTATGCTGCTGCCGCTGATTTTGGGAATCGATGGTATCTGGTTCTCCATTGTTGTGGCAGAACTGATGGCATTTGTAATTGCAATCTTATTTATTGTAGCGAAACGAAAAAAATATCATTACTGGTAAGGAGGTTTTTATGGTATATAACAAATTCAAAGGATTAGACATTTCTGCCCTTGGGGTAGGAACCATGCGTTATCCGATCATCGATGGCAAGGAAGAGCAGATTGATGTGGAACAGGCCCGGGAAATGATTGCCTATGCAATGGAACAGGGCATCAACTATTATGATACTGCATGGGGCTATTATGCAGGCAATTCGGAACTTGTGACAGGAGAGCTGCTGAAAGAGTACCCTCGTGAAAGCTTTTATCTGGCTTCCAAGTTTCCAGGCTATGACGTTTCCAACTTTGGAAAGGTGGAAGAAATTTTTGAAAAACAGTTGGAAAAATGTCAGGTAGATTACTTTGATTTCTATTTGATTCACAATGTAAATGAAGAAAACATCGAATATTACCTTGATGATGCGACTTATCATACCGTGGAGTATCTGTTGAAACAGAAGGAAAACGGACGTATCCGTTATCTGGGATTTTCTTTCCATGGTGCCTATGATGTGACCAAACGCTACCTGGAAACATACGGAAAATACATGGAGTTTGCCCAGATTCAGCTTAACTGGCTGGATTGGACCTTCCAGAAGGCAAAGGAACAGGTAGAACTGCTGCGAGAATATAAGCTTCCAATTATCGTCATGGAACCACTGCGCGGGGGCAAGCTGGCAAAACTGGCAGAAGAAGATGCGGCAAAACTTCGCAGGCTTCGTCCGGAAGAAACCGTGCCAGGCTGGTCCTTCCGATTCCTGCAGGCATTTCCAGACGTGGTAACTATTCTTTCAGGTATGTCTGATCTGGAACAGACCAAGCAAAATATTGCGATTTTCCAGACAGAAGCACCATTGACGAAAGAGGAAACGGAAGCTTTGTTAGAGGTTGCTGAGGACATTCAGGCAAGAACCATGATGCCATGTACCGCATGCCGTTACTGTACCCCATATTGTCCGAAAGAACTGGATATTCCAAGTCTGTTAGAGGCGTACAATGAACATACTTTTGCCGGTGGTGGCTGGATGGCGCAGGCAATGGTTGGCAATCAGCCAGAGGGCAGGCGTCCATGGGACTGCATCGGCTGTCGGGCCTGCGAAGCGGTATGTCCACAGAAATTAGTAATATCCGAAGCACTGGCCGACTTTAGTAAAAAGTTACGTCCATAAAAATGAATGGTAGTTGGGATAGATAAGCAATAAATACATGAAACACTGAATAAATAAGAATATCGATTTTTGCAAGGATAGATGAATGTTTTTCATCTGTCCTTGCTTTTTGTTGCATAAAATTAAATTTTCTAATGAAAACCACTTTTTTTACACCCAAAATTGTGATAGAATAGGCGCACTATGCGACAAGATTCGAGCGGTGAATCCTGTACGTTACACAACAATCCAAAGGAAGCTGCCTGCGACAGCTTCTTCAGGAAAACGGAGGTAAATAGTATGAAAAAAGGTAATCCAATTGCACTGTTACCAATTTTAGTATTCTTAGTGCTTTACCTTGGTCTTGGTATTACGTTCGAGTATATTATGCATATCCCAATGGGATTTTATAATATACCGATCGTAGTAGCATTTCTGGTAGCACTGTTGGTAGCATGTCTCCAGAACCATAAGTTGAAGTTTGATGACAAACTGGTTCTGATGGCCAAGGGGGTTGGTGACAAAAACATTATTACCATGATTCTGATCTTCATGGCAGCAGGTGTTTTTGTTGGTACCGTTGGCCGAAGCAGCGCGGAAAGTGTGGCTTATTTCGTGCTTTCTATTATTCCAGCCCAGTACGCGGTGGTGGTATTGTTTGTAGTTGCCGCCTTCGTATCTCTGGCGATGGGTACATCGGTAGGGACAATCACACTGATCACACCAATTGCAGTTGCCATTGCAGCAAGCACAGGATTTGCAGTGCCTCTCTGTGTTGGTGCGGTTGTGGGCGGTGCCATGTTTGGTGACAATCTGTCCTTTATTTCCGATACCACCATTGCGGCATGTAATGGTCAGGGCTGTCAGATGAAGGACAAGTTCCGGGAAAACTTCTGGATCGCCCTTCCGGCAGCAATTGTAACGGTGATAATTCTCCTTGTAAAATGCGCAGGCGCAGATGTAAGCAATGTGGTGGTGGGTGACTACAACCTGATTCAGATCATTCCATACATCCTGGTATTGGTGGGCGGTATCATCGGTATCAATGTATTTGTGGTTCTGGTCATCGGCATTATCTGTGGTTCTGTTATTATGGTGGCATCCGGTGCAACGGCAATGACAGATCTGATTGCAAGCATGGGAAGCGGTGCATCCGGTATGTTCGAAACCACTATGGTGGCGATTCTGGTTTCCGCAATCTGCGCACTGATTGCAGAGCATGGCGGCTTCGTAGCACTGTTGAACTTTATCAAACGTATCTTCAAGGGCAAACGTGGTGGTAAGCTTGGTATGGGTCTTTTGGTTGGCGCCATGGACATTGCAACAGCCAATAATACCGTTGCAATCGTTATGGCAAATCCAATTGCAAAGGAAATGGCAGAGGATTATGACATCTCTCCAAGAAAGGCAGCTTCCATTCTGGATACTTTCTCCTGTGTAGCTCAGGGAATCATTCCATATGGTGCCCAGATGTTAGTTGCACTGGCAGCCTGTGCAGAACTTGGATATGAAGTGTCGGCATTTGATATTATTCCGAATCTGTTCTACCCATACATGTTATTATTGAGCGTACTGGTATTCATTTTCTTTATTCCAGAAAAGAAACGCACAAAATAGGAGTATGACAAAATCAGCGAAAACTTAAAAAACATATGACGAAATCGTCAAAAAATCAATTGATTTTTTGGCGATTTCTTTTTTTTTGTGCACACCAGACAAAAAACAAATGTTTTTATGTGAAAAACTAACAAAAACGCATAGGGTCAACCGGCAAATTATTGTAATAATGATGAAAAAGTGTTAAAATTGCTCTTATCAGAAGTGTATGTTTTTACGCAAAAATTTATAGAAGGGGTACGAGAAAGATGAGCAATCCTATTATTACACTTGAAGGTGTTGAAAAAGCTTTTGGTAAGAATCTCGTTGTAAAAAAGATGAACCTTGAAATTGGGGAAGGTGAGTTTCTTACACTGCTTGGTCCTTCAGGATGTGGAAAGACAACAACGCTGCGTATGATCGCAGGCTTTGAGGACGCTACTACAGGTGTTATCAAGGTTGAGGGTGAACATGTTGAGACAAAAGAGGCATATCAGCGTAATGTTAACACGGTATTCCAGAACTACGCATTGTTCCCACACATGACGGTTTATCAGAACATCGCATATGGTCTGACAATCAAAAAAGTGCCAAAGGATGAGATCCATACAAGAGTTATGGAGATGCTTCGCATGGTTCAGCTGGAAGGTTTTGAACAGCGTAAGCCAGATGCGTTATCAGGTGGACAAAAACAGCGAGTTGCTATTGCAAGAGCACTTGTTAACAATCCAAAAGTATTACTTCTGGATGAGCCTCTGGGCGCACTTGACTTAAAGCTTCGTAAACAGATGCAGGTTGAGTTAAAACGTCTGCAGAAAAAACTGGGCATCACATTCATCTATGTAACACACGATCAGGAAGAAGCACTTACCATGAGTGACCGTATCGCAGTTATGCATGATGGTGTTATTGAACAGTTAGATGTTCCAAATGAAATTTATGAACATCCAAAGACAAGATTCGTGGCAGGCTTCATCGGCGAATCCAACATCTTTGATGGCGTTTGTGAAAAAGTAGAAGGCGACATGATCACCATGAAGTCCAAAAACGGCATCATGACAGTAAAAGGGGAAGGCTTTGAAGTCGGAGAAGAAATGCACATCGCAGTTCGTCTTGAAAATGTAGAACATGCTTCCACTCCAGTGGATGGATTTGATCTTCCAGGTAAAGTAAAAGACTTTATTTACCAGGGCTCTGTGATCAAAACATCCGTAGATCTGGATGGCGGTCAGGAAGTGAACTACACCAGATTCGAACGTGTTTCTGAAGTAGAAGAAGGCGAACGCTTATATATTTACTGGAATCCAAGTAAAGCTGTTGCAATTAAAAAGAGTAACTAGGGGGCGTCATAATGAGTAAAAAGACAGCAGAACAGGCGCCTGGTGCTCCTGTTAAAAAGAAGAAAAAGAACGCGTTACCGGCAATTGCAACTGCAGGTCCGGTATCCGCATGGATGATTCTTTTTGTAACGATTCCGATGATTTACGTTATCTTCATCAGTTTTATGTCCCGTGACATGTTCGGTAACGTAGTCAATGAAGCTACCATAGAAAGTTATGCATCCATTTTAACACCAGCCTACTTCAAGGTTATTTTACAGTCCTTAAAGATTGCTGGTATTACCACAGGTCTTTGCCTGCTGATCGGATATCCACTGGCTTACTTTATTGCACGTAAACCAAAGGATGTGGCAGCAAGACTGATTACCTTATTAATGATTCCATTCTGGACCAGTTCTCTGATGAGACTGAACAGCTGGTTGACCTTGTTCCGTGAAAACGGCCCTGTGAACAATTTCCTGATGGCGGTAGGTATCGTAGATGAACCGGTAACCTTCATCTATACCACAGGTCTGGTAATGCTGGGTCTTTTGACCAACATGTTACCATTTGCCGTTTTACCTTTATACAGTACCATTGAAAAGCTTGACAAGTCTCTCCTTGAGGCTTCCAGCGATCTGGGTGCTGACAAAAGAACAACGTTCCTTAGAATTACATTACCGATTACATTCCCAGGTCTGTTCTCAGCGATCATCCTGGTATTCATTCCATCCCTTGGTATCTATACCGTAACAGATATCCTGGGCGGCGGTAAGGTTCTCTTCATTGGTAATATTATCAAGAACCAGTTCGGTATCGTACGTAACTGGCCACTGGGTGCAGCATTATCCGTATTGCTGATGCTGATCACCTTACTCTTAATATTCATCTATACGCGATTTGCGAAGATGGAAGATATGGAGGTGGTGTAAATGGCAGCATTATCCAGAAAAGAAAAGCAGGAAAGACGTTTCAGACGTTTCAGCAATGTTTACATATTTATTGTATACGCACTCCTTTACCTTCCGGTAGCAATGATCATGGTCTACTCCTTCAATGACCAGAAGAACAACTACTACTGGGCTGGTTTTACCACCAAATGGTACGCACAGATGCTGCAGAACGGCGATTTGATCGACAGTTTGATCTACACATTGATCATTGCTGTTTTAAGTACACTGATCTCTGTTGTTATCGGTACTATCGGTGCCATTGGTCTGAAAAAGTTTGAATTTAAGTTCAAAAAAGTGATTAACAATATTCTGTACATTCCGATTATCGTTCCTGAAATCGTAATGGCAGTAGCAATCCTGATCATCTTTATGAAGATCGGCGTTTCCTTAGGTTTGGGGGCAATACTGATTGGTCACTGTACCTTCTGTATCCCATACGTAGTAGTAACCATCAAGGGGCGAATCAGTGGTGATAACGATACACTCCAGGAAGCATCCATGGACTTAGGTGCCAACCGTATCCAGACATTCTTCCGTGTAACCTTACCTACCATTTTCCCTGGTGTAATGAGTGCAGCGTTCCTGTCCTTTACATTGTCCTTTGATGACGTTATTATGTCCAACATGCTGGCAGGTGCAAGACACAGCACATTACCGGTACTGATTTTATCAAAGTCGAGAACAGGTATCTCACCAGATGTTAACGCTTTGATGACAATCGTGATTCTAATCATCGTAGCTGCGGTGGTTTTGAATATTTTAAAACAAAACAGAAGCGCAAAAAAGAAAGCGCAAGATTAAGGAGGATTTACTATGAAAAAATTAGTAGCACTGTTACTCGCAGGCGCGCTTTGCCTTGGCTTAGCAGCATGTGGTAGCGATCCAGCTCCTGCAGGATCTGCAGGCGGCGAACAGGGCGGCACAGCTAGTGCTGAACTGAACATTTACATGTGGGAAGATTACATCTCTGACGAACTTGTTTCCACATTCGAAGCAGACAACAACTGTACAGTAAACATTTCCTACATGTCTGACAATGCTGACCCTATCAACAAATTATCAGCAGGCGCAGGTGACGAATACGATCTGATCATGACATGTGACGCTTACATGGAATCATTGATCAATGCAGGTTACATTGAACAGATCAATACAGCGAACATTCCTAACACAGCTAACTTAAACGAAGGCTACTGGGTAGCAAAAGATTACTGTGTACCATACCTTGGCAACTACATCTACATCGTAGTTAACACAGAAACATGCCCAATCGAAATCACATCCTACAACGACCTGATCGACCCAGCATTAAAGGGTGAAATCGGTTCTGTAGACGGTGCTAGAAACTTATTCCCAATCGCTTTAGTAGCATTAGGATATGACCCTAACTCCACAAGCGAAACAGAATTAGCAGAAGCATATGAATGGTTAACAAAATATCATGAAAACGTATTCGCATATGGCAACGTAGATGCTAACCTTGTATCTGGTGATGTTTCCGTTGGCTTCATGTATGATGGTAACGCTGCATGGGCTATGGATGAAACAGGTGAAGGCGTTCTGAAAGTAGCTGACTTCACAGAAGATCCTGTTCAGTTAGGTTGGGACTTATTCGTTATTCCTAAGGGAGCAAAACACATTGACTTAGCAGAAAAATTCTTAAACTACATGCTTGACGCAGAAGTAATGGCTAAGAACTTAGAATCTTATCCATATACATGTCCAAACGATGCAGCAGTAGCAGCAGCTTCTGAAGAATATCAGAACCATCCATGTAGAACATTCGACTACAAAGCAAATGTATTCTTCCAGGAAGACGTTGGCGAAGCTATGCAGATTTATGACAACTACTACAACCAGTTAAAAGTTGGTCAGTAAAATTAGTGATTGTTAATTTTTTGGAGAAGGATTAATTATGTTAAAATTTGATGAACAG
Organism: Eubacterium sp.; assembly: GCA_017472565.1. Classification (GTDB taxonomy): domain Bacteria; phylum Bacillota; class Clostridia; order Lachnospirales; family Lachnospiraceae; genus Brotonthovivens. The sequence continues at coordinate 11,765 of JAFUPY010000097.1, forward strand.
AAACAGATTGACAGCGTAAATGGTGCCCTTGCACTTCGCGGTGAGATCGAATCTATCATTGACAAAATTGTAGCAGATGGTTACAAAAACATTTGCTGGTTAGGAATCGGCGGAACATGGGCATCTTCCCTTCAGGCAGAAGTTCATATGAAAGAGTTCTCCGCAATTGATTTCTTCGTAGAAAATGCAGCGGAATACAACATGACAGGCAATAAACGTATTGGCGAAGGCACAATCGTTATTATCTCTTCCGTATCCGGAACAACTGTTGAAGTTGTAGAATCTGTGAAAAAAGTACATGAAGCTGGTGCAAAAGTATTTGGTTTCATCGACAAGCTTGGTACTCCATTAGCAGAAATGGTTGATTACATCATCACATATCCGGCAAATGAACAGTTGAAGTTCTTTATGGTTGCTGACTACTTCATGAAACTGAACGGCGAATTTCCACAGTATGACGATGTGTATGCACAGTTCGACGCGCACCTTGCAAAAGGTCTCGTAGAAGTAGAAAAAGCTGCGGATGCATTTGGTAAAGCATATGCAGAAGAACATTGTGAAGATGAACTTCACTACTTTATCGGCGCAGGTAATCAGTATGGTGCAACATACTCCTACGCTATGTGCTACTGGGAAGAACAGCATTGGATTCGTACCAAATCAATCCACAGCACAGAGTTTTTCCACGGTATGTTAGAAGTAGTTGACAAGTACACACCAGTTACTGTGTATATTGGTGAAGATTCACAGAGAGCAGCAAGCGAAAGAGTTGCAAGATTCTTACCAAAGGTTTGCGGCAACTACACAATCATTGATACAAAAGACTATCCAATGGAAGGTATCAGCGAAGAATACCGCGGCTATATCAGTCACCTGATCATGCATGCAGTAAACAATCGTATTGATGCTCATATCGAAGCAATCAATCACCATCCAATGGAAATCAGAAGATACTACAGACAGTTCGATTACTAAGTCGAAGCTGAAATAACAACCATCTTTTGATACAAAGGCTGCTGTGAAGTAATTTGCAGCAGCCTTAATTTTAGCTTAGGAGCTTATCCTGAACTAAAATTAAGGCTGTGGGCGAAGAGTTTGGACCAGTTTTGCTTGGATGAAGAGGAAGGAGAACTTATGAAATTTGGGCTTTTTACCAGCGGATATCAGCGCAGTCCATTGGAACAGGCCTTTGAGGACGCCTGTCGATTTGGCTATGACTATATCGAACTTTGGGGTGGATTTCCACATGCTTATGTGGAAGATTTAAAAAGGAATACAACTGCACAGATCTGCGCGTTCGCAGAGAAATATAATATGCCGGTGTCCTGTTTTACGCCGGAGCACAATGGCTATCCCTACAATTACATGATGGGAGATGAGAACCAGTGGGAGCGCAGTATGCGGTATCTGGAGGATGCCATTGCGCTGACCGGGCAGATGGGAGCACCATATATGCTGTTTTCCGCAGGGCATGCAGGATATGAGACATCGGAAGCAGCGATTTTTGGACGTCTGGTAAAGAGCATAGAGCGTCTGGTGAAGCGGGCAGAGCAGGAAACGGTTACGCTTGTGTTGGAACCGCTGACGGTATATGAAAGCAATGTGATCACCAGTGCCAGAGACTTAGAACGTGCTCTTGATGCAGTGCCGTCCGAGCATTTGGTAGGTATGGTGGATCTTGCAGTGCCGTTTACCACGGGAGAGCCGGCGGCAGAGTATGTGCGCAGACTGGGCAAACGCTTCGGGTATCTACATGTGATCGATAACGATGGTGTCAGCGACAGCCATATTTTGCCAGGGGATGGTAATATACCATTAGGGCCTGTATTAAAGGAGATTCAGGCGGCGGGCTATGATGGAATGGCTACCATTGAACTGGTGACAGGTTATCTGAAAGAACCATCTGTATATGCAGGACTTGCAATCAGCCGTATCCGTGAGATGATAGGGGATTAGAGAACTGCAAGAGAAAACAATAAATGGGATTTCGTTTAAAAATAGAGTATTGGGATATTGAAGGAGAAAAAACGATGGAAAAGAAAATTAGAATTGCAACGGTTGGGGACAATTGCATGGACGTATATGACAAGGATGGCAAGGTATTTCCAGGGGGCAATCCAATCAACGTTGCAGTATATGTAAAGCGTCTTGGGGGCGACTCCTGTTATGTGGGTGCGGTTGGCACTGACCCATACGGACAGCAGATGATCGATGCCATCAAAGGAAAAGATGTGGATGTTTCCCACATCAAAGTCTTAGAAGGCAATACGGCGGTAACCCATGTGGAAATCATCAACGGTGACAGAGTGTTTGGTGATTATGAAGAAGGCGTTATGGCTGATTTTAAAATTGATGAAGAAGATATCGAATTTTTATGTGGATACGATCTGGTGGTTTCCGGTATTTGGGGCATGGTGGAAAAAGAACTGCCGCAGATCAGGGCAAAGGGCATTCCGGTTGCCTTTGACTTTGCCACAGAAAAAGATCATCCGGTCATTGACATTGCCATTCCATATGTGGACTATGCCTTTTTGCGGACGATGCAGCATCGGAAGAAGAAATCAAAGAATTTATGAAGAAAATGCATGCCCGTGGACCAAAGGTAGTGACGGTGACCCGAGGTGGAGAAGGCAGTATTGCTTACGATGGCGAAAACTTCTATAAATTTGGCATTGTTCCATGCGAAGTGGTAGATACCATGGGGGCTGGGGACAGTTTTATCGCAGGCTTTTTATATTCTATCTGTGCAGGAAAGACCATTCCGGAAGCAATGGCAGATGGCGCAGCAAACAGCAGCGTAACAATCGCATATTCCGGAGCATGGTAAAAAATGAGCCAGAATTCGCCATACCCTTTGTAACCAGAGAAAAAATGCGTTATAATGAGTCCTGATTGGCAAATAGATTGAAAGCAGAGGATGAGAATTATGGGAATTGGTGAAACTCTTGTTCATATGATGAATTTACGAAAAAAAGAAGTAATTGTTCAGAACGAACCGATGAATCGAAAGTGTCCGACTTGTGGCAGCAAGATGCTGCAGGGACGTATGACCATTGATGAGAGGGGCAACAAGAATCTGGGGCTGATTTATTGCCCGGAGGATGTTGGAATGTTGGAAGATGGTGCCCAGGCGGTAAAACACGAGTCAACTTACTATGATCCTGCATTTTACTGTGAAACATGCGAAAAGGCACTGGGCGAATTTTCTCTGCGCATGGAATGGGGCGATCTTCCAAAGTGTTTGCGGACGGAACGAAAAGTATCCGGTCAGCACTGCCCATACTGCAGTAAGCCAATGGAGGAAGGCAACTTCTTCGTGGTATTTCGCGATAATTATGGAATGAACTGGTATGATGAATCTGTGTTTGAAAATACTTACACAGCGCCATTGCGAAAGCGTTCTTTTAGTTTGCGAAGAAATAATAATTTTCCAAACGCACATGTTTGTAAAAAATGCAAGAAGATTTTCGGTACTTTTTTGCTGCTGAAGGATTACAGAAAAAATAAAGGTAAATAATGGAACAAACAATTCAAGGAAGCCTGACGAGAGGACCGATCTTTAAAGTTTTGATGAAACTGGCCCTCCCGATCATGGCTTCTGCATTTTTAGCAACTGCATATAGTATTGTGGATATGTTCTGGATTGGAAAGCTGGGATCCTCTGCCGTGGCAGGTGTGGGGATTGGCGGACAGTTCATCTGGCTGTCCCAGGGCATTGCAACACTGGCTAAAATGGGTGGACAGATTCATGTGGGTCAGGCGCTCGGTCGAGGCGACAGAGAGGAAGCGAAGCGTTACAGTGGGGCAGCGATACAGATGATCCTTCTGTTTGGTATTGCCTTTGGACTGGTATTTGTACTGTTTACCAATCCACTGGTATCCCTGTTTCATCTGACAGACAGCGATACCATTGCATACGCTGTGCGTTATTCCAGGATTGTCTGTGGCCTGGTCATTTTTTCTTTTGTAAATACGGTGTTGACTGGCTTATACACTGCCCAGGGCAATTCCCAGACCCCACTAAAGGCCAATGTTACAGGTCTGTTGCTCAATATCGTGCTGGATCCTCTGTTGATTTTCGGCTGGGGGCCATTTCCGGAGTGGGGGGTTATTGGTGCCGCTGTTGCAACGGTGTTTGCCCAGATTGTAGCAATGGCTGTTATGGTTGCCAGTGTTTCTTCTAAGAAAAATGCAGACAATATTTTAAAAGAAGTAAATATATTATGTAAACCAAATGGAAAATATACGAAAAATGTACTGAAGATGGGTTGGCCAAATGCGCTGCAGAGCATTTTCTTCTGTGTAATTTCCATGGTGCTGACCCGCATTATTGCAGGCTTCGGAGATGCGGCAGTTGCCACACAGCGAGTGGGGGATCAGCTGGAGACACTGACCTGGAATGCGGCAGATGGCTTTGCTGGTGCCATCAATGCTTTTGTGGCACAAAACTTTGGCGCATTAAAGCTGGATCGTGTCCGCAAGGGCTATCGGGTAGCGTTTCTTTCGGTTGCTATTTGGGGCTTGTTTATCACCATTATCTTTTTGGTATTTCCAGAACCAATTGTTCGCCTGTTTTTTTACGAGGAAGAGGTTGTCCCGGTGGCTGTCAGCTATCTGGTGATCGTAGGCTTGAGCCAGGCATTCATGTGTATTGAACTGATGGCGGTGGGGGCGATTTCCGGACTTGGAAGTACTAAGATCTGTAGTGGAATTTCCGTGTTCTTTACTGTGCTTCGAATCCCCATGGCGATGGTTTTGAGTCAGACCAGTCTGGGGCTGGATGGTGTATGGTGGACACTTACCATTACCACCGTGGCCAAAGGGGTATGTCTTCACCTGGCATTTAAAAGACAGTGCAAGAGAAAAGAAAGATGAAAAAGATTCATGGGAAAAACAAGTATTTTCGCGATAAAAACGGGTATCCATTTGCGTATGGCTGTGCTATAATGTGACCCGTAAATTAAATACGCACACATAACTTGAGTAAAAGTTGAAGCGAACCAAACGTTAAGGAGGACGTCATGAAACGAGAAGACAAGTTTAAACAGATTGCCAAAGAGGCAAGAGCTGTTTTGTGGGCACTGCTTGCAATTATCATTTTCTGGATAATTGCTGGCCTGGGGATTAGTCGACTGAACATCACAATCTTCCACACACCTTTGTGGGTCATCACCGGCTGCGTGGGCACATGGATTTTTTCCATTGTTATCGTAGTATTTTTGATGAAACGCATTTTCAAGGATTTCAGTTTGGAGGAGGACGATGGCGATGAGTAAGAGTATTTTAGCATTAATGCCAGTATTCATTTTTATGGTATGCATGCTGGTAGTAAGTATCTATGTTCGTCGTGCATCAGCGAAGAAATCTTCTGGCGGCTTCGTTAAAGAGTACTTTATCGGAGGCAGGTCCTTAGGCGGCTTTGTACTGGCAATGACAACAGTAGCGACCTACAGTTCTGTAAGTTCCTTTGTAGGTGGCCCTGGTCAGGCATGGAACATCGGGTTTGGATGGGTGTACATGTCTGTTGTGCAGGTTACCGCACTTTTGTTGGTGCTTGGTATCCTGGGTAAAAAAATGGCCCTTGCGGCGAGAAAGATTGATGCTGTCACCATCATTGATGTGATCAGACATCGCTATCAGTCTGACGCGCTGGCCAATATTTCTGCAATTATTATTGTGGTATTTTTCGCAGCCACCATGGTAGCACAGTTCGTTGGTGGGGCAAAGTTATTTGAAGCGGTAACCGGATATTCCTATCTGGTGGGGCTTATTGTATTTGGTCTGGTTGTAATTATTTATACAACCGTAGGCGGCTTTCGAGGCGTGGCTATCACCGATGCCATCTGTGCCATTGCCATGCTGATCGGTATGGGCATTCTGTTGATCGGGATTTTAAAAGCCGGCGGCGGATATGAGGCAATCATGACTCATCTTGCCACAGAAAAACCACAGACTCTGGAACCATTATCTGGCGGCAATATGCCAATCAGCCTATACATATCCCAGTGGATGCTGGTAGGTATTTTTACGATTGGTCTGCCACAGTCAACCGTACGTTGTTTGAGTTATAAGGATACCAGATCCTTGCATCGCGCAATTATTCTTGGTACCGTTGTTGTTGGTGCCATGAATATTGGTATGTGTACCATCGGTGTATTATCCGGCGGTATTTTAAAAGGTGACCTGGCAAGCTACGGAAACAGCGTAGACAACATTATTCCACTGGCAATTGCCCAGTCCCTGGGACCATTGCTGGCAGGCATTTGTATCATTGGACCGATTGCAGCGTCCATTTCCACCATTTCCTCCCTGTTGCTGTCAGCTACATCTTCCATTGTAAAAGATGTTTACATGCATGAACAGGAAAAACGTGGAAAAGTAGTGTCTGAAAAGGTAACCACATCCTTCAGTCAGATTTGTACCCTTGTATTAGGGTTGCTCATATTCTTTATTTCCATCAATCCACCAGACGTAATCTGGAAGATCAACATGTTTGCATTTGGTGGGCTGGAAAGTGCGTTTTTCTGGATTTTCCTGCTGGGAATGTTCTGGAAAAAGGCAAACAAGGCAGGTGCAGTGGGCGCTATCTTAGGAGGCACCTTATCCTACTGCGTGACCATGTTCTTTGGATTGAAAATTGCAGACATCCATCAGATTCTCATCGGTATTACCGTATCGCTGATCTGTATGGTGATTGGGTCTGTTGTTGGTAAGAAGAACAAAGAGGAAGTGTTAAGTGTATACTTTATCACAAAGAAATAAGAGATAATAAAGTTTCAAAAATAAGGAGCTGTTGATCGTTATTGAACCTTCCCGCTGCGGGGATTTAGTACGATTAACAGCTCCTCTGGTTTTTGTGTTTCGTTTATGACAATGGATTTATACCATCTGGTGGTCTATCTGTATTACCGTGAAAAATGTTTTTCCGTGCTGCTCTTTTACCTTGTCGTCGATTAATTTTAAAAGCTCCCGCTCTGGAATCCGGAACTTGAATGGGATGACGATATCAAAGATGACATTGGTATGCGTTGGCCCGGTGACAATGCGGAAGTCGTGCATGGAGATGACTGGATCGATGGCAAGTAAAAGTGCTTTGATTTCCTCTTTTAAGGCATCTACCGTTGGGTCGTTGGTCACCACCGGATCCATATGGATGGTGGCGAGACATCTGCATTCCGCTGCCAGCGTTTTCTCCAGATTGTCGATGACGTCATGGATCTCCAATATGTTGGCCTCTGCAGGTACTTCTGCATGAAGGGAAATGACTTTTCTGCCAGGACCATAGTCGTGAACCATCAGGTCATGAACCCCGATAATACATTCGTTATAATTCATGACTAACGCTTCGATGCTGTCTACATATTCCTTTTCTGGCGGCTGTCCCATCAGCAGGCTTAAGGTTTCTCTTGCTGTGGAAATGCCCGCCCAAAGGATGAACAGCCCCACGATCACACCGCAGATACCGTCGATGTGCAAGTCGGTAAAGTGTCCAACAATAGCGGAAACAAGTACCACGATCGTGGATATCGTATCGCTTAAGCTGTCCGTTCCAGTGGCACGCAGTGTTGCAGAGTCGATTTTTTTCCCTACACGGAAGTTGTAGAAGGCCATATAACATTTTCCAAGGATAGAAAGAAGCAAAATCAGGACAACTACAAGGCTAAAACTGGTCTCTTCTGGATGGATGATCTTGCCGACAGAATCCTTTAACATCTCGAATGCCATTAGTAGGATAACAGCAGAGACAATCAGACCGGAAATATATTCGATACGTCCGTGCCCGTATGGGTGTCTGGCATCCGGCTTCTGTTCTGACAGCTTAAATCCAACCAGAGTTACTACGGAAGATCCTGCATCTGAAAGGTTGTTGAAAGCATCCGCAGTAATGGCAATGGAATTGCTGATAATGCCGGCAAAGAACTTGATGGCAAACAGCACGATATTTAAAAAAATGCCAACCAGGCCGCAAAGCTTGCCATAGGCGCCACGCTTTGCATCGGCCGACATGGTATCCTTAATAAATAGTTTTGATAAAATGGTAATCATAACCATATCCTCCTGTGTGCTTAGGGTATCTTATGAATCCTGCCTTTGTCAATGCTAACAATTGTTATGTATACATAACGAAAGCGGCAAATCTGTGCTATAATGGGAGCGATTGGTCGGTGTCATAGGAACATCGGAAAAGGGATTTTTCAGATAAGGACAACGAGCTTGAAAGGAGCAGAATATGAAACTTGAAAAAGCGATCACACCAGAACAGTTAAAACCTGTATATGAATTATATATAGACGCGTTCCCGGAGATTGAGAGAAAACCGATTTCTCTGATTGAGGAAAAAGTGGCAGAAGGGAGCAGTGAAGTGTTTTCTATCATGGATGGCGACGAATTTGTTGGCTTTGCCATATATGTGATTGGGCGCGACCTCGTGCTGTTGGATTTCTTTGCGATCTTACCGGAAAAAAGATGTGGTGGATATGGAAGTAAAGTGTTTCCGTTGCTTATGAGCCAGTATCCGGGCAAGCATTTCCTGTTGGAGATTGAAGATCCGGATGGGGATGTGGAAGAACAGGAAAAGGAACTGCGAAGAAGAAGAAAGGCATTTTATCTCCGCCAGGGTATGGTGTCCATGCCTTTTTTGATTGATTTGTTTGGCGTAGAGATGGAAGTGCTGACAGACGGATGCCAGCTTGATTTTTCAGAGTATCATGGACTGATCCGTGGTGTTTATGGTCCGATTATAGATGAGAAGATTTTGTTTGTCCGTTATCTGGATGACAGAAAAAAGACTGACAAAGGACGGCGTGAAGTGGGCAATTAAAAGAAAAATTCGAGAATGCAGAGAAAATATCAAATAATTTATAAAAATATTCAAGAATTTTCAGAAAATATATTGACAAATACATAATCCTGGTATAGTATATACTCATAAAAGGAACGGAGGTACGGTCCAATGAAATAGTTATCCGATACTCGCAATATTATTTCAGGAGGAAGGTCCAATGTACTAAGCAATGATTATTCATGGGGAACTTAATAGATAGATAGGTTTTTTGTGAAAAATAATTTAAGAAAGGATCGTGTATATAGTGAAACTTCAAATCGACAAATAAGTGCCATCTGATGGGAGAAAAGTCAGATGGCATTTATTTTTTGCCTTTTTGATTTATAATATAATAGTTATTGCTGGTATACAAAAATTGATATTTTTTATCCCGTGGTATATTTCTTTGCTGTTTCTTTGCCGGTATTACTGATTAAAAAACATCAACAGTATACAAACTAGATTCTTTTGTGGTAAAATGTGGGTGTAACAAAAAATTTTTTTCAAAGGGAGAGTGGGAAACATGAAAAAACGTATTGTTGCGATCGTGTTCTTGATCATCGTTGTCATTCTGATTGCTGTAACAGCTATGACACCTGGTACAATTGCCGATCCGGAAACTTATCAGTGTGGCGCGTATGCGACTATTTTATCCTTACTGCCACCAGTCATTGCTATCGTTCTGGCATTGATCACAAAGGAAGTGTATTCATCCCTGTTCGCAGGTATCGTAGTTGGTGCGCTTCTGTATGCGAACTTCAATCTGGAACTGATGGTTAACACCATGTTCTACAGCGGAAATGGTCTTGTTTTCAAAATCGCAGACAGCTGGAATGCAGGTATTATCATCTTCCTGATTATGCTTGGTATCTTAGTTGCCCTGATGAATAAGGCAGGCGGTTCTGCTGCATTCGGTGCATGGGCATCCAAACGCATCAAGTCTCGTGTAGGTGCACAGCTTGCCACATTAGTACTTGGTGTACTTATTTTCGTAGATGACTACTTCAACTGCTTAACAGTTGGCAGCGTTATGCGTCCTGTAACAGACAGACACAAAGTATCCAGAGCGAAGCTGGCATACGTTATTGATGCGACAGCAGCACCAGTATGTATCATTGCGCCAATCAGCTCCTGGGCAGCAGCTGTAACATCTTCTGTGCCAGAAGATTCCGGTATCAATGGTTTCTCTGTATTCTTACAGACCATTCCATTTAACCTGTATGCGCTGCTTACAATCGTAATGATGATTGTCCTGATTGTGTCCAAGACAGATTACGGCCCAATGAAAAAACATGAGCTGAATGCATTAAAAGGCGACCTGTTCACAACACCTGACCGTCCATATGACGAATCTGATGATGGTACAGAGAACAGCCGCGCTCACGTATTAGACCTGATTCTGCCAATCATCGTCCTGATTGCGGCTTGTATCCTTTGCATGGTTTACACAGGCGGATTCTTCGGAGGCGAACCATTCATCTCTGCATTCGCTAACTGTGATGCATCCATGGGTCTGGTATTGGGTGGCTTCATTGCTATCATGTTCACATTTGTATATTACATGCTGAGAAATATCATTTCCTTCAAAGATATGACAGATTGTATCCCAGAAGGTTTCAAGGCTATGATCGCTCCAGTTCTGATCCTTGCATTTGCCTGGACTCTGTCTGGTATGACCAACCTTCTCGGCGCTGACGTATTTGTAGCTGGCGTTGTAGCTGGTTCCGCACAGGCATTGTTAGGATTCTTGCCAGTTATCATCTTCCTGATCGCGGCAGGTCTTGCTTTTGCAACAGGTACATCCTGGGGAACATTCGGTATCCTGATTCCTATCGTTATTGGTGTATTCCCAGAAGGTCAGATGATGGTTATCTCCATCGCTGCTTGTCTGGCAGGTGCTGTATGTGGTGACCATTGCTCACCAATCTCTGATACAACCATTATGGCATCCGCTGGTGCACATTGTAACCATATCAACCATGTAAGTACACAGATTCCATATGCAGTAACGGTATTGGTTGTATCTGCAATTGGCTATGCGATCATGGGCGTTATGTTCGCAGTTGGCGCTGCAGGCGCAGCCATCGTTGGATTACCAATCAGTATTGTAATTCTGTTCGTGGTGCTGATGTTTATGAAGAAAAAAGCCGGAAAAGTAGAGGTTGCTGCTGAATAATCGGCGAAAATTTTATAAGAGAGTTTAAAAAGTACATAAGATAAAGGAAAAGTCCTGGCTGGAAACGGCTGGGACTTTTTTTCACAGAAAAAACACAAAATAAACCAAATTTCACCACAAATGCACGATATTCTTACAATAAACACAAAAGCGCTTTGGGAAAGGAAATGGGTTATGTATAAAAAGAATTTAAAACGTAAGTTGGGCGTATCACTGGCAATTTGCTTGGCGGCACCTGCCATATTAGCAGGATGTGGACAGATCAATACAGAACTTGGCGGCAGTGTAAAGGAATCAGAAACTGCAGAGACACAGGCAGATTATAGCAACCTGACAACACCGGGCGTTAACGTACATCTGGCAGGCGACTATTCGGAAAAAGCAATCAAAGCAGAGTGGGAAGAAGCGTCCGCAACAAAGATAACATTTTCTGGCAATACGGCAGAAGTTAACGGTGGTGGAGCAGCGGTTGCGGATGGCATCGTGACCATTACAGAGGGCGGCACCTATGTGTTGACAGGAACCGGTACAGAAGTGCAGGTGGTTGCTGAAGTTGGAGAGGAAGATAACATTCAGTTGGTGCTAAAGGGTGTGACACTGGAGAATAGCACCACAGCGCCAATCCATATTATAAATGGCAAAAATGCATTTCTTACCCTGGCAGAGGGAACGGAAAACAGGATTTGTGACAAGCGTGCGGCCTATGTAGAGCCGGAAGAAGGAGAAGAAGTGACCACAGAAAATGGAGAAGAGCCCATTGAATCTGCGATTTACAGTGAGATCGATCTGATCTTAAATGGCAATGGCAGCCTGACTGTAGAAGCCGGTTATGACGATGGTATCCGCACCAAGGATGATATGGAGATTATTAGTGGAACTTACCATGTAACTTCCCAGGATGATGCCTTTGTAGGCAAGGATTCCATCAGCGTTCGGGACGGCAATATTACCACCGTGGCAAAAGGAACGGCATTAAAGTCCAACAAGTCCGATGATCTGGAAAAAGGATATGTTGTCATCGATGGCGGCACCTTTGATCTGATTGCTTCCGAAGGCGATGGGCTGCATGCAGAGTATGCCCTTGTCATTAACGATGGAGATATCCTGATTCGCGAAAGTGAAGAAGGGCTGGAAGCCATGAATATTGTGATCAATGGGGGCAATATTGAACTGACATCTACCGATGATGGTGTAAATATCAGTGAGGCAGAAGAATATGCGGCATTGTTTGGCAGTGACACTGCAACGGAAGGTATGGGTGGTCGTGGTTTTGGCGGCGGCATGAATGGTGATATGGGTACTTTTGCGGAAGAAAATACAGCAGTGGACCATATTGAAGGTGCCCTGATCATTGCTGGCGGCTATCTGCATGTAACCGCCCAGGGAGATGGTCTGGACTCCAATGGAGATATTCTGATTACAGGTGGAACTACCATTGTATGTGGCCCGACAAACGGCGCAAATGGCACCCTGGACTATGCGGATACCTTTGATATGACAGGAGGTGTATTTGCCATTTCCGGTAATCAGGGCATGGAGCAGAATATTGCCAGTGAAACCATTCCTGTTGTGACAATGAACTTTAATGGAAAACAAGAAGCAGGAAGCCAAGTGACTGTGAAGGACGCAGATGGAAAAGAATTGTTCTGCTTTACTGCAAAGCAGGAATTTAGCTATGTTTCTTTTTCCTCCGCAGAGTTGATGGTAGGCAGCATCTATACAGCGACTGTTGGAAATAATACGGCAGAAGGCACTGCAGCCATCCATCAGTCCATGGGTATGGGTGGCATGATACCGGGCGGTGGCAGGAACCCTGGTCAGATGCCAGAAGATTTTGATCCATCTCAGTTACCGGAAGATTTTGACCCATCCCAGATGCCAGAAGGTCAGACGGAACGTGGTGAGAGGCCGGAGATGCCAAACGGAGAAGCGCCAAGCATGCCAAACGGAGAAGCACCAACCATGCCAAATGGTGGCACTACAGAAGAATCTGCCGGGACAGTTTAAGCATAGATAGGAATGAATGGTTTGAAAACACAGCAAAATTTTAAGCGATATGAGAAAAAATATCTTATAAACGAGGCACAGTATCAGGCACTGCGAACGTGCCTGGATACATATATGAGTGTGGATCAGTACGACTGGAGCACTATCTGTAACATTTACTATGATACCCCGGATTACCGTTTGATTCGAACATCCATAGAAAAACCGGTCTACAAGGAAAAAATGCGGCTTCGCACCTATGGGATTCCTGTCGAGAATAGCCCTGCTTTCATCGAAGTGAAAAAGAAATTCAAAGGCATTGTCTATAAGAGGCGTATGACATTGCCGTATCAGCAGGCTCTTGATTGGTTAGCCCAGGAGCCAGACACAGCTTGTGACAGTCAGATTGCAGAAGAAATCTGCTGGTTTCGGAAATTTTACGGGAATTTATCACCGGCTGTAGTTCTTTGTTATGACCGGCTGGCGTTATATGGAAACGAAAATAAAGATTTGCGGGTTACCTTTGACCGCAGCATCCGATGGCGTACCGATCATCTGGATTTGACCGATGGCGATACGGGAGAATATCTTTTGCCAGAGGGATTTTATATCATGGAAATCAAGATCCCGGGGTCAATGCCCCTTTGGATGGCAGATCTGTTAGACCGATTGGAAGTATATCCAACCTCTTTTTCCAAGTATGGAAGAGCCTATCAGACCTTTGCCTGTCGAAAACCGGTTTTGTGGCAGCAAGGCGTAGGATAAAAACAATGCGCAGTGCGTGTAGATGGAAAATAAAATAGTAGGAGTATTAGAAACATGAATTACATATTTGAGTCCGTGCTGACAACAAGTGGATTGACACTGCAGACCTATTTGCTTTGTCTGGCAGTATCTTTGATTTTGGGATGCCTGATTGCATTTACAGGTTATTTCAAAAAGTCATGTTCCCAGAGTATTATTATCACATTGATTATTTTGCCGGCCATTGTACAGACGGTTATCATGCTGGTAAATGGCAATATCGGAACCGGTGTAGCAGTGGCAGGAGCCTTTAGCTTAGTAAGATTCCGTTCTGCGCCAGGGCACGCCAAGGATATTGCGGTGATATTCCAGGCCATGGCAGTGGGGATTGCAACTGGAACCGGATATTTAGGAATTGCGGTTGTATTTGCTGTCATTGTATCCGTGGTGTTCTTTATTCTGACATCATTAAATATTGGCGGCTCCGGACAGGAAGAACGGATGCTGAAAATCACCATCCCGGAAAGTCTGGACTATGAAGGAGTATTTCAGGATGTGTTTGATAACTATACTCAGACACATAAGCTGACCGAAGTGAAAACTTCCAACATGGGAAGCTTGTATAAGCTGACTTACAGTATCAAAATGAAAAGAGATGCCAACGAGAAGGAGTTCATTGACAAATTAAGATGTCGAAACGGCAATCTGGAGATCAGTTGTGGTCGTTCGCTGAGCAACGAGATGGGATTATAAGAGAAAAGGGCTATTTATCTGCAAATCCATGTGAAGTGGTATTGTAGATAAATAGCCTTTCTTAAAAAGATACTTTATATTTATATGGATTTTATTCTTAGACCAGGGTTGTTTTTTCTTTATGCTTCTCTGGCTTTTTTAACGTTTTTAGTGCCTCGGCAAAAATCTGATATTGTTCTTTGGTAAGTTTTGCGGCCTGTCCGCTGTAAAAAAATTGTTTCAGATATTCAGCCAATGCATGTAGCTTTTCGGCATCTCCATATGGTGCCAGTCGCAGTACATATCCATGCCAACTGTCTTTAGGAAGCATTTCAATGCCGATGGATTTGCCGGATTTTCGAGCCAGAACCGCAAGTCCCTGGGGTGTTTTTCGTTCTCGATACATCTTGAGGCGAAGCTTCCATTTTTCTAGCAGACGTCTCAGGAGAGATGTTTTTTCTCTTGTCAGTGTGCTGGAAGTGATTTTCACAGCTTCATAAATTTTTTTGCTGATGCGAATCTTTTCCCTGCGAAGTTTATATAGCAGACGAATGACAATGATGGCAATCACGGCGACGAGGATAATGCCAGCCAGTGGAAGCATCCAGTCCGGAAGTCGCATAATGGCCTGTGCGCCAGTTTCTTCGGCAACGGTCTCGCTGGTGGAACCCTGTGGCAATACACCTTCTGCATCTGCGCCTGGAATCCTGGAAAAGATGTGGGTCAGTACCGCACCTATGCGGGCGAGACCGCCTTTGATGGCAGCAAGCAGCAGTAAAAAAATATCCATAAGGCTTCGAGTGGCATGCTGTGCCATAATGGCAAGAACTGCACATAGGATACAGCTTGCAGCTACAATACTGCCTAACAGACCAAATACTTTAGCGCGACCGGCAACGGAGTCTCCTTTTACCACAGCCACCTGTTCCTCCGATGTGCGCAGGAAGATGAGGGCAGCCAGTGTATAGCCCACGGAAAAGAAGCCTAAGATCTGCAGCCCCATCACATCTGGAAGCTGTTTTAAGTGGCAGCCTGCCAAAAAGATGGCAACCACCACCACCTGAATATCCAGGAAGGTGAGATGACTTTCTGCCCGCTGCGGCAGGATTGCCTGGGCGATACTGTGTCCCTGGATGACAATCAATACCCCGCAGACAAAGATTTTCAGCGGGATGCTGTTTGGCTGACAGTCAAAGGTCAGAGCCGCAATTGCCGCGGTGGCGATCATCCAGATCACGTTCCAAAGTGCAATCGGACCAACGCGGGATTTGCGCTTTACAATATGCAGATTTACCAGGTAGCCGATGATGATCAGTCCGATCCATAGCAGGAGGTTCGGCTGTACCTGTTCCATTCTGTTTGCAATCACGGTGAGATACAGGCAGCAGGATAGCAGAACAATATCTGCCAACAGGATACTCATACCGATGATGAATTTACGTAGTAATTTCAATTTGTTTCACCTATATATAAAGTAATAAAAGTTCTCTAATAAAATCATGCAGGTGTTTATGCCATAGTGATTAAGTCGGAGACGGATAACCTGTTTTGTATACTTGTATCCACATTGGCATCAACTGCCACAGTGACAGCCGTCTCCATAAAGTCATAGGCCAAAAGCTGTGTATCTGCCATGTCTTTGGTAATCACATAGCTTTTTCCCATGCCGGATGTGAGATAGGAAAGCTGTTCCCCAGGCCAATCAGTCTTACCGCCTTCGTAGGAGATTTTCGCCAGCATCAAAAGCAGTTCTTCCAAGCGCAGCGAGTTGCTTTCCCCGTAGAAAAATTCTGGAGAAACATCGCCGTAACCAGGAATGACCAGACCACAGGCCACGCCCTGTTCGGATAGGGCAGTGATGCAGGATGCCACAACGCTGATGGCAAGCTCCATTTCCTCATTGTGGACACAGTCCATCATGTCATCATCATATCCGCCCGGACGATGCTGCTGATAGGAAAAACTTTTCAGATCCAACAGAAAGAAGATGCTTTCCGGTGTGATCTGTTCGTAAAGATTCACCATCACTTCCTGCTGTTTTGCCAGCATACGCCAGTTGATGCGTTTAAAGTTGTCGCCATGCTGATATGGTCTGATATTTTTAAGGAGGGTAACATCCTCGTATTGTCCCCGTTTTCCAGCATACATGGTACTGCCTTTCAACAGCAGATTCTGCATATTGACCGGATAGAGCTTTGGGAAAATCACAACGCTGCAGCTGCCTTTTGTTGGATTGCCGCAGCGGGAAGTGCCAATGCCAAATCCATCGCCAGTATGCAAATAGATATAATCTGTGCTCAAAATGCCTCGTTTGTTGGCTGTTAATGTCAGCTTGCAGCTAAGCTTCTGATAGCCGGATACCCAGGTAAACTTCTGGTGAAGGGCAAGTCCAGACCATTCCGGGGCAGTCATCTCAATCTGGTTGTAGGCTCCATTTTGTGGTGTGGCAAGCAGCGGCTTATTGATTGGCAGATAAGCATCTGTCCAGATGGCTGCCAGACTGCCGTTGTTAGTAAGCGTTAGATCCAGTCCGATCTCATCTCCCGGAAAACAGCTTCCGGTCAGCGAATGAGCCTCAGCCTGAAGCTGCGTGGCAACCTTTCGGCTCCAAAGGAACGCAATGATACACAAAATCAAGAACAGCAAGATAAAGGCACTGATAATGGTGGATTTAAAGTAAAAGGAAACACATAAAATCGCTGCAAGGATAATCAGACCGGGAACGCTAAGGAAGAGGCTTCCTGTACTTTGTCTTGCATTTTTATTTTCCATGAAACAATTCCTCGTTGGTCGCTTCTACAGATGTTTCTGTTAAAATCTGGTTCAACACATCTTCCACGGACTTTTTGCCATAGCGTGCTTCGTTCTTTAACTGGACACGATGAGAAAGAATAGCGGTGAAAATATGCTGTACATCTTCTGGAATCGCATAAGAACGTCCGCACATGGCTGCGTAGCTTTTTGCGCCCTGATACAGAGAACGGGAAGCACGTGGGCTGCCGCCAATCTTGATGTCTGGGTGATTGCGTGTTGCATGTACCAGCTTCACAATATATTCACGAAGTGCTTCGCTGACATGGACAGCTTCCAGTTCTGCGCGAAGTCCCAGCAACACTTCCGGAGAAGCCACTGCCTGCACCTGAGAAAAATCAGTGCCCATGCCCAGGGTGTCAAGAATCTCCATTTCTTCTGTCAGGTCTGGATATTCCAGAGACAGCCTGATAAAGAAACGGTCCATCTGTGCCACTGGCAGAGCAAAGGTGCTTTCCATTTCCACCGGATTTTGTGTAGCCATAACAAAGAATGGTTTTGGAAGTCCCAATGTGTTGCCGTCGATGGTAACCTGTTTTTCTTCCATGGCTTCCAAAAGTGCCGCCTGTGTACGTGGAATGGCACGGTTGATCTCATCAGCCAACAGGATGTTGGTAAAAACAGGCCCTTTCACCAGACGAAAATCAGTGGCTTTCTGATCAAAGATGGTCATGCCTGTGATGTCTGCCGGCAGCAGGTCTGGTGTGAACTGGATACGTTCAAAGTCACAGCCAAGAGCCAGAGACAGGGTCTTGATCAGGGTTGTTTTTCCGCTTCCCGGCAGGTCGTCCAGCAGCACATGTCCGCCAGAAAAAATCGCCATCAGAATCAGTTCTACTTTATCTTTTTTTCCAACAAATATTTTTTCGGTTTCTTTCATAAGTGCCTGTGTGCAGGCTGCAACTGTTATGCTCATATCAAATTCTCCTCAATTACAGTGATATGCAAGTATTATAGGGCTGGCGTTATGTAAACCAATAAAACGCCGCAAACATAAGTCCCATATAAAATAAATTTTACCATGCAGATTTCATTGGATTAAGTTAAATTTTGGATAAATTAAAGCAACTATAGGATGGATAAAAATGAGAGTGCAACTTTTTGGCGTTTGTGATACACTATACGGGGTCATAAAGTAAAAAAGAGTTGGAATGGATGCTTTTTGAAACGTTACTGGTTTGAATAAGAGTCTTTTAACAGAGGAAGTATGAGCGATAGCAATATGAAGAAAGAAAAACAGAATAAGAAAAAAGGTATGTCCGTGGCCGACCTTGCTCTTTGCGCGGTGCTTTTGGCTTTGGCCATTGTCATCAGTTTTATAGAGGCATCTCTTAATATTACGCCACCAGTACCAGGCATCAAGCTGGGGCTGGCCAATCTGGTCATGGTATGTGCGCTGTACATTCTTGGCGGCAAGTATGCAGTGGTCATTTCCATTGCCCGTGTGCTGATGGTGGGTATTTTCTCCGGTCATGCTGAAATGATTCCATACAGTCTTGCAGGAGGTTTGCTGAGTCTGGCTGTGATGATATTGCTGAAACGTGGGACCAGGCTGTCTGTGGTTGCAATCAGCTGCTTTGGCGGCATCTGCCACAACATTGGGCAGTTGATCGTGGCGATGCTTGTGGTGGAAAATACTTCTATGGTGATTTACCTGCCGGCGTTATTGATTGCAGGATTTATTACCGGATTGGCGATTGGTATCGTCAGCCGTTTGATTTTACCTGTGGTTCGGAAAAGTTACAATGCAGTATCTCATCGATAAAGCAAGTAGCTTGTTTTTTTGGGAAAAAACAGGAAATAGATTCTTATTAGGAAAACTTCTCACTATCAGGTGTTGCAATTCAAAAGAAAATATGTAAAATATGAGTTAGGGATAACTAACTCGCAAATATCCAAATCCAAATCTTTACCCTTAGATACTTGTTAATCACAAAGCAAAAGCTTGCATTACTCCTCCCAAAAGGATGCAAGCTTTCTTTGTTTTATGGGTTTCTTTATTTAAGGTTTGGAGCAGAAGCTTTGCCATCGAAGTGATAAGCATCTTTTTCTGTTACAGCCACCGGCGGGGGAAATGCATACACATCTTTGTAAGCAAGCAACTCGGCTTCCGTAACCATGCCGGCAGGAATAAGGCCCGTGCAATCGGTGGCGCTAGCGCAACAACCCAGATAATCATCGTCATAAGTGCATAAAGCATCCAGATAATCGGATGACACATCTTTTTGTTCTCGTAATTCATACATCCACATTCTCCTCTCTAACATATGGTTCTTTACGGAAAAGCCCAATGTTTGGTATACTGCAAGTGCAGATGGAAACAAAATATCAGACTGTTTCTTAACAGTAGTATTTGTCTGACAGGAAAAAATATTCTTTCATTTGAAAAATAAATGTTTTTGTTGTAGAAAAAGAAGCTTATCATGCATAAAAGAACTTTGTCATGAACAAAAATTTGTTCTGACATAGTCTGTATTGGAGATGTAGATGAAAATTCAAAACAAAGAAATGTTGTTAAATTACATAGAAAAAACACCAATCAAAGTGATTGCCCTGGATCTGGACCGAACTACCCTTCGATCAGACGCTACCCTGGCACCACGCACCAGGGAGGCCATTTGTGATGCTTTAGCCGCAGGATTGGAGGTGGTCATCATCAGTGGCCGGCCTCGCTGTTCCCTGCCGCAGGAAGTATTAGTGATTCCGGGGATTCGTTATCTGGTCACATCCAATGGAGCGGCAGTCAATAAGCGATATTATAAGCATGAGAATACGGATATATGGCAGGTATGTGTCGCGAAGCAGCAATATGAATTGCTGGAAGAAAAGCGGATTTGGGCCTGGACGCTGGCCAAGGAAGCAGCACTTGCTATTTTGGATCACTCACTGCCATATTTTGAAAAGGAATTGCTTACATACGAAACCTTTGTGGAGGGAATTGCTTATGCACCGGAAGATTATGTAAACTATCCATCTAAGTATGGCGCACCGAAGAAGGCAGAGGTGTATGTAAAAAGCACTCGTATTCCGATCGCAGATTTTCCATCTTTTGTCAAGGAACATGCCTATGAGCTGGACAGCTTGGATTTGTTAGTGGCAGATCTTGATTATTTTGAAGAGATTCAGGAACTGATTCGATGTAACGTGGCTGATGTCTATATGACGTCCTCTATGAAGCGTATGTTAGAAATTTCTAATAAGGAAGCTGGGAAAGCATCGGGGCTTCGTTATGTCTTGAAGGATATGGGACTAAGGACGGAGCAGGTTATTGCATTTGGAGACGGTAACAACGACGCCGATATGTTAGCTTACGCTGGCCTCGGGGTAGCTATGGCCAATGCCATGCCGCATTGTCTGGAATGTGCTGACTATGTGGGCAAGAGCAATGATGAGGACGGAGTAGCAGAAATTATAGAAATGATCGTGAATAAATAATAGAGTAAGATGATTTTGTTTAGAAGTCATAATGTTACAGAACGAAAAGAGGAAATACATGAAACTTGGTACATATAGAAATTTAAAGGTAAAGGGAATCGACAAGACGGTATCCGACGTTGAACTTAAAAGATCCATTATCAACCTGCAGCGAAAAAACGCCCTGTTCTATCACATCGATGAACGGCCGGCCCAGGCAGGAGATGTGGTTGTGCTCAATTACGAAGGCTTTCTAAATGGCCGGCCTTTTGCAGGCGGCAAAGCAACCCACCATCGAATGGTACTTGGAGAAGGAAAGATGGTTCCCGGATTTGAGGAGCAGATTGTAGGAAAGACCATGGGCGATGCGTTTGAAATTCAAGTACAATTTCCGTTGGATTATGCCAACTCCCAGTTGGCGGGCAAAGCCGCCGTATTTTTTGCAACCCTGCTTTTGGTTGGACGAGAAGAGATTCCGGACTTTGACGATGACTTTGCTTTGGATTTTTCAGAGTGTACCACAGCAGCAGAATTTGCAGCCACTCTGAAGTTGTCCCTGGAAGCCAAAAAAGAAGCATCTGAGTATGAGCGTGTGCAGGCAGATTTACTGACACAGATTATCGAAGTGTCTGACATTCCGCTGGATGAAGATGTCTTAGAAGAACTGCAGGAAGAAGTGTTTGCAGAAAAACTGGAAGAACTGGAACTGCAGGGCATGAGTCTGGAAACATTTTTGCAGAAAAGCCACCAGACCATAGAAGATGTACAGTATCAGTGCCGTAAAAAAGCCCGCAGAAGTTATGAACAAACTGCCGTTCTTAACGCAATTGCCTTGGAGGAAGGTTTTGATGTCACCCCGGAAGAACTGGAGGAAGCCATTTACGATGCAGCCTTCTATGCGGATATGGAGCCATTGGAATTTTTTGACTCCATGGGCGAAGAGGAGTTGACAGGCATAAAACTGCAGATCCTGTGTGACAAGGCCATGGAACTGGTGAAAGAAACGGCTGAATTTATATAAGATGAGATAAGACTGCTTCGGGGATAAAACTTTTTGAAGCAGTCTTTTCTTTATTTAAAGAAGAATGTATTGACACAATTGTATTATTGTGTTAATACAATAATAGAAGTATTGCTATTATTTTAAAACAAAAGATATCCGGATAACAGCAACAGACATTGCCTCATCGTGGATAGAAAAGGAGTGACAGCATGGCATGGAAGTTTGACAATGAACGTTCCATATACCTCCAGTTAGTAGAACAGATTCAGAACCGCATTATTACAGGTGCGTATCCGCCGGGAAGTAAGCTGGCATCGGTCAGAGATCTGGCGGCAGAAGCCGAGGTGAATCCGAATACCATGCAGAAAGCGTTGACAGAATTGGAGCACATGGGGTTGGTTCATGCAGTTCGTACCATTGGACGTTTTGTGACGGAGGATATGGATATGATAACGAAAATGAAGTATCAGTCGGCTGCAGCAATTGTGGAAGAGTTTAAGAAAAAGATGGAAGCTCTGGGATTTGGTCAGAGCGAGATCGTTGAACTGGTGGCGCAACAGAGTCAGAGTAGTAAGGAGGCTGGAGAGTCATGATTAAGTGTGATAGTTTAACAAAACGATATGGAACCTTGACCGCATTGGATGATCTGGATCTGCACTTGGGAAAAGGACGTATTGTAGGACTTTTGGGACCGAATGGCAGTGGAAAGACAACGTTTATCAAATTGTGCAATGGACTTTTGGTACCATCTGCAGGGAGTGTATTGCTGGACGGTAAGAAGCCAGGTGTGGAGACAAAAAGCTTTGTGTCTTATCTTCCAGATGCCAATTATCTGCCGACCTGGATGAATGTAGGTCAGCTTTTAGATTTGTTTACAGATTTTTACGCAGATTTTGATCAGGAAAAAGCAAAGGAAATGTTAGCCCAGCTTAGCATCGACAGAAAACACAAGCTAAAGACCTTATCCAAAGGGAACAAGGAAAAGGTACAGTTGGTTCTGGCCATGAGCAGAAAGGCGAAAATCTATTTCCTGGATGAGCCGATTGGCGGTGTTGATCCTGCAGCCAGAGACTATATCTTAAATACCATTATCAGCAATTATTCGGAAGATGCTCTGGTCGTTATTTCTACCCATTTGATTGGCGATATTGAAAAAATACTGGATGAAGTCGTTTTTATAAATCGTGGGAAATTGATCTGTCACCGGGAAGTAGACGAAATCCGTGATACGGAAGGCAAGTCGGTAGATCAGTTGTTCAGGGAGGTGTTCCGATGTTAAGTAAGTTAGTAAAATACGAATTCAAATCAACCGGACGCATCCTGCCGCTGATTTATCTGGCAGTTTTGGTATTATCTGTCTGTGTGGGATTTTCTTTCCGAAACAGTATGTTTTGGGATGATATGCCATGGGGCAATATTATATTTTTCTCTATCTATATGATACTGATTGTGGCCATGGCGGTAGTAACCATTGTGGTTATTATTGAGCGATTTTATAAAAGCATGATATCTCAAGAGGGATATCTGATGCATACGCTGCCGGTAAAACCATGGCAGCATATTGTCAGCAAACTTTCCATGGCAATTATCTGGACTGCCATAGCTATAGTTGTGGTGATTGCGTCTCTATTCATTATTGGTGGTATCAGCGGGCTGCTTACGGAAATATTGGCGGATGCAGACTTTTCTCTGCTGATTAATGAAATGGAATACATCTTTGGAGAGGGCATGCTGGATGCACTGATTATCTGCAGTATTGTCCAGGGAATCCGTCTGATTCTGCAGATGTATGCAGCTATGGCAATCGGGGGTTCCTCCACTAAAAATAAGGTGGCGTACAGCTTTTTGGCATTTGTAGTTATTACAGTGATTGTTTCTGTAATCGCATCTCTGGTCAGTATGATCTGCATGACGGGTATGTTTGTCACATCTGGTGAGTTTGCTTCCTTCATGCTGGGATCAGCAATGGACGCAACCACGGTCATAGACGCAGGTATAGCTGGCTCTGGATTTGATACCCTGTTTGGCGGCATGGTGGCGGTACAGCTTGTGATGGACGGCATATTTGCAGTAGTGTTCTTCCTTTTGACCAACTACTTTTTAACGAAACGATTGAATTTAGAGTAGGGTGGGAAGTATACTAAAAAAGGGGAAAAAGAAAATTCTTTTTCTTTTATAATAAAGCGGAATCCCTATAGATGGGAAAATAACGAAGGGTAATGAAAAGGAGGAAATGGCTTATGTTACTCGTAAATACAGATTATATTACAGGAAAAACATTTGAGATGCTTGGGCTGGTAAAGGGCAGCACCATTCAGTGCAAACACATCGGCAAGGATATCGGCTCCAGTTTTAAGACACTGGTTGGAGGTGAAATGAAAGCCTATACAGAAATGATGGAAGAGGCAAGAGCCATTGCCACAGACCGTATGATCGCGGAAGCAAAAAGCATGGGCGCAGATGCCATCGTAAACGTGCGCTATACAACATCTGCAGTTGTGCAGGGTGCAGCCGAAGTGGTGGCTTACGGTACAGCAGTAAGATATGTGTAAGAAGATGAACTAATATTACGATGTTCGGGCGGGGAGTGATGCTTCCCGCCTTTGTATGTGTATAGAAAAGGAACGTGGTTTACATAACTCAAAACAAAGCGCAGGAAAAAGGCCACATCGTTGATATCTCACTTCGATGTGGCCATTAAACTGAAATTTCCAATGGACTGTT
The DNA here is from genome assembly GCA_017472565.1 of Eubacterium sp. GTDB lineage: Bacteria > Bacillota > Clostridia > Lachnospirales > Lachnospiraceae > Brotonthovivens. Next base: position 36,179 of record JAFUPY010000097.1, read on the forward strand.
CTCCTTTCGGCTTATTCAGTTGTCCCGCATTCTACTTTTTACTGTGCGGTCATCAGTTTTTAGTTACGCCGCATTCTTCATTCTCCTGTGCGGTCATCTTTTTGTTCCACCACATTCTACATTCTACGGTGTGGCTTCCCAGGTCTTGAGCTTCATATTCTGCTTTCTAACGTATGTCCCTCAACTTTTCGGTTCAACATTCTGCATTCTAAAGTGTGTCCCCGGTGCTCTGCTTCGCATTCTACATTCTATTGTGCGCTCCCAGAATTAAAAAGTTACAATTATGAAATTTTACTCGATATCTTTCGTCCCTCATCTACATCTCATCATTTATATAGGATATATTCTAGTAAAATTGACATTTCCTATGAATTCGATATCCTGGTTTAGATTCTCAGGCGATCAACATCTTTTTAACAAAAATCAAATTTCCTTTGGACCGTACCTCCTTGTTAGATTTTCATCCGGTTTTAGATTTAAATTTTGATTGGACCGTACCTCACTTTCTTAAAATTACGGGTTCAAATTTAAATTTTGATTGGACCGTACCTCCTTGGTTGTTTTTGTTGGTTTTATTGTACATTCAAAAATGCAATTCGTCAATGCAAAAACAGAAAAAAGATAAAAAACATCAAATTTAACAAATAATAATGCGAAATAGAAATGAATTGTCAGACAATTAAAAGAGCTTGAAAAGCGTATTTTCGGGCTTTCGTGCAGTCAAGTAAAAATTTCATAAAAACCAATTTTTGTTAAAAATGTACATAAGAATAGATAAAACAGGAAAAAATTGGCTCTTATAAACTTTAAAATGGTTTGCGAGAGGCAATTTTCTCCTGCTTCTGGTTTCTTAACACTATGTTATGGTGATGAATTTAATGGTTTTCTGCTTCGTAGGCAGCACGTACAGCTCTGGCAAGCTGATCGCCGCAGGATGTTGGACGTCCTGCGCAGGAAATACCGGTCAGTTTTTCTTCCACCTGTTCTACGGTCAGACCTTCCACCAGTTTTGGAATTGCCTGCAGATTGCCATGGCAGCCGCCAGTGAATGTTACACTTTTTACCACGTTGCCATCTAATTCCACATCGATCATAGTGGAGCATGTTCCTCTTGTCTTATAACGATAGCTCATTTGTTAAAACCTCCTGTTTCAAAATGGTTGTGCACAATTTAGTATGAACAAAAGTTTAACACATATTGTTACGTTGCGCTACTTCATACAATAAAATTTGTCCACGTTTTGTCCACCGTTTTGCTGGGAAGTTCTCTGTAATCGTGAATTTTGCCACTTTTGATTTACAGAAAATTAACAATTCGTTCATTGCTTTTTGTTGTGAAAACAGGCTAACGGTGTTAAAATAGATAAGATATTTGCGTATTAACGCATTTTATAGGAGACAAAAAATGAGTATTGTAGAAAAATTGTTTGGCACTCATAGTGAGCGTGAGCTCAAAATGATAAAACCAATTGTAGACAAAATTGAAAAGTTACGTCCGCAGATGCAGGCGTTGTCTGACGAAGAACTTCGTGATAAGACAAGAGAGTTCAAGGAACGCCTTGCAGCGGGTGAAACATTAGATGATCTGATGGCAGAAGCGTACGCAGTTGTACGTGAAGCCGGCAAGCGTGTGCTCGGTATGGAGCATTATCGTGTGCAGCTGATCGGTGGTATTATTCTCCATCAGGGCCGTATCGCAGAAATGAGAACAGGTGAAGGTAAAACACTGGTTTCCACTTTGCCTGCATATTTGAACGCGCTGGAAGGCAGAGGCGTGCATGTAGTAACTGTCAACGACTACCTGGCAAAACGAGATGCGGAATGGATGGGTAAGATCCATGAGTTTTTAGGTCTGAAGGTTGGCGTTATTTTAAATGATATGGACAACAAGCAGCGTCAGGAAGCCTACGCCTGTGACATTACATATGTTACAAACAACGAACTTGGCTTCGACTACCTGCGTGACAACATGGTTATTTACAAGGAACAGCTTGTGCAGAGAGAACTGCACTATGCCATCATCGACGAGGTGGACTCTGTTCTGATCGACGAGGCTCGTACGCCACTGATCATTTCCGGACAGAGTGGTAAGTCCACACGTCTCTATGAAGCTTGCGATATTCTGGCGCGCCAGATGAAACGTGGCTCCGGTACAGGTAAGTTTTCCAAGATGGACGCGATCATGGGTGTGATGGAAGAGGAAGACGGTGATTTCACTGTTAACGAAAAGGACAAGGTCATCAATCTGACAGCAGAAGGTGTGCGCAAGGTTGAAAAGTTCTTCCGTATTGAAAATCTTGCAGATGCAGAGCATCTTGAGATCCAGCACAATATTATTCTTGCCCTTCGTGCCCACAACCTGATGTTCAGAGATCAGGATTATGTAGTGCAGAATGACGAGATCCTGATTGTCGATGAGTTCACAGGTCGTATTATGCCAGGTCGTCGTTATTCCGATGGTCTGCATCAGGCGATTGAGGCAAAAGAGCACGTGAAAGTAAAACGTGAGAGCAAGACACTGGCAACTATCACCTTCCAGAACTTCTTTAATAAATATACCAAGAAGGCTGGTATGACAGGTACTGCCCTTACAGAGGAAAAAGAGTTCCGCGATATTTACGGTATGGACGTTATCGAGATCCCAACCAACAAGCCAGTGGCACGTGTGGATCACGAAGACGCTGTATATAAAACAAAAGCAGAAAAGTTCAATGCGGTTGTCAATGAAGTTATTGCGTCACACAAAAAAGGACAGCCGGTTCTGGTTGGTACTATTACCATCGAGACCTCCGAACTGGTCAGCCGCCTCTTAAGCAAAGCGGGTATCAAGCACAACGTATTGAACGCAAAGTTCCATGAAATGGAAGCCCAGATCGTAGCAGAAGCTGGTCAGCATGGTGCGGTTACCATCGCCACCAACATGGCTGGTCGTGGTACGGATATTAAGCTTGACGATGAAGCAATGGCAGCCGGCGGTCTGAAGATTGTTGGTACCGAACGTCATGAGTCCCGTCGAATCGACAATCAGCTCCGCGGTCGTTCCGGACGACAGGGCGATCCAGGTGAATCCAGATTTTACATTTCTCTGGAAGATGATCTTATGCGCCTGTTCGGTTCTGAAAAACTGATCGGTGTATTCAATGCACTGGGTGTTCCGGAGGGCGAACAGATTGAACACAAGATGCTTTCCAGCTCTATCGAGAAGGCGCAGAAGAAGATTGAAAGCAACAACTTTGGTATTCGTAAGAATCTGCTGGATTATGATCAGGTCATGAACGACCAGAGAGAGATTATTTACGAAGAACGCCGTCGTGTATTAGATGGGGAAAGCATGCGGGATGCGATTTACCGTATGATTACCGAACAGGTGGAAAATACCGTAGATGGGTATCTGGCAGAAGACCAGTCCAATGGCAACACATGGGATATTGATGGTCTGAATAATGTACTGATTCCAGTAATTCCAATGGATCCAATCGATGCAGAGGAGGTTGCAGGCTGGACCAAAGAAGAGTTGAAGCACAACCTGAAAGAAAAGGCAGTGAAGCTTTATGAGGCAAAAGAAGCGGAATTCCCGGATCCGGAACAGATCCGTGAACTGGAACGTGTAGTTCTTCTGAAGGTGATTGACCGCAAGTGGACAGATCATATCGATGATATGGATATTTTGCGTGAAGGTATCGGTCTTCAGGCATATGCCCAGAGAGATCCGCTGGTAGAGTACAAGATGACTGGTTATGATATGTTTGATGCCATGACAGCAAACATTCAGGAAGAAACCCTTCGTCTGTTATACCATGTTCGTGTAGAACAGAAGGTGGAGCGTGAAGCGGTTGCGAAAGTGACTGGAACCAATAAGGATACCAGCCTTGCAAAGGCACCAAAAAAACGTACAGAAGAAAAGGTGTATCCTAACGACCCTTGCCCATGTGGAAGTGGGAAAAAGTATAAACAGTGCTGCGGAAGAAAATAAATTGGTTTCTTCCTGCTTTAATAAAAAACATAACGGATAAGAAACAGGTACGAAAGAGGAACGATTGTCTGCGTTGAGAGGACAATGGTTCCTCTTTTTTGTACAATCGAACAATTCTCGTACAAAAACCACAATTCTCACAATTGTTCCACAATCCGTATAGTAAAGTTGCACAAAAAAAAAGACAAAATTTTAGGAGGTTTCTTGCTAGAAACCCCTTGCTGTATACTAGGTATAGGGGTATAAACTCATGATTGAGTAGAGATGTATGGTATCGCAGTATGTGCTGCGGCGCCATGGGAGGAGATTAGGTTATGGCTGTTCATATAGGACAAGGGATAGGTCCTAAGCAGTTGTAGGGAATCAATTCTCGAAGTTTTGCTTCAATTTAATATGATTGAAACAGGGATGAAGGTTGTTTGAAACAGCCGAAAGGAGTGAGAGTGTATGGATCCAATTATCGTTGGGTTACTTGGTGTAGTTGCACTGCTGGTGTTACTGTTCTTCGGTATGAACATCGGCTTCACCATGGTTGTTGTTGGTTTCTTCGGTTACATGATCCTGACCAACATGACTGCGGCTATGGGTCTTTTCGCATCCGTACCATTTACAACAGTTAACAACTATGGTCTCTCAGTTATACCATTGTTCGTCCTAATGGGTCAGTTCGCATACTATGCCGGCATCAGCCAGGACTTGTATACGTTCTGTAACAAATGGATCGGCCGCGTTCCGGGCGGTCTTGCTTCCGCAACAATCGTTGCCTGCGCATTCTTCGCGGCAATCTGTGGTTCAGCAACAGCTACAACAGCTACATTAGGTGTTGTTTGCTTACCGGAAATGAGAAAATATAATTACAAAGACGAACTTGCCTGCGGTTCTATCGCAGCTGGTGGTACATTAGGTATCCTGATTCCACCATCTACCGGTTTCATTCTTTATGCGATTCAGGCAGAAGAATCCATCGGTACCATGTTCGCAGCGGGTATCTTACCAGGTATCTTCTTAGCAGCAGTTTATGTTATGACTATTTTGATCCTTGTTAAGAGAAACCCATCCCTTGCACCTATGGGTGAAAAGGTATCCTTTGTTGAAAAACTGAAATCAATCAAGGGCGTTATCGCAATCCTGATCCTCTTCGTTATCGTACTTGGCGGTATCTTCGCAGGTATCTTCACAGCGAACGAAGGTGCAGCGATCGGTGCATTCGGTGCGTTACTGTTCATGATCGGTAAGAAGAAATTCAACTGGGAAAACCTCAAAAAATCATGTATGGATACTCTTAGAACATCCGGCATGATCTTCATGATTATGATTGGTGCGTATGTATTTGGTTACTTCTTAACCTTAACACGTTTACCAGTTATGTTGGCGGAAACAGTTGCAGCTTCCAACGTACCAGACTTCCTGGTTATCGTTGCAATCCTTGCAATTTACGCTGTATTGGGATGTTTCGTAGACTCCTTACCACTGATCGTACTGTTAACCCCTATCTTCTTACCAATCGTTACAGATATGGGATTCTCAGCAGTATGGTTCGGCGTACTGATGGTTATGATCATGCAGTTAGGTCTGATCACACCACCGGTAGGTATGTGTGTATACGTAATGAAAGGTATCGCCAAAGATGTATCTCTTGGCCGTATCTTCAAGGGCGTTGCTCCGTTTGTAGTTGCCCTGATCATCGCAGTAATCATCGTTGCTCTGGTTACACCATTATCTCTTGGTTTACCACAGTTAATGTACGATTACACCTATTAAGATCTAAAAACTACATGGGGTTTTATGAAAAGAGTGAAATGTGCGCGAGCATAAATATTTAATCACTACATAAAAGGAGGACATTATGAAAAAGAGAGTCGTTTCAGTTTTAATTTGTGCAGCAATGGTAGCAGCATTAGCAGCAGGTTGTGGCAGTGATCCAGCACCAACAGGTGGTTCTGGCGAAGCAGCAGGTGGCGATACAGCAAAACCTGACAAAGTTTATACACTTCAGGTTACACAGCATGACCCAGAAGCATCTTCTACAGGTGAATTCTTAAATAACTGGGCAGCAGAAGTGGAAGAAAAATCTGGCGGAGCTATCGATATTATCGTTCATCACGGTGGTTCTATCGCTGGTCCTAAGGACTCTATCGACGCAGTTCTGAACGGAACAGTAGATATCGCTTGGGGTCTTCAGTCCTTCTATGCTGGACAGTTCCCTGTAACAGAAGTATTCATGCTTCCATGTATCGACATTACACAGGCAACTGTTGGTTCCGAAGCTATCTGGAACTTCTACAACAACTATGATTACATGGATGCTGAATATGCGAACTACCATGTATTATTCCTTCACACAAACTGCCAGTCTCCAATCTCTACTGTAGATAAGAAGATTGAAGCAGTTTCTGATCTGAAAGGTATGGCACTTCGTGGTAACTCTGGCCCTCCTGTAACATTTATCGGACAGCTTGGTGCATCTGCTGAAGCATGTGCAATCAACGACCTGTACTCCAACCTTGACAAAGGTGTATACGATGGATGTATCACAGACTGGCACGCAATTGAATCTTTCAAATTATATGAAACAGTTAACTATTTCTTAGATGAAAACATTGGTGTTTCTACATACTTCATGCTCATGAACCCAAATAGCTATGCTAACCTTCCAGCAGACCCTCAGAAAATCTTAGACGAAGTTTCTGCAGACGCTGGTAAATACACAGATACATGGGATGAATGTGAAGCTAGAGTTAAAGCTATGGACGGCGTAGCTGAAAAACTTTACAAATTATCTGACGCTGAGAGAGCTAACCTTGAAGCAGCAGCTCAGGCTACAAAAGACGCTTGGATCGCAGCTACACCAGATGGTCAGGCAATCTACGAAGCAGCTATGGCTGAAATCGAAGCAGCTAACAAATAATTTTAGTCAGTATTTTTAGTATGTTAGAAATGCTGTCCTGAAAGGAGTTAAATTCTTATGAAAAAATTTCGCTCTGGAATGACAAAGTTATGCGGTGGCATTTCTTATATCGGAATGTTTGCGTTACTCTTTGCAACAGCAATTCAGGTTATCGACGTTATCCTGAGTCTGGTATCTAACCTTCGTGTTTCTGGTACCAACGAGCTGGTTGCGTTAATGATGGTAATTATGATGTTCCTTACATTCGGTAAGACACAGTTAGAAGATGCGCACGTACGTGTAGATATGTTTACAAACAAATTCCCACCAAAGGTAAGATGTACGGTAGATGGTATTGTACAGGTTATCTGTGTGATCTTCGCAGTTTTGATGGCTTTCAAGGCTTTCCAGCAGATTGGCTCTTATGCAGGTCGTGGATATCAGTCTGAAATCCTTGGAATTCCATTTGCACCATTTGCAGCGATTGAATTTATCGGATTCTTACTTTATGCAGTTTGTATCGCTATCACTGCAATTGAGCATTTTAAAGAAATTCCAAACGCAAAACCAATTGAAATGTAATTAGCATTACAAGAGTTGAAATGAGAACCCTCGGTGAAAACCGGGGGTTCTTTTTTTTACCAAAACACCAAGAGGAAGCTGCCGATAGCAGGTTTTATAGATAAAAAAATAACAAAGTTGTTGTGAAAAGTGCACATGTATTGTAAGACTATATATCTGGTGTATATAGCGCCATACATCTAAAAATAATTAAAAAACATCAAAAACATTGATTGTATTGTAACAATACATGATAAAATCCTTAGTGCATGCAACTGTATGGCACTATATAGCGGGTATATGGTTCCATACCGTTCTGTAATTGGCAAAAGAGTAGTAAAAAGGATGTACTAAGGAGAGAGTAAAAATGAAAGCAGTAAAGAAAGAGTATATGCATTATCTGATTGCGTTGATCATCGGTATTGTTCTTGCCGTCGCACTTCAGCCAACAAATGGACTGACAGATCTGGGTGTTCGCGTGATTGCGATTCTGATTCCAGTTTTATACCTTTGGTTAACCACAAACACACATTGGACTTCATTGTTAGCATTGGGTCTTTTGGTGTGTACACAGGCAATGACAGCCAATGAAGTTTGGGCCAACTCATTGGGGCACTTCGTTGCAATCACAGTTATCGTTTATATGCTGTTAAATGTTTGCCTGAAAGAAACTGGCGTTATTGACAAAATCGCCATCTGGTTCGTAACTCGTAAATTTGTTCAGGGAAGACCATATGCATTTATGGCAATGTTCTTCGCGTCAAACATCATTATCGGTCTGTTCATGGATAACCTGTCACTGGCTGTTATCTATGTGGCAATCGCAGGTTCCCTGTGCGAACGTATTGGTGTGCAGAAAGGGGATCCATTCTATGTATGTATCTTCACTGGTACATTATGGGGCAATGTAATCCTTTCCATCGCGTCACCAATCGCACATGCGCTGCCAAACATCATTATGGGTCTTGCAGAGACACAGCTTGGAATTTCCATTTCCTATGCTGACTGGTTAATGGTGGGCGTACCATTCTCCGTAATCATGTTCTTCGCGATTATGATTGCAGTCCGTATCTGGAATCCAGATACATCTGCATTTAAGAACTTTGATGTAGAAGCGGTTAAAAGAGACAGTAAACCATTAGGAAAAGATGGTAAGATTGCTGCAGTAGTATTTATCATCGTTGTTATTTTTGTATTAGCACCATCTATTTTAAAGGGCGTAATGCCAGTGGTAATGGGATACTTAAACAGCGTTGGCGTTGTTGTTCCAGCAATCATGGGTGTAGTTGCATTGACACTGATTCGTGTTGACAACAAACCAGTTTTAGATGTACCAGCTGCATTTAGACAAGTTCCATTTCCAGTTGTTATTTTTGCTGGTACCGTAAGCTGTTTTGCAGTTCCAATTTCATCTGAAGCAACTGGCATCTCCGTATGGTTAGGAAATATCTTCCAGCCATTGGTAGAAGGACTTCCAGCAATGGCAGTTGTTGTAATCCTGATGATTGTTGCAATCATTATGACCAACTTCCTGTCCAATACAGTAACCATGGTATTGTTCTTTAATATCGGTGTTGTATTACTTGCAAATGGCTCCTTACATATGGGCGCATTTACAATCGTAATCGCACTTGCAGCATCTATGGCAACCATCACACCATCCGCTGCTGTACCATCCCCACTGTTCTTCGGACCAGGACACCTGACAATGACAGGTACAATTAAATGGAATCTGATTTTCGTTGTATTATCCTTCTTCGCATGTCTGCTGATGATGCCATTGGCAACCATGCTGCTAGGTTAATATCCAAAAGATGAAAACAGATAGAAGAGAAGATAGCATAGAAAAGAGAAAAAGGGAAACGATTAGCAGGGTATACATGATTGCATACCCTGCTATATTTTTGCCATATATTATCTGCGCAGAAATTAGTTTGCTGTCTTAGTGCGAAGTGCAGCGATGGAACCGCCATCATAGAGAATATCTACACCTGTCAGATAACTGCAGGCATCACTAACCATAAAGGCCATCATTCTTGCAATTTCTACTGGATCACCCACACGGCCCAAAGCGCCTTGGAGCGCCAATGATGAGGCTGCTTCACCCTCTAAAATGCCCATTGGTGTTGCAAATGTGCCAGGAGAGATGGAAACGATTCTAAGACCAGAACTTCCATACTTAACAGCGGCATGCTGCCAACATCTGATCTGCGCCTGCAAAAATGTTTGTTTTAAAATAAATATTTCATAAATAGTAATAATTACTATTATTGATTTGAAGATAACCATTTATATCTAATTTGTCAATTGCTATTTTTAAAAACAGTGCAGAACGCTTGTTCGGATATGCGGATTGTGATATAATACAAAAAATGCCCATTGGGTCTGACAGAAAGGGATATTGGGAATTTTATGAAGAATAAAATTCGAGAGACACTGTCTCCCGAATATCCACCTGAATACTTTGCACGTATTACGATTACAAATTTGTGACCTAAATTCGTGTAATGGAGAAAAGTTTGTAAAATATAAAACAGATACATACATGTAGCAAGTGGAATAAGATTCAACTATTCGAATTTTTCGAATAGTTGAAAAAGAAAGAGGAGAAAGCATGGGAAAGAAAAATAGAAAGGAAATATCAATTATTCGTTCATCCGCAGCTGAATATTTGACTTTTATTACAGCGACTGGGGAAAATGATGTAAATGCTATATATTTTGATGAGAATGTCTGGCTTACACAAAAAATGATGGGATTATTATATAATGTGGAAACGCATACAATTAATTATCATTTAAAAAAAATATTTGCTGATGGTGAATTGGAGGAACAGTCAGTTATACGAAAATTTCAAATAACTGCGTCTAATGGAAAAAACTATAATACAAACCATTATAATTTGAAAGCTATTATTGCGGTTGGTAATAAAGTGGATTCGCCAAGAGCTGTACAGTTCCGTAAATGGGCGAATGGTATCATTGAAGAATTTACGATAAAAGGGTTCACTATGGATGATGAGCGTCTGAAAAATTTCGGCACTATCTTGACGAAAGATTACTTTGAAGAGCAGTTAGAACGAATTCGAGAAATCCGTTTATCAGAAAGACGATTTTATCAAAAAATTACAGATATTTATGCGACAAGTATTGATTACGATCCAAAAGCTCAAACTACCAGAACGTTTTTTGCAAGAGTACAGAATCAATTACACTGGGCGATACATGGTGAAACAGCCGCAGAAGTAATTTATCATAGGGCTGATAGTGAAAAAGAACACATGGGACTGACTACTTGGAAAGACGCACCAAGTGGTAAAATACAGAGATTTGATGTGGTTGTTGCAAAAAATTATCTTACAAAAGAAGAATTATCAGCGATGGCAAGGATTGTGAACGCATATCTGGATTTAGCAGAACTTAGAGCAGAAGAACAAATTCCGATGACAATGGAAGATTGGGCGGTGCAATTTGAGGGGGTATTGCGCTTGTCCAGAAAAGATATCCTTACTCATGCAGGAACTATTTCAGCAAAAATGGCAGAGCAACATGCGTTAAGCGAGTTTGAAAAATACAGAATAAAGCAGGATCAACTTTATCAAAGCGATTTTGATAGATTGCTTATGGGGGATGGACAAGAGGAGATTATCGTTATGGAGTCTGATGAAGTAGAAAAATGATTATTGCTATTGGCGATGATCATGGCATAATGAAGGCAAAATATCCACCTGAATACTTTGCACGTACTACGATTACAAATTTGTGACCTAAATTCGTGTATAGGGTTAATTTAGAGTATTAACCAGATGTCTTTACAAAAATTACACGAATTTCAGGTTGATAGACAAACTTTTTATACTATAGATTTTGGAGGTGTTTTTATGCAAGATGCACAAAGATGTTTTAAATTACATTCAGAATATAAGCCTACCGGCGATCAGCCACAGGCTATCGAAGCTCTTGTAAAAGGCTTCCAGGAAGGCAACCAATTCCAGACTTTGCTAGGAGTTACAGGGTCAGGTAAGACCTTTACGATGGCGAATGTAATCGCTCAGCTTAACAAACCAACTTTGGTAATAGCGCACAATAAAACCCTTGCGGCCCAATTATATGGTGAGTTTAAAGAATTCTTCCCTAACAACGCAGTCGAATATTTTGTATCCTACTACGATTACTATCAGCCGGAAGCTTATGTGCCATCTACAGACACTTACATTGCCAAGGATTCTTCTATCAATGATGAGATTGATAAGCTGCGCCTCTCTGCTACTGCGTCTTTGGCGGAGCGCAAGGATGTTATTATTGTATCCAGTGTGTCCTGCACCTATGGACTTGGTAGTCCGACAGATTACCAGAATATGATGATTTCCTTGCGGCCAGGGATGGAAAAGGATCGTGATCAGGTACTGCGACAATTGGTGGATATGCAGTATACGCGAAATGATATGGATTTTCATCGTGGTACGTTTCGTGTGCGCGGTGACGTGGTAGAGGTTTTCCCTGCGGATAGAGGTGAAACTGCTTATCGCATCGAGTTTTTCGGGGATGAGATTGACCGCATTACAGAGATTGACGTATTGACTGGTGAGATTAAGAGTCGGTTGGAACATTTGGGGATTTTCCCGGCGTCTCATTATGTTGTGCCGCAGGAAAAGATTCTGGAGGCGGCGAAGCATATTGAGGAAGAATTGGAAGAACGAGTTCGCTATTTCAAGAGTGAGGACAAGTTGTTGGAGGCGCAGCGTATTGCGGAGCGCACCAACTTTGATATAGAGATGTTGAAGGAAACCGGATTTTGCAGTGGGATTGAGAACTATTCCAGACATTTATCCGGATTGGAGCCTGGGGCACCGCCTTATACATTGATTGATTACTTCCCAGAGGAATTTTTGATTATTGTGGATGAGTCTCATATGACCATTCCCCAGGTGCGGGGGATGTATTTTGGGGATCAGTCCCGAAAGACAACTTTGGTGGATTATGGTTTTCGACTGCCATCGGCGAAGGATAACCGTCCGCTGAATTTTGAAGAATTTGAAAGCAAGATTGATCAGATGCTGTTTGTGTCTGCTACACCAAGTGTGTACGAGCAGGAGCATGAGCTGCTTCGTACCGAGCAGATCATTCGTCCGACAGGCTTGTTGGACCCCCAGGTTGAGGTCTGCCCGGTGGAAGGACAGATTGATGATCTGTTGTCTCGTATTAAAAAGGAAGTAGAGGGACACCATAAGGTTTTGGTGACAACATTGACCAAAAAAATGGCAGAGGACTTGACCGAATACATGCGTGAGGTGGGGATTCGTGTGAAGTATCTCCATTCTGATATTGATACCCTGGAACGTGCAGAGATTATCCGAGACCTGCGTCTGGATGTATTTGATGTGCTGGTGGGTATAAACCTGCTGCGAGAAGGCTTGGATATTCCAGAGATTACGCTGGTTGCAATTCTGGATGCTGACAAGGAAGGGTTCCTTCGTTCGGAAACTTCACTGATTCAGACCATTGGCCGAGCAGCCCGTAATTCGGAAGGACATGTGGTTATGTATGCAGATATGATGACTGAGTCCATGCGAGTGGCCATCTCTGAGACAGAGCGAAGACGTGCTATTCAGATGGCATACAATGAAGCCCATGGAATCACGCCGCAGACCATTCAAAAGTCGGTGCGGGAGCTGATCAGTATTTCCAAGAAGGTTGCTCAGGAGGAACTGAACTTCAAGAAGGATCCAGAGTCCATGAGCAAGAAGGAACTGGAAAAACTGGTGACAGAGGTGACCAAAAAAATGCAGAAGGCTGCAGCAGAACTGAACTTCGAGGCTGCGGCACAGCTGCGTGATCAGATGATAGAGCTGAAAAACATGTTGCGTGATTTATAGTAATCGATAAAAAAGTGATTTAAGAAAGATAACACAGATTTTATAACTGTGTGATAAGAAAGGTATCGGTGTTTTATGAAAAACCGATAGGATAATGCAATGGATAAGAAATATATTAAAATTCGAGGCGCGAATGAACACAACTTAAAAAATATCGACATTGATATTCCGCGAAATGAGTTTGTTGTTTTGACAGGTTTATCTGGTTCGGGAAAGTCTTCTCTTGCGTTTGATACGATATATGCGGAAGGGCAGAGACGCTATATGGAGTCGCTGTCTTCCTATGCCCGTCAGTTCCTGGGTCAGATGGAAAAGCCAAATGTGGAGAAGATTGAGGGGTTATCCCCTGCGATTTCCATTGATCAGAAGTCAACCAACCGTAATCCACGTTCTACTGTGGGAACTGTAACAGAAATCTATGATTATTTTCGTTTGCTCTACGCCAGAGCCGGAATTCCACACTGCCCGGAATGTGGCCGTGAGATTCGCAAACAGAGCGTGGATGAGATGGCGGATCAGATTATGGCCTTGCCGGAAAAGACAAAGATTCAGCTGCTGGCTCCGGTGGTTCGGGGACGAAAGGGTACCCATCAGAAGCTTTTGGAAAAGGCGAAACGAAGTGGGTACGTTCGTGTCCAGGTGGATGGCAATACCTATGAACTGACAGAGGAAATCGTATTAGATAAAAATATTAAGCACAGTATTGATATTGTAGTTGATCGATTAGTAATAAAAGATGGTATCCAGCGTCGACTGGTGGATTCCATTGAAAATGTATTGAATCTGGCAGATGGTCTGATGACTGTGGATGTGATTGGCGGCGAGGAACTTCACTTTTCCCAGAGTTTTTCCTGTCCGGACTGCGGTATCAGTATCGATGAGATTGAACCGAGAAGCTTTTCTTTTAACAATCCATTTGGCGCCTGTACGGATTGTTTTGGCTTGGGATATAAGATGGAGTTTGATGAGGATTTGATGATTCCGGATAAGTCTTTGAGTATTGCAGAGGGCGCAATTCAGGTCATGGGCTGGCAGTCCTCTACCTCAGAGGGCAGTTTTACCCATGCGATTTTGAAGGCACTGGCCAAGGAATATGGATTTGAACTGACCACTCCATATAAGGATTTGCCGAAGGAAATCCGCCATATGCTGATTCATGGTACGGAAGGAAGAGAAGTGAAGGTGTATTATAAGGGACAGCGGGGCGAAGGCGTGTATGATATTGCTTTTGAAGGACTGATTAAAAATTCCAATCGTCGATATCGTGAAACCAGTTCTGATATTATGAAGCAGGAATACGAGACTTTTATGCGGATTACACCATGTACGGCATGCCATGGGCAGCGTTTGAAAAAAGAGGCGCTGGCAGTGACGATTTCAGGAAAAAACATTCATGAGATTACGTCCATGTCGGTAAAAGATTTGCATGCTTTTTTACAAAATATGGATCTGACCGAGCAGCAGCGGCTCATTGGGGAACAGGTACTGCGTGAGATTCGTGCCCGTGTGGGATTTTTGATGGAAGTAGGCTTGGATTATCTGTCCCTTGCAAGAGCCACAGGTACATTGTCTGGGGGAGAAGCACAGCGTATCCGATTGGCCACTCAGATTGGTTCCGGTCTGGTAGGTGTTGCCTATATCCTGGATGAACCGAGTATTGGTCTTCATCAGCGAGACAATGACAAACTGCTTTCTGCTTTAAAAAATCTGAAGGATTTGGGCAACAGCTTGATTGTTGTTGAACATGATGAAGATACGATGCGAGCAGCAGATTTTATTGTGGATATCGGTCCTGGGGCCGGGGAACATGGCGGCAAGATTGTTGCCACAGGAACGGCGGAAGAGATTATGGCTTGTCCGGAGTCTGTTACCGGAGACTATCTCAGTGGCAGACTGTCTATTCCGGTGCCTGAGATAAGACGTGAGCCAACGGGATACCTGACAGTAAAAGGTGCAAGAGAAAATAACTTGAGAAACATTGATGTGAAGCTGCCTCTGGGCGTAATGACCTGCGTTACCGGTGTGTCCGGCTCAGGAAAGAGTTCGCTGATCAATGAGATTTTATACAAACATTTGGCGAAAGCATTGAATCGTGCCCGTTCCATTCCGGGAAAACATGAGGGCATCGAAGGCGTGGAACAGCTTGATAAGGTAATCTGTATCGACCAGTCTCCGATTGGTCGAACACCTCGTTCCAATCCTGCTACCTATACAGGGGTGTTTGATCACATCCGAACCCTGTTTGCGGCAACGGCAGATGCCAAGGCCAGAGGCTATCAGAAGGGTCGCTTTAGCTTCAATGTGAAAAGTGGTCGCTGCGAAGCTTGCTCTGGCGATGGTATTATCAAAATTGAAATGCATTTCTTGCCAGATGTCTATGTGCCATGTGAAGTGTGCCATGGCAAACGCTACAATCGAGAGACACTGGAAGTGAAGTATAAAGGAAAAAGTATCTTTGACGTGCTGGATATGACCGTAGAAGAAGCATTGGATTTCTTCTCCAGTGTGCCATCCATCAGAAACAAGATTCAAACATTGTACGACGTGGGACTTTCCTATATCAAACTGGGTCAGCCATCCACCACCTTATCCGGCGGAGAGGCACAGCGTATCAAGCTGGCAACGGAATTGAGCCGCAGAAGCACAGGAAAGACCATTTATATCCTGGATGAACCGACCACCGGCCTTCACTTCGCAGACGTTCATAAGCTAGTAGATATTCTCCATCGACTGGCAGACGGCGGCAACTCCGTATTCGTCATCGAACACAACCTTGATGTCATCAAGACCGCAGACTACATCATCGATATGGGTCCGGAAGGCGGCGACGGCGGCGGCACAGTCGTAGCCCAGGGCACTCCAGAAGAAGTCGCCCAGAATCCAGCCTCCTACACAGGCCAGTATATCAAACGTTTTTTATAAACATTTGAAAGAATGCCATTGTATTAAATGATTCAACTGTTGTAAACTGATATCCCCGTAGCAGGAAGAAAAATTGCCTCGCGCAAACCGTTTTAAGGTTTGTAAGAGCCAATTTTTTTCCTGCGAAGGTACGCAAATTAAAAAGCCCTGGTTGTTCTCAATCAGGGCTACATTTCGGGGAGTGCCCCTCGCCTGGTGGGCAGACCATAACGAGGGGCATGAGTTATGAAAAAAATTTTTATAGGAACGCGAAGCGTACCATATAAAGAACTTTTTTGCTAGTACACTGTCAGTATAGGCAATAAATGTGAAAAAAATGTGTTTAAAATATAAAAAAAGATTAAGAATCCTTTGTTTTTTATGAAATTTCGAAAAAGCATTTGAAAATTGGAAATATTTATATATAATATATAAGTGAATAAGTGCGTCTTTTTATAGGACAGGCTTATTTACATAGCGTAGGATTAGAATAAAAGATACGATGAGATAACATTCGTAATTTTGAATAAAAATAAATGGCAGAAATAGTAGGAAGGAGAAGTTATGGTATCAACAGATATTGGAATTGACTTGGGAACGGCCAGCATCCTTGTATATGTGAAGGGTAAAGGCGTTGTGTTAAAAGAGCCATCCGTGGTTGCTTTTGACCGTGATACAAACAAAATCAAAGCAATTGGTGAGGAGGCACGTCTGATGCTTGGGCGTACACCTGGCAACATTGTGGCAGTCAGACCTCTTCGTCAGGGTGTTATTTCCGACTATACAGTTACAGAAAAAATGATGAAGTATTTCATCCAGAAGGCAGTAGGCAAAAGAAGTCTCCGCAAACCATTGATCAGCGTTTGTGTACCAAGTGGCGTTACAGAAGTTGAGAAAAAAGCGGTTGAAGATGCCACTTATCAGGCAGGTGCAAGAGATGTTAAGATCATTGAGGAACCTATCGCTGCAGCAATTGGTGCAGGTATCGATATTTCCAAACCATGCGGTAATATGATCGTTGATATTGGCGGTGGTACTGCAGATATTGCAGTTATCTCTCTTGGTGGTACGGTAGTAAGTGCTTCCATTAAGATTGCTGGTGATGACTTTGATGAAGCAATCGTTCGCTATATGAGAAAGAAACACAACCTTCTCATCGGTGAAAGAACAGCAGAAGATATCAAGATCAAAGTCGGTACCTGCTATCCACTGGCTGAGCCAATGACTATGGAAGTGCGTGGACGTAACCTGGTAACCGGTCTTCCAAAAACAGTTACCGTTACTTCTGAGGAAACAGAAGAAGCACTGCGGGAAGCAACCATGCAGATCGTGGAGGCGGTTCACAGCGTATTGGAAAAAACGCCACCAGAACTTGCAGCAGACGTTGCAGACAGAGGTATCGTTCTTACCGGCGGTGGTGCGCTGTTACGTGGACTGGAACAGTTGTTAGAAGCCAACACAGGTATCAACACCATGACAGCGGAAGATCCAATGACATGTGTTGCCGTTGGAACAGGTAAATATGTAGAATTCTTATCTGGTAAAATTGACGACTAAGAGAAAGAAACGAGAACGTTTAAGGGGACATGCTTTTTGGGCGGTCCCCTTTTAAAATATACCAAGATGGTAGATTGCCCCCACTTCAAACGTGTAAAGCGTCAGCGTGCGGTGATAAAGGAAGAAACATGGAAACAATTACAGGATATGTAGAACATATAGTTTATCGGAATACAGAAAATGGATATACAGTTTTGCATCTGGTGAATGAAGGAGAAGAGATTACCTGTACCGGCATTTTTCACGTTGTAAATGAAGGTGAGATGCTTGCTTTGACAGGAGAATACGTATCTCACAGCACCTATGGGGAACAGTTCAAGGTCAGCACCTATGAGACAAAGGAACTGCAGGATCTGGTTTCTATTGAACGATATCTTGGTTCAGGTGCCATCAAGGGAATCGGCGCAGCACTGGCATCCCGCATTGTTCGCCGTTTTAAAGAGGACACTTTCCGTATTATTGAGGAAGAACCGGAGCGTTTGGCAGAGGTAAAGGGTATCAGCGAACGTAAGGCCATGGAGATTGCCCAGCAGTCTGAGGAGAAAAAAGAACTTCGTCAGGCGATGATTTTTTTACAGAAATACGGCATTTCCTTATCCCTTTCTGTAAAAATCTATCAGACCTATGGCATGAACGTATATCGTATTATTCAGGAAAATCCATATCAGCTGGCAGATGACATGAGCGGTGTGGGATTTAAGATTGCAGATGAGATTGCCCGCAGAGTAGGGATTCATGCGGACTCGGATTTTCGTATTCGCAGCGGCATCCTGTATGTACTGCAGCAGGCGGCCGTTGACGGGCATACTTGCCTGCCAAAGGAGCTGCTCACTGCCAGAGCAAGCGAATTGTTGGAAGTGAATCCAGAATACATTGAGAAACATTATATGGACATGAGCATGGAACGTAAGCTGATCATGCGGGAACTGGGTGGGGTCATCTATGTGTATGCGGCTGCCTATTATCACATGGAAGCCAACACGGCTGCCATGCTTCGCGCTCTCAATGTCAGCTATGATGTGCCGGAAATTCAGATTGAAAAGCAGATACACCGGATTGAAAAAAACACAGAGATTGAGCTGGATGAAATCCAGCGGGAAGCGGTAAAAGAGGCAGCAAAACGTGGATTGTTGGTAATCACTGGTGGACCGGGAACAGGAAAGACCACCACCATCAATGCCATTATTCAGTACTTTGAAGCGGAGGGAATGGATATTTTCCTTGCAGCGCCAACGGGACGGGCGGCAAAGCGTATGAGCGAGGCTACTGGATTTGAAGCAAGGACCATTCACCGTATGCTGGAACTGAACGGCAATGTGGAAGAACGGGGCGGACATGTGGGATTTGAACGAAATGAAAGAAATCCTCTGGAAGCAGATGTGATTATCATTGATGAAGTGTCTATGGTTGACATAACTTTGCTCCATTCTCTGTTGAAAGCCATTGTTTATGGAACGCGTCTGATTCTGGTGGGCGATGCCGATCAGTTGCCGAGTGTTGGACCTGGATGTGTGCTGAAGGATATCATTGAAGCCAATGTGTGCAGGTTGGTCCGACTGAAACGTATTTTCCGTCAGGCCTCCATGAGTGATATTGTTGTAAATGCCCACAAGATCAATGCGGGAGAGCCGGTTATACTGGATAATAAGAGCAGGGATTTCTTTTTCCTGAAGCGATATGATGCGGATGTGATCATCGGCATTTGTATCCAGTTGATCCAGCAAAAGCTTCCCAAATATGTGGATGCCAATCCCTTTGATATTCAGGTGCTGACGCCAATGCGAAAGGGACTGCTGGGGGTGGAACGATTGAATACCATCTTGCAGCAGTATCTGAATCCACCATCACCGAACAAGCAGGAGCGGGAGCAGGGCCAGACCCTTTTCCGCGAGGGCGACAAGGTAATGCAGATAAAAAACAATTATCAGATTGAGTGGGAAATCCTGAGCCGTTATGGGATTCCGATTGAAAAAGGTTTGGGCGTTTTCAATGGAGATATGGGAATTGTCAAGGAAATCAACACCTTTTCGGAGACAATGACTGTGGAATACGAGGAAGGAAAAACGGTGGAATATCCATTCAAGCAGTTGGATGAACTGGAGCTGGCGTATGCTATCACGGTACACAAGTCCCAGGGCAGCGAGTATCCCGCTGTGGTCATGCCGATTTTAAGTGGCCCCCGCATGCTGATGAACCGCAATCTTTTGTACACGGCAGTCACCCGCGGCAAAAAATGTGTCACCATAGTTGGAGATGACGGGTTTTTCCAAAGCATGATTCAAAATGTAAATGAACAAAAACGTTATACTGGACTAAGAGAGAGATTGTTGGAGCAGTATTAGGCCAGGATTCTAAAAGTCATACCGGAAAAGAGGGTATGTGAAAAAACAAGATATCAAAACAGTTTTGCTGCAAATGATGACCATACTGAAACGGGCGGTGGAAGAACTCTATCCGCCCTGTTGTCCGTTCTGCGATGATCGGCTGAATCGGATGGAGAAAGAACCTGGTGTCTGCAGAAAATGTCAAAAACAATTGGTTTACATAACGGATTCACATTGTATGAAATGCGGCAAGCCCATTGAGAATAAACGGGTGGAGTATTGTTATGATTGCAGCCGACGCAGACACAATTATGAGCAGGCAAGAGCCCTGTTTTCTTATCAGGGTTCGGTTAGAGGCGCATTGTATCGATTTAAAATGTCTAATCGGCGGGAATATGGCGTCTTTTTTGGGAAAGAAATCTGTAAAATACTGGGATTTTGGATCCGAAATTGTCGGGCAGATTATCTGATTCCCATTCCGCTGACAAAAGAAAAAGAGCGGGTGCGGGGATATAATCAGGCACAGATTTTAGCCAGAGCCATCAGTCGGCAGACAGGCATTCCCTGTAAGGAAAATATGCTGGTGAAACATACAGAAACCCAGGCACAAAAAGGGCTGGACGCAAGACAGCGACAGAAAAACCTGGAGCAGGCATTTGGAATACGGACACAGTGTGGAGATTTTGTGCTGGCAGGGAAACGGGTCATTCTGGTGGATGATATTTATACGACAGGTGCTACCGTGGATGCAGCAGCAGCGGTTCTGCGCAAGGCAGGGGTTTGGAAAATCTATGTCTTAACTGTGGCAATCGGAGGGTAATTAACCCTTTCAAATATATAGACAGCATGTTATAATAAAATGTAATGAGTCGGAGTGGGCTCAATTTTGGGCGTTGATAAGAAGGTGAAAGTATGATCAATCAGGAAAAGGTGAAAGACATGACCAAAATGGCCATTTACGAGAGCCATGGCGGAGACAAGGAATTGGCGATCAGTGCGTACCGCCGCAAAGATTACGTGGCAATGCAGATGCTGAAGTCTTTTATTTATGGAACCATTTCCTTTGTGATACTTTTGGTGTTCTATCTGTTTTTGGAGTTGGACCGGGTTGACAATTTAAACAGTCTGGCACAGATACAGTCCTTTGGAATGGGTGTGCTGGTGCTGTATCTGATATTTATGGCAGTTTTTTTGTGCATCACATATTTTTGGGCGCGAAAACGTCACAATTATTGCTCGGAGAAGGCGAAAAACTACAGCACAGAGCTGAATCGTGTGGCCAGATCCTATCAGAGTGCTGAGGAAGAGAAATAAGCAGATAACAGTTTTATGGAGATAGTAAAATGACATTTTTTCTGGAATTGAAAGAAAAGTTTTTTCAGACGGTAGGCAAGCGAGAAAAGCTGGTGTTGGCAGCAGTAAAGTTCTGCATTGCAATGGTAGCTTTTATTCTTATCAGCCAGTTTGTTGGATATAATAAGATTGCAGGCAATCCGCTGTTGCTGTGTGCTTTGGCAGCCGCAGGTGCATTTACCCCGATTTCCTTCACGGTATTCGTTGCGATTGTATTAATTCTGGTGAATTTTTATGCACTGGCGCTGGAACTGTGCGTGATCGGTCTGCTGTTGTTCCTGCTGATGTTTTTCCTGTATTTCAGATTTACAAAGGATAAAGGATATTATGTGATCCTGACTCCGATTTTCTGCTTTTTGCGCATCCCGTATGTGATGCCAAATGCAGTAGGAATTGCTACCAGACCATACGATGTGATCTCTGTTCTTTGTGGTACGATGGTTTATTTCCTGTTGAAGAATGTGAGGGATAACGAAGCCCTGTTCCGTTCTTTTCAGGAGTCTGCAGGAACGTCCAAGTTTACCCTGGCCATCAGTCAGTTATTTGTCAATAAAGAAATGTTCCTGTATATGTTTGCATTTGTGATTGCGGCGATTGTGGTGTATTTTGTACGCAAGTCACCAGGTGACCATGCGTGGGGAACTTCTATTATTGCAGGAACCGTTATCCAGTTTATTGTCGTTGGCGGCGGTATGATCGCACTGGGCAATCCGGGCAAGCTGTTGATCGTATTTGTCGGCAGCTTCATCGGGCTGATTCTTTCCGCTGGTCTGATGTTCATTATCCGACCGTTAGATTATTCCCGTGTAGAACGTGTAGAGTTTGAGGACGAGGAGTATTATTACTATGTTAAGGCGGTTCCAAAGCTGTCTGTAGAATTGGAAGACCGGGAGATCAAACAGATCGCGTCCAAGAAGCGTAAAGCGGTAAAAGCACCTGGCCGAGTAAAGAAAAACAGTCAGGTTCAGATTCATCAGGATCTTGCAAAGGAAATTCGCATGGAACTGAATAAAGAAGAAAAGCCAGTGGCACTTTCAAAAGAGGATGAATTAGCAAAAAAAGCGATGGAAGAGTTCGATGTTGAAGGTGAATGGTTAGAATAAATTTTAGACAAGGAGTGAAAGGATGAAAGAGATTATTGCACCTCTGTATGCATTCGTTGACCAATATCTGTATTGGCTCAACCTGGATAAACTTACGATATCCGTGACAGACGTGATCGAAATCATTATCATCGGGTTCATATTGTATCACTTCCTGGTATGGTTGAAAAACAGCCGTGCATGGGCTCTGCTGCGGGGGCTTTTGGTAGTATTTGTATTCCTTGCAGTGGCAGCGCTGTTCCAGATGAATACCATTCTCTGGCTTGCCGGCAAGCTGTTCAGTGTGGCAGTTATTGCGCTGGTCATCATTTTCCAGCCAGAACTCCGTCATGCGTTGGAAAGCCTGGGAAGAACCAATCTGTTGGCGGCATTTTTCAGTCGGAATCTTCAGAAGGAGAGTCCGGACGATTATACAGAAAAGACGACCAATGAGATTGTGAAGGCTTGCTTTGAAATGAGTAAGGTAAAAACAGGAGCATTGATCGTTATTGAGCGATCCACTCCGTTAAATGAATACATACGTTCAGGGATTACACTGGATTCTTTATTATCCAGTCAGTTGCTGATCAATATCTTTGAACATAACACACCATTGCATGATGGTGCTGTTATTGTGCGCGGTAATCGTATTGTAGCTGCTACCTGTTATCTGCCATTGTCTGACAACCTGCGTCTGAGTAAGGATCTGGGAACCAGACATCGTGCGGCGGTTGGTGTCAGTGAGACCAGCGATTCCGTAACAATTGTTGTTTCAGAGGAAACGGGATATGTATCCCTGGCGGTTGGCGGCGTGCTTCACCGCAATATTGACGCGGACTTTTTGAAGGAAAAATTGAATAACCTGGTAGGTGCTTCTAACAATGCAAGTCCGTTGGTGGAAAAATTGAGAAGGAGGCTGAAAGATGTTGCAAAAGATTCTAAAGCGGATAACAAATAACTTCGGCCTCAAGGTATTGGCAGCAGTCATTGCGATTGTAATCTGGCTGGTGATTGTCAATACGGAAGATCCGGAAAGAACACAAAGATTTACCATGCAGGTTGAGATTCTGAATGCAGAGTATCTGACCGAGCAGGGCAAGACCTATGAAGTAATAGACGATTCTGACACCATTACGTTTACTGTTAGTGGACAGCGTTCCTATGTGGATCGTCTGACATCCTCTGACTTTACAGTAACAGCTGATTTGAGCAATATTGAGAACAATTCACAGGTACCAATCCAGATTACCTGCAGTCGATATGGCAACTATGTTTCCATCACCAGTCGTGCCAAGTATGTGGAAGTCTATGTGGAGAATATTGTGTCAGAAAAGATCCCTGTAGAAGTAGAAACGACGGGAACGGTAGCGGAAGGTTACCAGTTGTCTGAGGAGCTGCAGGCAAATATTAAGGAAGTGGAAGTGACGGGTCCAAAGTCTGTGGTAGAGCGCATCCAGCGAGCAGTCGCCTGGGTAGAAATTGAATCTCTCCAGGCAGATACCGCAACAACCACGTCGCTGGTATTTTATGACAGCGAAGGCAACGAAGTGGATACCAGCCGCCTTACCTTTGATCATACCAGGGTTACGGTATCGATCGGTATTCTGGAACAGAAAACCGTGCCGATTGAATACCATTACAATGGCACACCGGCAGAAGGATATCAGGTAGTGTCCGCAGCAGGCAGCCTGACATCCGTAAACATCGTAGGTGAGCCAGAGGCAATCATTGACGTGGATGCTATCCTTGTCAGCGGACCGGAGATGAGTGTCAGCGGTGCAGATAGAACCATTGAAAAGGTGATTGATATCAGGGATTATCTGCCAGAGGGCATCACCCTTGTGGCAGGCCAGGAACCTGAAATAGAAGTAATCATTACCCTGGAGCAGGAAGCCGTAAGAACCTACGCAATGCCAGCAGGGAATGTGGAAATCCTGAATATACCGGAAGGGTATCAGGCAACCATTAAGGAATCTTCTGTTGAACTTTCTGTCAAGGGATATCCTTCCGAACTGAATGCTATTACAGAGTCTGAATTGAAGGGAACGGTAGATGCCTCCCGTGTTACAGAGGGTGAACAGACACTGACAGTTACCGTGGCGGGGAATTATCAGGTGGAAGGCACGGTACAGGTTACAGTTCAGGTGACAAAACAGGAAGCGGTGCCGCCGGTTGAAAATCCGGATGCAGGAACCGATTCTTAAGAGGACGAGAGGAACGAGAATGGTTAGTCAAAAAGTAAAGATAAAAAATCCGGCCGGATTGCATGTCCATCCGGCTGGAGCACTCTGCCAGATTGCAAATGGATTTGAGTGCAGAGTTACGTTTCGTACACCCAACGGCAATGTTTCCAATGCCAAGAGTCTTTTAAGTATTTTAGGAGCAGGTGTTCCTTTTGGAACCGAGTTGGAATTTGTCTGCGAAGGTGTGGATGAGCAGGAGGCGCTTGCCAAAATTGTTGCGGCAGTGGAAACAAGTTTTGAAGACTATGTATAGTCAGTGAGTGGGACGTTATAGGTATTTTAATAAGTAAAGGATAAGAACATGAAGACAACATTAGTGATTATGGCAGCTGGCATTGGCTCTCGTTTCGGTGGTGGTGTAAAACAGCTGACACCAGTTGGACCAAATGGAGAGATTATTATTGATTATTCCATTCATGATGCCCTGGAAGCTGGTTTTGACAAGATTGTTTTTATTATCCGTAAGGATATTGAACAGGATTTTTATGATGTAATCGGAAAGCGGATTGAGCAGATCTGTGAAGTGGAATATGTATTCCAGTCATTGGATGATCTGCCAGAGGGGTTTGAAAGACCGGCAGAAAGAACCAAGCCTTGGGGAACCGGGCAGGCGGTGCTTTGCTGCAAGGGAATTGTGAAAGAACCTTTTGCCGTGATCAATGCGGATGATTATTATGGAAAAGAAGCCTTTGTAAAGGTGCATGATTATCTGGTTGCCAACGGTGACAAAGAGCGTGCATACTGCATGGCTGGCTTTATTCTGGATAACACTTTAAGTGACAATGGTACGGTGACACGTGGTGTGTGTAAAGTGGATGAAGCAGATATGCTGACCGGCATTGTGGAGACTCACGGTATCATGCGTCGAGAGGATGGCATTGTCAGAGATGAAGCTGACAATGTGATTCCGACAGGTACCCATGTCTCCATGAATATGTGGGGGCTGACACCAGAGTTTTTGGAATTGCTGGAGAATGGATTTTCCACCTTCCTTGGAAATGTGAAGCCTGGGGATATTAAGGCAGAATATCTGGTGCCAACCTTTATCGGTGATTTGCTGAAAGCGGATCAGATTTCAGTAAAAGTGTTGGAAACGGCCGATAAATGGTTCGGGGTTACATACGCCGAGGACAAACAGACGGTTATGGATGCGTTCAGGGAATTGATCGCAAGGGGTGTTTACAACACGCCTCTGTTTGATTAGAAAAATGAGAATGATTTGATGAAATGCCCAAAGCTTTTGGGCATTTTGTTAAGAGAAGGTTTATAGAGGGGTTCACAAATAGTTTTCTCGGGTCTTAAAAGAGATTCTTAGAAGTATAATGATAAGAAAAAGGAGTATTAAAATCATGGGAAGATATTTTGGAACGGATGGCTTCCGTGGCGAAGCAAACAAGAATCTTACAGTAGAACACGCCTTTAAGGTGGGACGTTTTTTAGGATGGTATTATGGAGAGTTGAAAGGCGGCAAGGCCAATATTGTAATCGGTAAAGATACCCGCCGTTCCAGCTATATGTTTGAGTATGCTCTGGTGGCCGGTCTGACAGCGTCCGGTGCAGATGCTTATCTGCTGCATGTAACAACAACACCATCTGTGTCCTATGTCGTTCGTGCAGATGATTTTGACTGCGGTATTATGATTTCCGCAAGCCATAACCCATTCCATGACAACGGCATTAAGCTGATCAATGGAAATGGAGAAAAGATGGACGAAAAGACCGTCTCCTATGTAGAAGATTATATTGATGGAAACGTAGAACTGTTTGGAGAATCCATGTCAGAGATCCCGTATGCAACAGGAGAAGCCATTGGCCGTACCATTGACTATGCGGCAGGCAGAAACCGTTACGTTGGGTATCTGATTTCTCTGGCACAACACAGCTTTAAAAATATTCGTGTTGGTCTGGACTGTGCAAATGGCAGTGCATGGCAGATTGCAAAAAATGTATTTGATGCCCTTGGCGCAAAAACTTATGTGATCAACAACGAACCAAATGGAACCAATATCAATACCAATGCAGGCTCTACCCACATTGAAGTTTTGCAGAAGTATGTGAAGGACAACAATCTGGATATTGGTTTTGCTTACGATGGTGATGCAGACCGCTGTATT
The DNA here is from genome assembly GCA_017472565.1 of Eubacterium sp. Lineage (GTDB taxonomy): Bacteria > Bacillota > Clostridia > Lachnospirales > Lachnospiraceae > Brotonthovivens. The sequence continues at coordinate 63,049 of JAFUPY010000097.1, forward strand.
GCTGTGGATGAAAATGGCAATGTGGTTGACGGTGACCTGATCCTCTATATTTGCGGTAAGCATCTGAAGGAACAGGGCAAGCTGCTGAACAACACTGTTGTTACCACCATCATGTCCAACTTTGGCCTTTACAAAGCCTTTGACGAAGCTGGTATCAACTATGAAAAAACAGCGGTTGGCGACAAATATGTTTACGAAAACATGGTACAGAACGGACACCGCATTGGTGGCGAACAGTCTGGACACATTATTTTCAGCAAATATGCAACCACAGGAGACGGTATTCTCACATCTCTTCAGGTCATGGAAGTGGTGCTTGCAAAGAAAACCACACTCAGCAAGCTGGCAGAGCCTGTTCGCATTTATCCACAGGTGCTGAAAAACATTCGTGTTAACAGTAAACCAGAGGCACAGAATGATCCTGCTGTACAGGCCGCGGTGCAGAAAGTAGCAGAGGAACTGGGTGACACCGGACGTATCCTGGTGCGCGAAAGCGGTACTGAACCAGTCATCCGCGTGATGGTGGAAGCTCCATCCGAAGCACTTTGTGAAAAATATGTAGTACAGGTCATTGATGTAATCAAAGCGAAGGGCCATGAAGCAAAGTAAGATGTGGTAAATTCACGTTTAGAAATAACAATGCAATTCCATAAAAATATATAAGGAGAGCATACTAAAACAGGGGAAGTATTGTATGTCTTTAGTATAAAAGACAAAGGAAAATGGAACATAAAAATACAAAAGAAAACTTACATCATATGGATCGTCCATTGATTGTAAAGATTATCAGTATCTTAATCTGTGCAGCCATGCTGGTGGGCATTCCAGTGACTGCCAGTACGGATCGTGTGGCATTTGCCCAGCATCCACATGAACTGTCGGAGGTGATTGTGGTTGCAGAAGCGGATTGCGTCAATGCAGGTGTGGCTTATCAGGAATGCCGGTATGAGGGCTGTAATTATACAGCACCCGTAGAACTCCCTGTTTTGGGACATCAGGTCATCGCCCTTGAGCATCTGGAGAATGCTGTGTCCTGCAGCCGCTGCAGCGGAGAGTTTGCACCAGAGTTCATGGATGTGGACGGCGTGTTGTGTGTGTATGCGTTTGAACAACCGGTGGAAGACTATACCGGATTTGTAACCTGTGAAGGGGAACAGTGGTATGCCAGAGATGGTGTGAAAAATACAGAGTACGAAGGCTTGTATCACGGGGAAGAGACCGTGTACTATGTCAGTGGTGGTAAAGTCCAGAGCGACTATACAGACTATTATTACGAAGATGGAAAAAAGTGGTATGTAAAGGAAGGGGTCGCTTACGATCATTATTGTGGTGAAGTGGAATTTACCTGGCCAACTCCAGACTGCTGGATCATTACCAGCTATTTTGGTCTGCGGGACCAGCCGACAGCAGGAGCCAGTACAGATCACAAGGGAATCGATATTGGAGCAATGCCGGGAGTGAAGATTGTAGCTGCGGCCAGCGGTACAGTAATAGAATCTGCCTACAATGATCTTCGCGGCAATTATGTGATCATCAAGCACGGAGATGGTTTGCAGACCATTTATATGCACTGTACCGAAGTGTTTGTCAGCACAGGGGAAAGCGTAGACATGGGGGAAAAGATTGCTACGGTGGGAAGCACCGGCAATGTTTCCGGTCCACACCTTCATATGGGTGTCTACCTTGACGGAACACCGGTCAATCCGATGTTCTATCTGCCATATTAGGAAAGGCCTTCGGTGGTACTTTATGGCCGGAATGAAAAATAAAAGAAAGCAGGTGATTTTGTGGTTGAATTAGATCAGTTTAAGACAATATTAAACACATACCGCGAACCGCTTAAGGAAGTAAGGGATTCACTTTGACCTTGCAAACAAGGAAAATCGAATTGCTGAGTTAGAGCGGGAAATGGAAGCTCCACAGTTTTGGGACAATCCGGAACGTTCTCAGGAGCTGATGAAGGAACTGAAAAGCAAAAAGGATGATGTGGAAGTCTACACCCATTTGGCAACTCAATTTGAAGATATTGAGACCATGATTGAGATGGGATATGAAGACGAGGATCCGTCCTTTGTAGAAGAAATACAGGAAATGCTGGATGGCTTTATCAAGGTGTTTGACCAGGTGCGTATGAAGACGCTGCTGTCAGGGGAATATGACAAAGACAATGCCATTGTTACGCTGCACGCCGGCGCAGGCGGAACCGAGTCCTGTGACTGGGCAAACATGCTGTATCGTATGTACACCAGATGGGCTTCCGCAAAGGGCTTTGATGTAAAAGTGCTGGACTTCTTAGACGGTGAAGAAGCGGGGCTTAAGTCTATCACCTTTGAAGTGGCAGGCGACAATGCCTACGGTTATCTTAAGTCCGAGAAGGGCGTACACCGCCTGGTGCGTATTTCACCATTCAATGCGGCAGGCAAACGACAGACTTCTTTTGTATCCTGTGACGTTATGCCGGACATAGAAGAGGACATCGACATCGAGATCAATGACGATGATATCCGTATTGATACCTACCGTTCCAGTGGTGCTGGTGGTCAGCATATTAACAAGACATCGTCTGCGATCCGAATTACACACTTCCCGACCGGGATTGTGGTTCAGTGTCAGAATGAACGTTCCCAGCATATGAACAAGGACAAGGCAATGCAGATGTTGAAGTCCAAGCTGTATCTGCTAAAACAGCAGGAAAATGCTGAAAAAGCAGCCGGTATCCGAGGCGAAGTGACAGACATTGGCTGGGGCAATCAGATCCGTTCTTATGTTATGCAGCCATATACAATGGTCAAGGATCATCGAACCAATGCCGAAAGCGGCAATGTTAGTGCTGTGATGGATGGAGACATCGATTTGTTCATCAACGCCTATCTGAAATGGATGGCGTTGACACCGAATGCGTAAAAGTTGTGTGTTCATATGGATAAATAAAAATAATATATAGTTTTAGAAAGACAGTGAGGACAATATTCCCTAGGTTTTTTTGTGGAATCTCTGTTTTGTCCAACTGTCTTTTTTGTATCCAAAAATGGTTGCATATCCCAAGTGAATGTGTTAAGGTATCCTTATCGCAAAAACAAATGTTTCTCTGAGACAAACACAGGGGGAGCGTATATGAGTGAAAAAACGAGATATTATGTATTGAAACAAAAGGCTGTCCCAGAAGTCTTGCTGAAGGTCGTAGAGGCAAAACGTCTGTTGGAATCCGGCAAGATTGTGTCCGTCCAGGACGCAACCGAGGCGGTTGGAATCAGTCGAAGTTCTTTTTATAAGTACAAAGATGATATTTTCCCATTCCATGACAATGCAAAGGGGCGTACGATTACCATGGTCATTCAGCTGGATGACGAACCGGGACTATTATCACTGGTGCTTAAGATTGTGGCAGAGTACCAGGCCAACATTCTTACCATTCACCAGAGTATTCCGGTAAATGGAATTGCATCTCTTACCTTGAGTGTGGAGGTGCTGGCAGAGACTGGGGATATGCAGCAAATGGTTGATGCCATTGAGCATCAGCAGGGGATTCACTATTTGAAAATTTTAGCGAGGGAATAACATATGGCAAAGATAGCATTATTAGGATATGGAACAATCGGTCAGGGCGTGGCTGAGGTATTGCGTGTAAATGCGGCAAGCATTGCAAAAAGAGCCGGTCAGGAGATTGAGATAAAATATATTTTGGATTTGAGAGAGTTTCCTGGGGACATCAATGAAGACAAAGTAGTCCATGACTACAGCGTAATTGCAAATGATCCGGAGGTTTCTATTGTTGTGGAAATGATGGGCGGTATTGAGCCGGCCTACACATTCTGTAAACAGGCATTGCTTGCAGGAAAGTCCGTAGCAACCTCCAACAAAGCGCTGGTGATCAAGCATGGAGCAGAGTTAATTAAGATTGCAAAGGAAAACAGCTTAAACTTCCTGTTTGAAGCAAGTGTCGGCGGCGGCATTCCTATCATTCGTCCGTTGCTTTCCTGCCTGACCGCAGATGTGGTAGAAGAAGTAACTGGTATTTTGAATGGTACAACCAATTATATGATGTATCAGATGACAGAAAATGGCTGGGAGTTTGACGACATTCTTCGGGAAGCCCAGGCAAAGGGCTATGCGGAGGCAGATCCAACCGCAGATATCGAAGGTCATGATGCATGCAGAAAGATTGCGATTCTTACCTCTCTGGTTTGCGGAAAACAGGTTGATTTCGAAGAGATTCACTGTGAAGGTATCACAAAGATTTCTGCAACTGATATCAAATATGCCAAAGCAATGGGCAAAAAGATCAAGCTGTTAGCATCCAGTTGGCTGAATGGTGACAAGTACACAGCTATGGTCTCTCCGGTTATGCTTCCGCCAGAGCATCCACTGTACAATGTGGATGACGTATTTAATGCAGTCTTTGTTCATGGTAATATGTTGGACGATGCCATGTTCTATGGCCGCGGAGCAGGTTCTCTGCCGACCGCAAGCGCAGTAGCAGCCGATATTGTTGACATCGTAAAACATTTTGGCAGTCATATTGCCATCGAATGGGCAGAAGAAAAAGTTACGCTTGGCGATTACAAAGAAGCAGAATTTAAATACTTTGTCCGTGCAAAGGCAAGTGCCGTGGAAGCAGAAGCAGCTTTTGGACCAATTGCGTGCATCTTCATTCCTGGTGTGACAGATGAGATTGCATTCGTAACAGAATCCATGTCTGGTGCGGCATACGAAGAAGCGGCAGCAAAACTTGACATCATTAATATGATTCGTATGAAATAAGATATTGTAAGGAACTGTTTTGTATAAAACAGTTCCTGTCATTGTTAAAAGAGATATCAATAAAAAGAGGGATTTGCATGAAATATGTAGTAGTACTGGGCGACGGCATGGCTGACCGCCCATTGGAAGAACTTAACAACAAAACACCATTGGAATATGCAGTGACACCGGTGATGGATGAACTGGCTGCAAAGGGCGAGATCGGTATGGTGCATACCATTCCGGATGGCATGAAGCCAGGCAGTGACACCGCCAATCTGTCGGTACTTGGATATGACCCACAGAAATATTATTCCGGCAGATCTCCATTGGAAGCACTGAGCATCGGCGTGGCAATGAAGGATACGGATATTGCTCTTCGCTGCAATATCGTCACTCTTTCCGAAGAGGAAGATGTATACGAAGAAAAAACAATCATCGACCACAGTTCCGATGAGATTCCAACCGAAGAAGCAGCGATTCTCATTGATGCGGTTCGGAAAGAACTGGAAAATGAAATTTACAAGTTGTATGTGGGTACAAGCTATCGTCATCTTTTGATTTGGGATAAGGGCGAAGTGATTGATCTGGTACAGCCTCACGATGTGCTGGGACAGACCATTGGACAGCATCTTCCACAGGATGCAGCACTTCGCGAAATGATGAAGAAAAGCTATGATATCCTGGTAAATCACCCGGTAAATGTGGAACGAAAGAAAAAAGGTTTACGTCCAGCCAATTCCTGTTGGTTCTGGGGCGCAGGTACCAAACCAGCCCTTTCATCCTTTGAAGAAAAAACTGGCAAATCCGGAGCCATGATTTCGGCAGTGGATTTATTAAAAGGTATTGCGGTAGGCTCTGATATGAAGGTCATTGAAGTGGAAGGTGCTAACGGTGGACTTCACACCAATTATGAAGGCAAAGCCCAGGCAGCAATAGATGTGCTGACAAAAGATGGTTATGACTTTGTCTATGTGCATGTGGAAGCTCCGGATGAGATGGGACATCAGGGAAGTATCGAAAAGAAAGTACAGTCCATTGAACTGCTGGATCAGAGACTGATTCGTGTCATCAAAGAAGGCTTAGACGCATCCGGCGAAGATTATCGCATGATCGTTCTTCCGGATCATCCAACTCCAATCTGCATTCGTACTCATTCTTCTGAAAGTGTTCCTTATGTGCTCTATGACAGCACCAACATTCAGAACAATACCTGGAAGTATAACGAAGCAGAAGCACAGGCAAGTGGAAACAGCATTGCCAAAGGACACGAACTGATTGATTATTTTTTAAGCAAATAAAAGAGACACTATTGAGAAATAAAAAGATTTCCTGTCGCGTGATGATAGGAAATCTTTTTTCTGGTTGTATTAGTAATAAGCATTTGGATTCTGTAAATTATCTTGCTTTTTAATGTGTTCTGGCTGGACTATTGTTTCGTACAACACAGCCATGCTCTGTTCCATATATGGCTGCACCCATAAGAAGGCAATCATAAATGTCAGAATACACAGCAACCAAAGTCCGATAAAGGATAAGAACAGGAAAAACAGGCGCTTCTTGTTGCCCTTCATATATTGCCAACTGGCAGACAATGCCCGGATGGCACCCATCTGGGGATTGTCGATCAAAAGAAAATAGGCAAAGGAAAATCCCAGCATGAGAACGATATAGACAATGATGGCAATCAGGGTGATCACACTCATAAGATTTACATTTGCCATGTAGGTAAGACCATTGTCAAGGGCGGCAAACAGCTGCTGTCGAAGAAGCAGCCCTGGAATCTGCACCATAAAGGACAGAATCGCCATGACCAGTGACACGCCTAAAAAACGGTTAGTGCCATTTTTCAGGGCATAGTTTAAATCAGCGTAGGAAACCGTTTCTCCACGGCCAGCCTTCAAATGCATGGCATACACACCTGCATAGAACAGGTTTATCAACAGCGTGATAATGAACGTGGCCATATAGTAGATGGCGTACTGCATGATGTTTGGCTGTGCACCTGCCGGTGTAAAAAAACTGTTGAACAAAGAACCTACAATCTGAATGAACAGTGCGATAATAATGATATATTTATAATTGCCTAACAGGTTTTCCCGGGCTGTTGCTTTTATTTCACGAAATGTTTGCGGTCTTCTTGCGGTTTCGTGGTCAGAATGGTAATATGTGTTTTCCATATTGATATCACGCTCCAATCTGTTAATATGAATAGGGGTCTAAAAATGAACAAACAAAAAAGTAATTATACAACAGAGGACAGGCTTTTTGTAGCGGGATGGATCATCCTTGCGGTATGTGTGGCCTTGCTCCTATTGAAAAACTGCATCTATCCGGAACTGGTCATTATAGAGAAAATGCGTCCTTGCTATCTATACACCTTGCTGGACTTTTACTGCCCAGGCTGTGGCGGCAGTCGCTCTGTGGCGGCTCTTGTCCATGGGAAATTCATTGTCTGTGCGGTGAATTTTCCGTTGGTAGCTTACAGCGTCCTCATGTATCTCTGGTTCATGATTTCCCAGACCGTACAGCGGATAAGCAATAATCACTGCAAAGTGGGGCTTCGCTGGCGAATGGCCTATTTGTGGATTGCGCTGGGCATTTTGCTTGCGCATTTTGTATTAAAAAATCTTTTTTATCTTGTGACGGGCATTCCGCCGTTTTTGCCATTGTATGAGGTGGTTGGCAAGGAAGCACCCTTACTGGTACATCTCCATCATTTCATCCAAAGTGATGCCATACATCTGTCTGGATGTTTCGTTTAAGGTCTGCATAAAGGCGTCAATGGCATTTCCGATGCTGCCGTAAGTGGTAATCATGTTGTGAATACTTGCCAGACCAATCAGGACAGATGCCACAATAGCGATGATACATAAAATAAATCCGGCACGATATGGCGGATTCAGCTTTTGGCTGTCGCCCCGGGCCAGCAGTGCAAAAATAATTCCGAGAGAGCCAAAAAATACGCCGGCAATGACACTGCACATAAAAATACATCCAAAGATACCGCAGATAAGGGCGGCAATGGCAAAGTGATCTCCCTTTGTTGAGGTTCTGTGATTCATAAAAACACTCCTTGAGGATTTGGTTGTTACTTCATAAATAAGAAAGAATTTCCTATATGATAGGAAAAGTGCTATGTAACTCACATAGCATACAAAACATTTTAGCATGAGTGTGTAGAAAAAACAACCAGCGGAAAAGTCTTGCACTTGAAGCACTGGGAAAGATTCGTTATAATTAAAGGTACGGCAAAATACTCCTGTACTTATCATAAGAGGTGAAAGGGAGTGGCTGTTTAGATTGTGGAAAGAAAAAGGTATGATAACTATGGATATTATCCGCGCATTAGCAACGGAATTAGGAATAAAAACAGGACAAGCTGAGGCCGCAGTTAAGCTTATCGATGAGGGAAACACCATCCCATTCATCTCCCGGTATCGCAAGGAAGCAACAGGCGCACTGAATGATGAAGTGCTGCGTGCCCTGTACGATCGACTGCATTATCTGCGTAATCTGGAAGAGAAAAAGGAACAGGTGCTTTCCAGTATTGAAGAACAGGGCAAACTCACCGATGAACTGCGGGAAAAGATTTTGGCAGCCCAGACTTTGGTGGCGGTGGATGACCTGTATCGCCCATACCGTCCAAAACGCCGTACCCGTGCAATCATTGCCAAGGAAAAGGGTTTGGAACCGCTGGCCAATATTCTTATGCTTCAAATGACAAAAAAAACAATGCTGGAAGAAGCGACTGCATATATTGACGCGGAAAAGGAAGTGGCAACAGCAGAGGAAGCACTTGCAGGAGCGATGGATATTGTGGCGGAAGCGATTTCTGATGAGGCGGAGTATCGTCAGTATATCCGGAAGCTTACCATGCAGAAGGGGATGTTGGTCTCCGAGGCCAAAGAAGAGACAGCAGAGTCTGTGTATGAGATGTACTATCATTTTTCCGAAGGGCTTGCAAAGCTGGCCGGTCACCGCATTTTGGCGGTAAACCGCGGTGAAAAAGAAAAAATATTGACCGTTAAGGTGGAAGCACCAAAAGAAGATATTTTACGTTATCTGGAAAAGAAAACCATTCTCAATGAGAATCCAAATACAACACCTGTGTTAAAAGAGGTAATCGAGGACAGCTACAAGCGCCTTATCGGACCGGCTATTGAGCGAGAAGTTCGAAACGAACTGACAGAAAAGGCGGAGGACGGCGCGATTAAAGTATTTGGCAAAAACTTAGAGCAGCTTCTGATGCAGCCTCCAATTACAGGGCAGACTGTTCTTGGATGGGATCCGGCGTTCCGTACCGGCTGCAAGCTGGCAGTTGTTGATCCAACAGGCAAGGTGCTGGATACCGTGGTTATCTATCCAACTGCACCACAGAACAAGGTAACTGAGGCAATGGCTGTTTTGAAAAAACTCATTGCCAAGTACAATATCACTCTGATTTCTGTTGGGAACGGAACTGCTTCCCGTGAGTCCGAGCAGGTCATTGTAAAATTATTAAAAGAAATTCCGCAGCCAGTACAGTACATTATTGTAAATGAGGCTGGGGCTTCCGTATATTCTGCCAGTAAGCTGGCCACCGAGGAGTTTCCAAGCTTTGACGTGGGACAGCGAAGCGCAGCGTCTATCGCAAGACGTCTGCAGGATCCACTGGCAGAGCTGGTTAAGATTGATCCAAAGTCTATCGGCGTTGGTCAGTACCAGCACGATATGAATCAGAAAAAACTTGGGGAAACGCTGGAAGGTGTCGTAGAAGATTGTGTCAATAAGGTAGGTGTTGATCTGAACACTGCTTCCGCATCTCTGCTGGAATACATTTCCGGTATCTCCAAACCAATTGCAAAAAATATTGTTGCCCATAGAGAGGCAAATGGTCGCTTTACCAGCCGCCGCCAGCTTCTAAAGGTTGCCAAGCTGGGACCGAAAGCATACGAACAGTGTGCCGGCTTTATGCGTATCCAGGGCGGCGACAATCCACTGGACGCCACCAGTGTTCATCCGGAAAGCTACGAATCCGCAGAAAAATTGCTGACAAGCCTTGGTTACTCCATGGAAGACCTGGCAAAAGGCGGATTAAAAGGTATTTCAGGCAAAATTAAAAATAAGAAAGTATTGGCAGCAGAACTGGGTGTGGGAGAACTGACGCTGGATGACATTATTAAGGAACTGGAAAAACCAGCCAGAGATCCACGTGAAGATATGCCAAAGCCAATTCTTCGCAGCGATGTTATGGAAATGGAAGATTTGACACCAGGCATGATATTAAAAGGAACTGTGCGCAATGTCATCGACTTTGGTGCCTTTGTAGATATTGGCGTTCATCAGGACGGACTGGTGCACATTTCCCAGATTTGTGATCGCTACATCAAGCATCCGCTGGAAGCGGTATCTGTTGGGGATATTGTAGATGTGCAGGTTATTTCTGTGGATGTGAAGAAGAAAAGGATTGCGTTGACGATGAAGGTGGCGAAGTAATTCATTTTTACTAATCGTACGCTCAGACGAAACAAGTGATTCCTCTTCAGACATGTTCTCGCTTCACGCGAAACGCAGCAGTACTAAGCTCGACGAAGTCTCGCTAAGTGCTGATGTTCCGCAAGAGTCTTCAGAGGAACATTGTTTGCCCAAGCTGAGTGTTGGCTGAAATATAGATGTGCTGTTTCAGCGACAGTTTATTGTAATACTTAATATAAAGAATGAAATTAGAGTGAGGTAGGAGATAGAGATGATAATTGAAAGTTTCTCTCCAAAAGAAACCTTAGAGTTAGGAAAAAAAATAGGAGAATCCGCCCAGCCGGGGCAGGTCTATACCCTGATTGGTGATCTTGGGGTTGGTAAAACGGTGTTTACCCAGGGGATTGCCCTTGGTCTTGGTATTGAGGAACCGATCTGTAGTCCGACGTTTACCATTGTTCAGGTGTATGAGGAAGGGCGCATGCCTTTTTACCATTTTGATGTGTACCGCATTGGCGATGTGGAGGAGATGGATGAAATTGGCTATGAGGATTATTTTTACGGGGAAGGTCTTACTATGATTGAGTGGGCCAACCTGATTGAAGAAATCCTGCCGCCAACCTATCAACAGATTACCATTGAAAAGGATCTGGAAAAGGGATTCGACTATCGAAAGATTACGATTGAGGAGGTAACAAGAGTATGAGAGTTCTTGGATTAGACAGCTCAGGGCTGGTAGCAAGCGTTGCCATTGTGGAAGATGACAATATGCTGGCAGAGTATACCGTGAATTACAAAAAGACACATTCTCAGACATTGCTTCCGATGTTAGATGAAATTGCAAAGATGATTGAACTGGACATGTCCTCCATCGATGCCATTGCAGTGGCAGCCGGCCCAGGCTCTTTTACGGGCTTACGTATTGGTGCAGCAACTGCAAAAGGACTTGGCTTTGCCCTGGATAAACCATTGATTTCTGTGCCAACCGTAGATGGCCTGGCTTACAATCTCCATGGAAGCCGGGACATGGTATGTCCATTGATGGATGCCAGAAGAAATCAGGTATACACAGGTCTGTATGAATTCACCAATATGGAAATGAAGGCCGTTTTGCCACAGTGTGCCGTTGGCATTGACGAAATCGTTGCTAAAGTGAACGAGTTAAATCGCCCGGTGGTATTTTTAGGCGATGGCGTTGCTGTGTTCAAGGCTTATATTGCAGAAAACTGTACCGTGCCATATAGCTTTGCGCCAGCACACATGAACAAGCAGAGAGCGGCGGCAGTTGCAGCGCTTGGACTTGTCTATGCAGCAGAAGGCAAGATGGAATCAGCCGCAGATCACAGACCAGATTATTTGCGCCTTTCTCAGGCAGAGCGTGAGCAGGCTGAAAAAGAACGGAAAGCACAGGAAATGGCACATGCAGAACAATAAGCAGACAGTTTCTGCATGTACTGTATGTGGGAATATATCCACAAAGGCCGCTGACTGAAAAATGCTAAGCAGGAGACAGGAATGGGGAAAAATAGAAATATCCGCGTGAGAAAAATGAATTTGTCTGATGTGGACGCTGTTCACGAAATCGAACTGTTGTCGATCGCACCGCCCTGGACAAAACAGGGCTTTGCGGATGCCCTTGCCAATGAAAATGCTGTGTTCCATGTGGCAGAAGTTTGTACGGATGGTGACGAGGAAACGGTATCCCAGATGGAGCATTCCATAAAAGAACCAGAGATTGTTGGTTACTGTGGTCTCTACTTTGCCGCAGACGAAGGAGAAATTACCAACATTGCCGTGTTGCCGGATTGGCGCGGACGCGGAATCGCCGACCAGATTTTGGATGTAGTATTTGCAGATGCAAGAGGAAAAAAGCTGAGCCAGATTTTTTTAGAGGTTCGTGCTTCCAATGCGCCGGCACAAAAGCTATCTGAAAAACATGGATTTACTTCTTGCGGAATCCGCAAGAATTTTTATCGAGAACCAAAAGAGGACGCCATTGTGATGGTGTGTTCACTCTAATAAAAAGTACAAAAGATGATTCATCCTAAATGTGTGATGAGAAGAATAAGAAAGAACGAAATACATACGGGAGGAAATCATAATGGGAGAACATAAGAAATTTTGTCACTGCTGCGGCAAAGAATTTGCCATGAATGGTGACATGTATATGGAAGAGTTTCTACATATAGAAAAGGAATGGGGCTATTTTTCCGATCAGGACGGAATGAACATGTCCGTAGATGTGTGCGAAAAATGTCTCATGGGTTGGATCAAGAATTTTAAGCACAAACCAGAATTGCAGGAGAGAGCAGAACTGTAAAGGTGTGTTGTTGAAGGATAAGAAATATCCTTAGAAAAGAAAGATGAATTGGAGAATCAAATGTTAGATGTTTGTTTACTTGGAACCGGCGGTATGATGCCGCTTCCATATCGAAAACTCACTTCACTAATGACAAGATATAACGGCAGCAATCTGCTGATTGACTGTGGAGAAGGAACCCAGGTGGGGATCAAAGAGCGTGGATGGAGCTTCAATCCAATCGATGTGATTTGTTTTACCCATTACCACGCGGATCACATCAGTGGTCTTCCGGGGTTACTTCTGACCATGGGCAATGCAGATCGTTCTGAGCCAGTGATGATGATCGGACCAAAAGGTCTGGAACGTGTGGTTAATGCCCTTCGCACCATCGCGCCAGAGCTTCCGTTTGAGATCAAGTTCCATGAACTGACAGAGAGAGAAGAAACATTGGAAGTCAATGGATACAAGATCCATGCTTTTCGCGTCAACCATAATGTTATCTGCTATGGCTACACATTGGAAATCGAGCGCGCCGGCAAGTTTGATGTGGAACGTGCCCGTGCCCAGGGTGTGGAACAAAAATACTGGAATCTGCTTCAGAAGGGGGAAACCGTAGAAGCAGATGGACGTATTCTTACTCCAGACATGGTGCTGGGACCAAAGAGAAAAGGAATCAAGGTTACCTATTGTACCGATACCAGACCAACACCAATCATTACCGAGTGTGCCAAGAATGCGGATTTATTCATCTGTGAAGGCATGTACGCAGAGAAAGAAAAGGAAGCAAAGGCAAAACAGTATAAGCACATGACATTTTACGAAGCGGCTCAGATTGCAGCCGATGCCAATGTAAAAGAATTGTGGCTGACGCACTTTAGCCCGTCTTTGGTACATGCAGATAATTATATGCCGGCGGTGAAAAAGATTTTTGAAGCTTCCTATTTAGGAAAAGACGGAAAAACAGTAGAACTGTTATTTGAAGATTAAATGTTTGCTGCATATTATGGTTTACATAATAAGGAAATGCAAAACGGAGAATAAGAATGGAAAAACAAGAGGTAATTATTTTAGCGATAGAAAGCTCCTGCGATGAAACCGCAGCAGCGGTGGTAAAAAACGGAAGAGACGTGCTTTCCAACGTCATTTCTTCCCAGATTGACCTGCATACCCTTTATGGCGGTGTAGTTCCGGAAATCGCATCCAGAAAACATATTGAAAAAATTAATCAGGTCATTCAGGAAGCATTGGATCAGGCAAATGTTACATTGGATGATATTACGGCGATTGCGGTAACCTATGGACCAGGTTTGGTGGGCGCGCTGCTGGTCGGTGTGGCAGAGGCGAAAGCCATCAGCTTTGCCCGCAACATTCCGTTGATCGGTGTGCATCATATAGAGGGTCATATCAGTGCCAATTATATAGAAAACAAAGAACTGGAACCGCCTTTTTTATGCCTGGTGGTATCCGGTGGACATACCCATCTGGTAAATGTACAGGATTACGGCAACTACGAAATCCTTGGCAGAACCAGAGACGATGCGGCGGGAGAAGCCTTTGATAAGGTAGCTCGTGCCATTGGTCTTGGATATCCGGGTGGACCAAAGATTGAAAAAGCAGCCCGCGAAGGCAATCCGCAGGCAATGGATTTCCCGCGGGCAAAAATCAGTGATAACGTATATGATTTCAGCTTCAGCGGAGTAAAATCTGCGGTGCTGAATTATATTAACGGCTGCAAGATGAAAAACATCCCAATCGTGCAGGCTGACATTGCTGCGTCCTTCCAGAAAGCAGTTACCGATGTTTTGATCGATCATGCAATACATGCGGCAAAAGAACTGGGCGTGAAAAAGCTTGCTATTGCAGGCGGTGTAGCCTCTAATGGAGCTCTTCGGGAAGGCATGCGAGAAGCCTGCAAAAAACGCGGCATTTCCTTTTACCATCCATCCCCAGTGCTTTGTACAGACAATGCAGCAATGATTGGAGCTGCAGCGTATTATGAATATTTGGCGGGAACAAGACATGGCTGGGATTTGAACGCTATACCGAACTTGAAACTTGGTGAGAGATAAACGACAGAACTGTGACACATAGTACAGTTTCTTTGACAGGAGAATCTATGAGACATGTAGCGATTGTGTTGGCTGCCGGTAAGGGCAGCCGAATGAAATCCGATATCCCAAAACAATTTTTAGAAATAGACGGTAAACCTGTACTCTACTATTCTTTGAGAGTTATGGAAGACAGCTTTATTGATGAAGTGGTTTTGGTAACTGGCACAGATCAGGTAGCGTATTGTAAAACAGAGATTGTAGAAAGATATGGCTTTTCCAAAGTGAGCAAAGTGGTTGCCGGCGGTGCGGAGCGATATCATTCTGTTTATCAGGGGCTTCTTGCCTGTGAAGATGCAGACTATGTTTATATCCATGATGGCGCAAGACCATTTATCAGCCAGCAGATTATGAATAATGCCAGGGCGAATGTAGAACAGTATCAGGCCTGTGCAGCAGGCATGCCGGTGAAGGACACCATCAAAATCGTAGATGCATCTGGTTTTGCAGTAGAAACACCACAGAGAAGCCTTGTGTGGCAAGTGCAGACACCGCAGGTGTTTTCTTATAAGATAGTACGTCAGGCCTATGATAAACTGCTTGCTATGGAAGAAATGCCAATAGTCACTGATGATACAATGGTAGTAGAGACTATGACCGCTATACCAGTAAAACTGTTTGATGCATCCTATGAGAATATTAAAATTACCACACCGGAAGATCTGGGTGTGGCAGAGGTATTTGTTAAAAATCTTTCTAAAATTTTTTAAAATTAGTTGTTGACATTGGTTATCTTTTTAAGTATAATCATTTTTGCGCTTGCGAAAAAAGCGCCTTGGAGAGATATCGAAGTGGTCATAACGAGGCGGTCTTGAAAACCGTTTGTCCGAGAGGGCGCGTGGGTTCGAATCCCACTCTCTCCGCTGAAAGCAATTAAATATCGCTTTTACACAATTTGCAGAAGTACCCAAGCTGGCCGAAGGGACACCCCTGGAAAGGGTGCAGGTCGTTAACAGCGGCGCGAGGGTTCAAATCCCTCCTTCTGCGCTCGCTGATGAATATCAGCAAAGAACCTTGATAACTGAACAGTGAAATATCCTTGAAAGATTCTAAGAGAATAATTCAAAGAACAGGCATAGAAATATGCAACCTTAAAACAGTAAAACGTTTTAGAATTAGCCAAGCTATTCTGAACAGA
>JAFUPY010000098.1 GCA_017472565.1 Eubacterium sp.
AAAGCATACAGGGACAACGCTCTCTGCATATCGCAGACAGAATTAAAGGAAAAAGAAACTCTTTTACAGAGTTTCTTTCAGACTGTAGACAAAGTCGCCCTGGGAATTCACTTCCCAGGGCTATTTTTCTGCAGTCGCACATACTTTTACTTTTCACACAAGCAAATGACCGGCATTAGGCCATTGCCATTTCTCTTCTTTGTATTATTCCTGCTACTACAATATAAATATGGTTAATATCCCTTACAGCCAGTAAGGAATTATCCATCTTGTTGCTTAAGCTGTATAATGATGGAGCAATCGGTATATCGGATCCCCTCCTTGGACTTCGCGTCCGTAAGTTAGTCTGATAACCAGCTCCTCATTCGCAGCGTTCGTTTTATGCAGGTTGAACTGCCAAATGGTACGTTCGTGTCACACCACAGTAGATTGAATAGGCAATGAGTAAAACTGGTACTTATCCATTGCAATAAATCTTAAGGAGTGACAAAAACTATGAATGCAGTAGGCATCGATGTTTCTAAAGGTAAAAGTATGGTGGCTATCTTACGCCCATTCGGCGAGATTGTATACAACCCTTTTGAAATCAAACACACCTCCACTGACATCAATTCTCTTGTAGATCTCATCCATTCTGTTGATGGTGATTCTCGTGTCGTAATGGAGCATACTGGACGTTATTATGAAGTCCTTGCTCATCAGCTTTCCGAGGCAAATATTTTCGTCAGCACAATCAATCCCAAGCTTATCAAAGATTTTGATAACGACTCTCTTCGTAAGGTCAAATCAGACAAGGCAGATGCTGTTAAGATTGCTCGCTATGCTCTTGACAAGTGGCAAAATCTAAAACAGTATAGTCTTATGGATGAATTACGCAATCAGCTTAAAACCATGAACCGTCAGTTTGGTTTCTACATGAAACACAAAACTGCCATGAAAAATAACCTTATCGCCATCCTTGATCAGACTTATCCTGGTGTAAATGCTTACTTCGACAGCCCTGCACGAAGTGACGGCAGCCAGAAATGGGTTGATTTTGCATCTACATACTGGCATGTAGACTGTGTTCGTAAAATGTCTTTAAATGCTTTTACTGACCACTATCAGAAATGGTGCAAACGTAAGAAGTACAACTTCAGCAAATCAAAAGCTGAAGAAATCTATGGAAAAGCCAAGGAACTTGTTCCTGTACTTCCTAAGGATGAAATAACCAAAAAAATCATCAGACAAGCAGTTGACCAGCTCAATAGTGCCTCTTCTACCGTTGAGGAACTTCGTACTTTAATGAATGATACTGCCTCAAAACTTCCTGAATATCCTATCGTCATGGAAATGAACGGTGTAGGTCCATCTCTTGGTCCACAGCTTATGGCTGAAATCGGAGATGTCACTCGTTTTACCCACAAAGGTGCTATTACTGCATTTGCCGGTGTTGACCCGGGGGTAAACGAATCAGGAACATACTCACAAAAAAGTGTTCCCACCTCAAAACGCGGCTCTGCTGATCTCCGGAAAACGCTTTTTCTTGTAATGGATGTTCTTATCAAAACAATGCCACAAGACGATCCTGTGTATCAGTTTCTGGATAAGAAAAGAGCTCAAGGCAAGCCTTACTACGTTTACATGACCGCAGGAGCCAATAAATTTTTAAGAATCTACTATGGACGAGTGAAAGAATATCTTTCATCACTTCCGCAATCAGAATAACTTTTACTTTTAAATACCTTTTGAACAGGCCAGCACAATGTGGTGGTCTTATTTTGATACCTATTTTTCAACCTGTATAATTTTTTCAATGTTCCTTAATTTAGCCTTGACTTTTTATTTGCAGGCTAATTTTTATCAACTGCACCTGGATAAGTACGAGCATCAAAAGCTGAAATCCTTTTTTCTTTATCACAGCTCAAAAATCGTACTAATATCTTCCAAATGTGCAGTTTGGCCACTGGCATCTGTCACACAGCTGGCACAGGCCTCCGTCTGCAAGATTGATCAGTTCTGCTTTCGTAAGTTTATCTCCCGCAAATATCTGTGGTAATAAAACATCAAAAATGGTTGTTGGCAAGCTGATTGCTGCTCCTGGAACTCCAAGAATTGGAATATCGCCAAGATAAGCTACCAATGTCATATTCCCTGGCTGGGATGGCACTCCATGGGTGATGATCTCAGCTCCCAGATTGTGAATGGCTGTTGGAGTCAGATCATCCGGATCCACGCTCATACCACCTGTAAAGATGAGGAAATCTGCTCCGTTTGCAAGATGCTCCTTGGCAGCATCGCAGATCATGTCCAGCTTGTCATCACAGATGGTCACACCAACAATCTCAGATGGATACTGCTTCATTTTCTGGCGAACCACAGGCTCGAATTTATCTTTAATACGGCCAGAATATACTTCAGAACCGGTTATGATCACACCAATTTTTTTATGCTGATATGGTCGAAGGGCAAAGAGCCGTTTTCCCTCGCACATTTTTTCTGCCGCAATAATCTGTTCTTCTTTTGTCACCAGTGGAACAATACGCATAGAAACCAGTCTTGCGTCAGCCTCTACCGGATAGTGATCCGGCATACAGGAAATCGTGATGTCACCAATAGAGTTGATCTGACGAAGCAATTCTGTGTCCACACGGAACAACCCACGCTCCTTTGCAAAGTAAAGAATCTTTCCTTCAGATGGACCCATTTTGCAGATGCCTTCCATAGGTGCCATCTCTGCCATGCGAAATGCCGCGTCTTCTTCATGAATCTCACCTGCATTTTCTTCCCATACAAAGATGTGCTGTTTTCCGATATTTAACAGTTCTTCAATATCTGTTTCTTTAATAATATGTCCACGTTTGAAGGCTACGCCCTTGAATCCATCGCGCATGGCTGTGATATCATGGCACAGTTCCATTCCCACTGCATCTTCTACTCTCACTTTTTTCATAATAAGAATCCTTTCAGTTTTGTACCCGCTTCAACTGAGCCGCTTCCAGCAGGAACGATTGCCATCATGTTACAGCCAATAATACTGTTCAACATGACATTGCCCTGCTCCTTCGGCAAGCTCATTCTTGCTTCCCCCTGTGATAAATCCAGCGTTCCGCGAAGAAGCCTTGTCCCAGGACTTTTTTTGTTAAAACCATTGTTTAACGCAACTTCGATTTCTTCCGGAATCGGGTTCGCCAAACCTGTCAGCTTCTTGAAAGCTGGCTGAGCAACTGCGTAGTAATTGATCAGGGCTGACGCAGGATTGCCAGACAATCCGCAGACCAGCCTACCGTCCTTAATACCATAGGCACATGCCATACCAGGTTTTAAGTCTACGCCACGGAAGAGAATTTCCACTCCCGCCAGTTCCATCGCTGCTGGTGTCATATCATAATCGCCCACGGAGACGCCGCCAGTAGTAAGGATGGCATCACATTCTGTAAGCCCTTGGATCAGAAGTTTTGCGATTCCTTCACTGTCATCCCCTGCAATTCCAAGGTATACAGGCTCGCATCCAGCTTCTCTCACTGCCGCTGTCAATGTATAGCGATTGGAGTTGTAGATTTTGCCAGGAATCAGCTCTGAGCCTACCTCTATCACTTCATTTCCAGTTGAGATAATTCCGATTTTAGGGACTTTATACACCAACGGTTTTTCGATACCCTGAGATGCCAGTGTTCCTATGGTTCCTGCATCGATAATGCCTCCTGCTTCTGTTAAAATGGCTCCGCACTTTACGTCCTCACCAGCATAGACAATATTGTCTCCGGATTTTACTGGTGCAAATATTGTTACTGTTTCACAAGTAAATTCCGTGCGTTCGTACATAATGACAGCATCTGCGCCTTCTGGAATTGGTGCGCCAGTCAAGATCTTGGTCGCTGTGCCTGCCACGCACTCCTTCGTCGGAACTGCTCCGGCAGGAACCTCTTCTAAAATCTTTAAAGTTACCGGTGTCTCTTTGGAAGCATTCACGCTGTCCGCCGCCCGAAATGCGTATCCGTCATATGGGGATCGGTCAAATGGCGGCACATTTTCTGCTGCAGTGATAGCTTCTGCCAACACTCTGCCCGTACATGCTGACAACTCTATATGTTCTGTCTTTACTGGTTCCACCAGATCCAGCAACGTCTGGCGGGCCATTTTAAAATCGATACTACTTTTCATATCTATCTACTCCTTCAACAACAGGATTGCACTGGATGGCATTGAAATCGTTACAATCTCTGTCTTCATGCTTTCCCAAGTATCTTTTAACATTTCCCAGCCGATTGGTATACTTCCCGGATTGTCCGCATTCACCAGCATAACCGTATAGGAAAATGGATTTTCAATGACTTCTATTACCTTACAACGAAAAGTATTTTCTCCTTCATTACCGGCATGAATATACTTCATACGGATACCAATATGGGAAACATCCTTAAGTGGCTTGTCCACCTGCAGTGTCATATTCCAATCCAGAGCCAATACATGATGGTCATCCAACCATTTGACTGGCGAAATATTCTTACATCCGGTTAGGACTGCTCCATTTTTCGTCTGTGGTTCACGGAACACCTGATGCTTGTCACCAATGGTTTCTAGCATTCCATCCGCAATCACAGCAATCTTGTCTGTCAGACGGAACACCTCGTCTCGGTTATGAGAAACCAGAACCACACTTTTTCCAAATCTATGCATTATATCCCGCACCTGTTGTTCCAATCGGAATCGCAGATGACTATCCAATGCGGAAAACGGTTCATCCAACAGAAGGATATCCGGCTCATTCACCAGAATGCGTGCCAGCGCTGCTCGCTGCTGCTGCCCGCCGGACAACTGATGGGGGTACTTGCCTTCCATTCCCTCCAGCCCCATGGATGTAAGCATTTGGCCAACTATGTGATCCACGGTCTCTTTGTTGTATCCACCACACTTTTCTTCCACATTATTTTTATTGTTCCGACTGTTTTTTTTCTTTTTCCGAATACCTGCTGCAATGTTTTGATACACGGTCATATTTGGAAATAAGGCGTACTGTTGGAACAGATAACCCACCTTTCGCTTTTGCGGCGGCAAGTTGATTCTTTTTTCAGAATCAAACAGAACTTTTCCATCCAGAACGATCCGGCCTCTGTCTGGTGTCTCAATCCCTGCAATGCATTTCAAAGTAAGACTTTTGCCGCATCCCGAGGCTCCTAAAAGTGATAATACTTCGTCACCTGATTCAAACTTCATCTTCAGCTGGAAAGTTCCATAGCGTTTTTCTATATCTACATACAGAGACATGCTTCACATCTCCTCATTTCTTTTTATCTTTCTTTTCTAAGAAATTCACTGCCAAAAGTACGATGGCCGAGATAATCAGGTTCACAACGACCCATTTAAAAGCAAGCGCATCGTCGTTGGTACGCCACAGTTGATATACCGTGGTTGATATGGTGGCCGTCCGACCCGGTGTATAACCGGCAATCATACTTGTTGCACCATATTCACCAAGTGCTCTTGCAAATGCAAGCACCGTTCCTGCTAAAATTCCCTGGCGGCAATACGGCAATCGGATACGCCAGAAAATAAATCGATTGGACAATCCCAAGGTCTGTCCGGCATATGCATAAGTCTCATCAAAAGACTCGAATGCACCTCTGGCAGTGCGGTACATCAATGGAAAAATGACTACCACTGTGGCAAAAATCGCAGACCACCATGTCATGGTCAGTTTAACCCCAAACATTTCCAGCACCCATGCACCGATGATTCTCTTTGGTCCCAACAGGCAAAGCAGAAGATAACCAACAACCGTTGGTGGCAACACCAGTGGAAGCGTAAGGATTACGTCCAAAATCCCTTTCACCAGGCGGGGTGCCTTTGCAATATAAAATGCTGCTAGAATGCCCACAAAAAATATAATTACCGTGCTGATTCCTGCAATTCGCATGGAATTTATTAGAGGGAACCAATCCATACTCATCTCCATCCTTTTTAACGCGCAATAGTAGGGAGATAAAGTCACTTCTCCCTACTGTTTGCCATCCTCTACTCTTACTATTTTTTAATCAAGGGGTATCTGTTTTCTATAAAAGACCCTTAGTTAATTGGTGTAAATCCAACCGTTTCAAAAATCCCGTCGGCCTCATCCTCCATGATGTAGGCAAGGAATGCCTTTGCTTCCTCGACATGTTTGGAAATGTTTAATACGGATGCCGGATAAATAACCTGCCCGCACATTTCAGCTGTTGCGGTATCTACTACAGTAAGGCCTGCTGAGAACGCATCTGTTGCATAGATGATACCGCAGTCTACGGTAGCTTCCGAAACCTGTGTGGTTACTTCTTTTACGTTGGAGCCATATGTAATGCAGCCTGCATTGGTAAGTTCTTCTTCAGAAAGGTTATAGTAAGTTAAAATCTTCTGCGTATACTGACCAACTGGTACGTCAGAGTTACCCATTGCCAGCATAATATCTTCTGCTTCTAATCCAGCCACCATATCATCGTAAGAATTGATGTTTGCCGGATTACCTTCTGGAACAGAAAGGGCAACTTTATTTTCCAAAATATTGACACGGCTGTCTGCCAGTACAAAGTCTAACCCTTCTGTGTTTACTTCTGGGTCAGCGTTAATGTCCATCTGATCCATCTGCTTCTGCCCTGCAGAAATGAACAAGTCACAGTCAGCCCCTTCCTGAATCTGAGTTTTTAAAGTACCAGAAGAGTCAAAGTTAAACACTAATG
>JAFUPY010000099.1 GCA_017472565.1 Eubacterium sp.
ATTACAAGATTAACTTTATTGATATCAGAGAACCAGGTGCATTAGAACTGCTGCATACAGATGTGAAGCAGGTGTTTGAATTTATTCGGGATGCAAAAGATGAAGAAAAATGGCAGGAACATATGCGGAAGAATCCGGTTCTGGATATATCAGCATTGGAAGTAATAGCAGAATTTACCAATACAAAACAGCTAAAGGATCTAAATGAAAACTATGGACAAGGAGGTGTGATACATATGTGCAAAGCATGGGATGATCATTTTGAGTCAGGAATAAGGAAAGGAAGAGTCGAAGGAAAAGTCGAAGGAGAACAGCGTATGGCTGACCTAATCTCCAAATTATATACAGATGGAAAAATGGAGATTGTGCCTGAAATCGTCACAAACTTAGAACTGCGGAATCAGTATTACGCGCAGTATAGCTTATAACAAAATGTAAAAGATAAAAGTTGCCTTTCCCGTCCAGCAGGTATAAAATGGGTGTTATGTTTTTAGGAAAGGAAGTCTTGTTTTGTTTTCTAACCGTGATTTACGAAAGTTATTGATTCCGTTGATTTTGGAGCAGTTGTTGTCTGGATTGATGGGAATCGCTGATACAATGATGGTTACCACTGTTGGTGACACGGCAATTTCGGCTGTGTCCTGCGTGGATTCGATTAATATGTTAGTGCTGTACCTGGTGTCTGCCTTGGCCACAGGCGGCACGATTATCTGTTCGCAATATCTGGGTCGCAAGGACCGGAAAAATGCCATTTTAGCAGGACAGCAGGTTTTCCTTGTTGCAATAACATTGTCTGTTGCGATTATGGTAGTTTTTCTGCTGTTCCGGCGACAGTTACTGGTGTTGATTTTTGGACAGGTTGAACAGTCGATTATGAATCAGGCGATGGATTATTTTCTGATTACGATTATCAGTTATCCATTTTTAGCGTTGCAGCAGACCAGTGCGGCGCAGTTTCGAGCAGGAGGCAATTCCAAATTACCGATGCTGGTCACAGCGGTGGCAAATGTGACCAACGTTGCAGGGAATGCACTGTTGATCTTTGTGTTTGAATGGGGTGTTGTTGGCGCTGCAGTGGCAACGCTGATTTCCCGTATTTTAAATGCAGTCATTCTGCTTATCTGTCAGAGAAATGAAACTTTGCCCATTCCATTCCGAAATTATTTTCAGATTCGGCCTGAAAAACGCCTGATTGGGATGGTGTGCCGCATTGCAATTCCTACTGGCGTGGAAAATGGTTTGTTCCAGCTTGGTAAACTGTTGGTACAGTCTACGGTTGCGACCCTTGGTACAACTGCCATTGCAGCACAGGCCATGACACATACGCTGGATACGATTCAGTCGCTGCCGAGTCTTGCCATTGGCATCGGGCTTTTGACGGTATCGGGACAATGTGTTGGGGCTGGTAAGTTGGATGAAGTAAAAGTAAATACGAAGAAACTGGTATTTTTATCATGGGGTACATTAATGGTGTTCTCTCTGATCCTTTTGGCGTTGACCAATCCAATCTGTTATTTGTCCGGATTGAGTGAAGATGCTACCGCCCTTACCGTTAAAATGATGGTGTGGATTATGATTGCCAAAGCCCTGTTTTGGGTACCATCCTTTACTTTGCCGAATACATTGCGGGCAGCAGGGGACGTGGCTTTTTCTGCTGCGGTTTCCGCCGCATCCATGTGGATTTTCCGTGTATTGTTGTCCTTCCTTTTGTGCCGGGTATTTGGTTTTGGCCTAGAAGGTATCTGGATTGCCTGGTTCGCAGACTGGGTTTGCCGCATGTGTTTTTACATCTGGCGATACAAGTCAGGACGCTGGACAAAGAAACATGTATTGGAGCCAGTCAAGTAGATCATTTGCTTATAAAAATTTTAGATTTTCCTTACCAGAATCTGCCTTGACGAATCAATAAATATACCATAGTATAAAGTATTGAGTTGCTAGATATAATTTGTTAGATAAAGTGTAATAGACATAAAGGAGTGTAACATGATTAAGTTAATCCTGCAGGGACTTGTTGTTGGTATTGCAAATATCATTCCAGGCGTAAGTGGCGGCACGATGATGGTTGCCATGGGATTGTATGATAAGCTGATTCACAGTATCACACATCTGCGAAAAGAATTTTTAAAGAGTTTAAAATTGCTCATTCCGATTTTTGTGGGTGCGGCAATCGCAATCGTTGTATTGTCCAGAGCTTTTGAATTCCTTTTGGCGAATCATCCGATTCCAACCAATCTGGCATTCTGTGGATTGATTATGGGATGTCTGCCTTGTATTTTCCAAAAGGTAAAGGGACACAGGGTAACTGTCGGAAAGCTGATTCCGTTTGCCATCTTTTTTATCATTGTTATCTTGATGGCAGTTATGGGAAGCGTTGGTGGTGCATCTGCAGATGTAAGCTTAAGTTTTATCAATATCATCAAGCTGCTTGGTGTTGGTATTATTGCAGCCGCAACAATGGTGATTCCGGGTGTCAGCGGTTCCATGATGCTGATGCTGCTTGGATATTATGATACTATCTTGGCTACCATCAATGATTTTATTGACGCAGTGGTACATTTGGATATTCCAATGGCGTTAGATGCCTTTGGCATTTTGCTTCCATTTGCAATTGGCGTTGTTGTTGGTATTTTTGCAATTGCGAAAATCATTGAAATTATTTTTGCCAAAGCTGAGGTTCATGCATATTATGCGATTCTCGGTTTGATTATTGCATCACCTATCGCAATTCTGATTCAGACAGATTGGAGTTCCTTCTCCGTACCATCCCTGTTGATCGGCATTGTGACATTTATCGCAGGCTGGTTCGTGGCAAGCAAGCTGGGAAAAGAGTAAACGCATGTATCCTTCCAGAAAATGGAAACCTGTAAGAAAATAAAACGAAGTATAGATAAGTAATATAAAAGAGGGTGGTCTGCAAGTCACGAATCGACTTGCGGGCCACCCTCATATGTTTTGCGAGGATTGAAAACAGATACAATCCTTAATATGGGTTCTGCTCTATAGACTATTCTGCTTTTTCGATCGCTTCTTCAGCAGCAATCTCTGCTTCCCACGCAGCAACCGTTTCTGTCAGGATACGCATCATTTCATCCTCGCCTACCTGATCATAAACATCAGCAATTTTATCTAATTTATCAAAAAAGCTGTCCTTTGTCTTTTCAGTACCACAGCTTCCACCGCAGGTGCTGCAATTATGAGTACAGTCTGTCATAATATCAAATTCTTTTTCCATGTATAAGCTCCTTTCCTACCTGCATTTCTGCGCGTCGCGGGAAGCGCAGATCAAGATGTGAAAATCATCTCTTATCTGAGTATACTATAATCTATTTCTTTATACTAGAAAAAATCACGGAGAAAAAGTGTTAATTTTTGTTAAGAAATATTTAATACTTTTCTTAATATAATATTTATTGACACGCAATATTATACGTCGTATAGTATTATATATAAACAAAGTTACTTCGTAAGGTTTTCTGGATTTTTCCCAGAGAACAAATTACTGACAATATAACGATGGGAGTGATGACATGGTCTTTAACACAGGTGCTGCGCTGCTGGATGCGATTGTTTTGGCAGTTGTATCTGAGGAAGCAGAAGGAACATATGGCTATAAAATTACCCAGGATGTGCGTCAGGCGATTGAGGTCTCGGAGTCCACGCTGTACCCGGTATTGCGAAGGCTTCAGAAGGATGAATGTCTGACGGTGTATGATATGGAATGCGGCGGTCGAAACCGTAGATATTACAAGATTACGGAAAAAGGATTTGCTCAATTGCAGTTGTACAAATCAGAGTGGGAGAATTACTCTTCGAAAATATCCAAGTTGTTTTCAGGAGGAGATAAAGTATGAGTGTAGAGAAATTTTTAGATGAACTGAAGTTTCTCTTGTCGGATTTGCCGGAAGAGGAACGAGAAGAAGCATTAGATTTTTACAGATGTTATTTTGAAGATGCCGGCGTAGAAAATGAAGCAGACTTGATTTCGGAGCTTGGTTCCCCGGCAAAAGTTGCTTATTCTATCCGTGAGGGTCTGAAGGAAAAGGAAGATGAGGGTGAGTATACCGAAACTGGTTATCGAACCTACGAGGATATCAATGCCCCGGCGACAAGATATGCCCACAAGGAAGGGTCAGGCGAGGCGGCTTCTGATAAAACAGATTCCACCACTGGTTACCATCACATTTCTGTTGAGGAACGCTATAAACAGCGCTATGCCAAGCCAAGTAAAAAAGAAGCGAAGCAGGCGAAGCGAGACGAGAAGCAGGCCAATGGTGAGGCAAGGCAGGCGAAGAAAGATACTTCCCAGGGAAAAACCCAGCAGTATTCTTATCAGGATGCACAAAGTTCAAAGAAAAAAACAGAGAAAAAAGGCCATGGAGCCCGGACTCCGCTGTATATCATTGGTCAGATTCTTTTGGGTATTCTGAAAGTCTTGATGGTGATTGCGGCAATTTGTATCGTAATCCTGTTAATTTGTGTGCTGATCGCACTGGTGGCAGCCATATGTGTTGCAATTGGTGCATCCATCGGATTTTTAGTGGTCGGCATTGGTTTGCTGATCACCGGCGCGGGTCTGGTGGGCGTTGCGATGATTGGTATTGCGTTTATCGCTTTTGCAATATTCCTGTTATTGTTGACAGCACTGGTTGCGTTTTGCAAAAAAGGACTTGCAGGTGGCATTCGAGGTATCACCAACGTGGCTGGCAACGTAGTTCACGGCAAGAAGAAAAAGGAGGCGTAAGGTATGAAAAATTTTATAAAAGCATGTCTGGTCGCCGTGCTGGTGTTTGTGGTTGCCGGAATCGTTCTCCTGATCGTGGCGGCAGCAGGTGGTGTAACAAGAGCTTCTTTAAGACTTTTCAGTGATCAGGGAAGATTGTCCTATGGCCCTGTCAATATCCGCATGGGAGATGGATTTTCTGTCAATATTGGAGGCAATTATATTGGCAATAACGGTGAGACTTCTTCCTATACAGTGACTGAGGATGGGGATATCCTGCTTTATAGACATGGTACCTATTCTGTAACAGAACAGGTGACAGAACTGGACGTAGATGTGGCAGCAGGAGATTTTGTTATTTTGCCATCTGAGGATGCCTATTTCCATGTTGACTGTGATGATAAGATACGGGTTTCCTATGATGATGGAGATTTGAAAATAGAGCGTGTGGACAATGATGGAGTTGACCTTAACTTCCGAAAAATTGCAAAGGCAACTGTCTATGTTCCGGCAGAGTATCGGTTAGAAAAGATGACTATAGATGTGGCAGCCGGTAATATGGATATCAATACTCCATTGTATGCAAAGAAGGTGAACATGGAGGTTGGTGCAGGTAACATATCTATTAATGCTCCGGTTGAAGCCGACGTATTAAAAATGGAAGTTGGCGCAGGTAGTATCGATGGATATGAGTGTATTACTGCTGAACAGGCATTGGAAATGGAGGTCAATGCAGGAGATATTTCTATTGAGGATATGGAGTGCAAGGGCAGCTTGTATGCGGAATGTAATATGGGCAATCTGGAAGCAGCGGGAAGTGCCTATGGTGACATTACAGCCCAGTGTGATGTGGGCAATTTGACTATGGATCTGATTGGTACTGGTGAAAAATACAATTACAGGTTAGAATCCAGCCTGGGCGAAGTATCTGTTAACGGTTTTGACTATGCAGGCATTGACTCGGATGTTTATCTGGAGGGTGATCCAGAGGCACCGATGGTAAAACTTTCCTGTGGCATGGGAGATTTGGAACTGGATATCAGATAAGGCGTACATAAAAGAAAACTGGTAAGTTTTGTAATGGGTATGATGAAATATTGATACTTTTTATAAAAGTGTATATACTAAATTTAGCATTTAAGAAAGGATGCAAAAACTATGAGTGGAAAGAGATTATATAAATCAAGATCAAACAAGATTTTGTGCGGTGTGTGTGGTGGATTCGGTAATTATATTGGTATCGATCCGGTAATTGTCCGAATTGTTTTCCTGATTCTTTGCTTTGCGATTGGAGGCGGTCTGATTCTCTATATCATTGCTGCAATCATTATGCCAAAGGAACCAGAGGAAGACTACGCAGACTATAGTGAGTTCGATTAAGTATCACAGCGTGAAGCCCTTCGGGGCACTCACGCTGTTTGGCGTTGAAAGGATGAAAGTATGAAGAAGAAAGTAGTGGCATTATTGTGTGTAGGAGCACTGGGTGTGGCATGTCTTGCTGGTTGCGGGAATCAACCGGCAGAAGAGACTGGTGGCAGTGCTGTTTCTGGTGAAGCGGAATCTCAAGAAAACGTAGAAGGTGATTCTGAAAACCTGGTTTCCGACGAATTGGAAATGGTGGAAACAAAAGAACCATTTACCATGTTTTTTACTGGGGACGTGCTGATGCGTGGAGCAACAGAGAGTATCTATGACAGTCAGGGGGTAGAAGGTCTGCTTTCTCCAGATTTATTAAATGAAATGCAGAGTGCGGATCTGTGCATGATCAATCA
This sequence comes from Eubacterium sp., assembly GCA_017472565.1. GTDB lineage: Bacteria > Bacillota > Clostridia > Lachnospirales > Lachnospiraceae > Brotonthovivens. The sequence goes on from JAFUPY010000099.1 coordinate 6,496, forward strand.
GGAGTTCCCATTTGGTGTAGGTGGCACACAGGCACCGGATAAGCAGTTTACGTTTAAATCTGATCCCAAATATGTCCAGGCATTTTTGGATATGGGGGTAGATATTGTTTCTTTGGCGAATAATCATGTGTTGGACTTTGGCTCGGATGTATTGTCACAGACCTTTACCACATTGGATGATGCCGGAATTGCTTATGTCGGTGCAGGCGAATCTATTGCACGTGCCAAGGCATGGGAAAGTTATGAAATTAATGGAACAAAGATCGCTGTTTTAGCTGCCTCCCGTGTCATTCCTGTTGTAGAGTGGAACGTGGACAATGCACAGCCAGGCGTATTCTGTACATATGATCCAACTCAGCTGGTAGAGCAGATTGCACTGGCAGAACAGGAACATGACCTTGTCATTGTCGCTGTACATTGGGGCATTGAGCGTGCGGCATACCCGGAAGATTATCAGCGGGAAATGGCGAAACAGTATATTGATGCAGGCGCAGACCTGATCGTGGGGAATCACCCACATGTGATCCAGGGCGTGGAATATTATAAGGATGTTCCGATTGTATATAGTCTTGGCAACTATCTGTTCAATCAGAACAATCAGCCAACGGCAGCTTTGAAAGTCCATGTGGATGAGTATCAGAAGCTGCGACTGCAGATGATTCCGATTGCAACTTCCAATTATCAGGTGTATGCAAGCGAAGGACAGGCGGCAACGGATATGATTGCTTATATCGAAGAATTGTCTTATGCACTGTCTCTGGATGAGGAAGGATATGTATGCCCAATTCCTCTCTGCGGCGGAGAATATGG
>JAFUPY010000100.1 GCA_017472565.1 Eubacterium sp.
GCATTTCCTGCAGCAAATGCCGTTAAGCTGGAACCTGCAATAAAGATGGCGCTTAATACTGCACTCAGCACTACGCGTCCCTTACTTCTTTTAAAATTACTCATTCTCTCAATCCTCCTCCTTACAGACTGATTATCTTTAAATGAAGAAACACCCAGCGGCATAATACCCTCAGATGCCAGGGAGGATCCAATGAGCGTATATGCATAATCACGGCAATCTCCATCTAAGAACTTCCTGCACACTGTCAAATCACATTGTGTCTCAGTCCACTCTGCCCAATCCCGTAAGATATAGCGGAACGTTGGGTTCCACCAGCAGGCAATGACCAAGATCAAGCCGATACGCTTCCATAAATTGTCTCTGTGAATAACATGCGTTGCTTCATGTGCTAAAATGATACGCATCGTGTCATCGTTGTATTCTTGCTCCGGAAGCACCAGCTTTGGCGCGATAACACCCATGACACAGGGAGAACTCGCCAGGAAGTTCTGATAAATCTTGACTCTTTTGAGCCGGCGATGAGGATACAAGTTGTAAAATATATCCTCAATTCTCGGATCAGAATACGGGATGTTGGTGTTGCACAGCATTTTGTACTTATGGTACTCCTCTTTGAAAGAAAACGCCTTTTTGACAGCACCAATTACCCACACTATAAAAATCACATGAAATATGGCCGCAACCACTTCGTTTCCATCATATCCTGTAATGCCTTTATAAATGTTGGCGCCTCTGATCAACTTTACGTATAGATATGCAAATGGAATTGCAAAGAATATCTCTACGCCTCTCAGCAAGTGATAGTAAAGACTATAACATCCAAAGCGGTCGTTGGTGAGTCTGATGATCAGTTTACAAAGACCATAAGCCACCATGCCGGTAATGGCATTTAACATCAGGATATAGAAAAAATTATTTTCCCATACCATCGATCAAGTCTCTAATCTGTTCTAATTCTTTAGAGTCAATATCGTTAGATCCAAAGAAAGCAGAAAGAAACTCAGAAGGTGATCCACCACCCCAGAAGTTTACAAAGTTGTTCATCTCTTTTGTACGATAATCAACTTCCATTACTAATGGATGATAGGTATAAATCTTTCCATTTCTTGTCATCTTTAAGAAACCTTTCTGTACAAGATGAGCAAGATATGTGGAAACTGTCTGTGGTTTCCAATCTTTGTGGTATCTGTCGTTAACCATTGTAACGATTTCAGATAACACCAGATCCTTTGGTGTATCCCAGATACATTTCATAACTAATAACTCTGCATTGGTCAATTCATTCTTAAGCATTGCTTATCATCCTCTCTACACTATGATTCGTCTAAAATTTGACAGGAATATCATAGCACGACAAACACAAATTTTCAACAGTGCAAAACAAAGGTATCGACCAAAATACCCCTATTTTCGAATAAATATACATTGTTATCGTTTTCTTTTGTAACTGCGATCAACTGTGATAATGAACAGCACAATAACTATAACACTAATTCCATGCTTTTGCAACTATATTTTATTTTTTACAATATTAATTTGTAGTCCGCAGCAATTTCATCGCTTCCTGAATCTGGTTGTCGTATTGATATTCATACGTGGTGCCTTCCGCACCGAGATATTCATATTTCAGTTCTACATCCGGAGTGACACCGATCTCATGAATGCAGACACCATTTGGCGTGTAGTACTTGCTTGTGGTCATCTTGATTGCACTGCCATCGCTCATCTCCTGCATGCCCTGTACGATACCCTTTCCGTAGGTAGTGGTTCCCAAAAGTGTGGCCACGTTGTAATCCTGTACGGCTGCTGAAAAAATTTCGGATGCACTTGCGCTGTTTTCATTGATCAGCACTACCATTGGAATATCCAGAGATTCCGCATCATCTGCACGCAGTTCGCTGCGGTTACCATATTTATCTTCGGTGTAAGTCAACAGACATTCTGGAAGCACCCGATCCAGGCAATCTGCCACTGAGCTTAACAAACCACCAGGGTTATCCCGCAGATCAATGATCAGACTGGTCATGCCCTGTGCTTCCAGATCATCGATAGCGGTTTCAAAATGCTGGGCTGTAGTTCCAATAAATTCGGAAATACTGATATAACCCACACCATTTTCCAACAGTTCCGCTTCCACGGAATGCACTTCCAATGATTCACGAACAATGTCAAAGGTATGGTACGCTTCATCGCTTTCTCTATACACTTCTACCGTTACGCTGGTACCGGGTTCCCCGCGCAGATGTGTCACAAATTCACTCAATTCCATGGCAGTGGCATCATATTCATCTACCCGCACCAACAGGTCACCTTCCTGAATGCCTGCCCGCTCTGCCGGAGAATCTTTCTGTACACTTACAACCTCTACGATCATGGTGGTCATATCCTGTGTCAGTGTCGCTCCAATGCCGCAATAGTTTCCTTCGATTTCCATGCTGTACAGTTCGGTATATTCTTCTGCCGTATAATAGGTGGAATAGATATCAAGGGCATTGAACAGTCCCTGGTACAATCCGTTTTCCAAATCTTCCCTGTCAATATCCTCGTAATAATTGGACTGAATGGTAGCCGCCAAAAGATTGATCTTTTGTACGGTATCTGCATCTAAAAGAGTCTCATAGGTCTGTTTTTCGATACGCTGCCGTCCATCCTCTGTCACCTGCACAGCCACCGTGGTTTTTTCCATACGACGGTCGATGATACCTGTCACCACTATCATTAACACGATACACACAAACAGGGTTCCAAAGATGCCCTTTATCACGCCCCGGCGATGGGCTTTTTTTCTGTCGCGTTGGCTCTGCATCTCCCAATCCGCTTCTGTATGTTCCTGGTCGTAATTAAACTGCTGCATTTTAACCTCCAAACCGAGCCCTCTGTCAAAGGCCCCTGCTATCGAAAAAGCAACGTAAAGGAAATGCGATTCTCCCCTACGTTGCTTTCATCCATAACTATTTCATAAAATATGTGTTCTTATTCGGAACGTAGCCTATGCTTTCTATACAGCATATGCCCGCTGTTCCTGTTCTAAACATGTAAATGTCGATGTAATGTGAAACGACTTCCCACAAAACCAATACCTACGCCAAGTACAAGCCCTACCGGGAGCAGGATATGGAATACTTCTGTCACCGGAATAAAGGTGATCATATTGTTCAAGAAGCTGAAGTTGACACCAATGTATCCGATGATCTTTTCGTACATCACATAAATAATAATCAATGGAATGATAGAACCGATCAGACCAATGAGTACGCCCTCTACGATAAATGGCGCACGAACGAATCTGTCTGTTGCCCCAATCATCTTCATGATGCCGATTTCTTCTCTTCGAACGGTAATACCGGTACGAACCGTATTACTGATCAACAGAATGGATACGCAGATCAAAATCACAATAATCGCAATGGAGATGTAGGTAATCAGAGAGTTCAGGTCAGACAATACGTTGGCAACCATATCGGAATGGTTGACATTGCTGACACCCTCTGTATTTTCCAACTCTTCTACCAGTGCTGCCTGAAGGGCAACGTCTTCCATATAAACATCGTAGTGTGCCTGATTCACCAGTGGGTTATCACCGGCAAAGCTTTCTGCTGCAGCACTGTCACCACCGAAATATTCAATCTGGTATTCTGCCCATGTTTCTTCCGCTGTTACAAAATCTACTTCTGATACCGATTCGTGGTTTTCTAACATGACGCCAATCTCATCAATGACCGTCTGTTCTGTGCCTTCCTCAAAAAATACGGTGATGGCAACTCCTGACTCTAATCCCTTCACTGCATGCTGGAAGTTGGTCAGAATAGAGAAGAACAGACCAAAAATGAAAATGCATGCTGTCATGGTAATAATGGAAGCGATAGAGAACAACTTGTTACGTAAAATATTTTTTAAACCCTGATGTAATGAATAAAAAAATGCGTTAATTTTCACTATGCTTCACCACCCATCTGCTCGTCACTTGCAACATTCCCCTGCTTGATTGTGATGACGCGTTTTTTCATCTGATTTACAATGTCCATATTGTGGGTTACAACCAGTACGGTGGTACCACGGGCATTGATTTCTTCCAATAACTTCATGATTTCCCATGCGTTATGCGGGTCTAAGTTACCGGTAGGCTCGTCCGCAAGGAGAATCTTTGGTTCGTTTACCAGCGCACGGGCAATGGCAACTCGCTGCTGCTCACCGCCGGAAAGCTCTGTTGGTCTGGACTTATACTTTGCAGCCAGTCCTACCAGAGATAAGATCTTTGGTACATTTTTCTTGATCAAACGGTTTGGCGCAGAGACTACTCTCTGGGCAAATGCAACGTTCTCATAAACATTTCTGTCTTTTAATAATCGGAAATCCTGAAATACACAGCCGATATTTCTTCTATAATAAGGAATATTTCTGTGACTTACTTTGGACAAATCTTTCTTGTTGATAATAATCTTACCGGATGTAGGTTCCAGCTCTTTGGTCAACAGCTTGATCAATGTTGACTTCCCTGAACCGCTGTCTCCAACGATAAATACAAACTCGCCAGCGCGAATGTGAAGGTTTACATCATGCAGAGCATGAACGCCCTCTACATAATCCTTGCTGAGGTGGTTTAATATAATCATATGTTCCTCCTAATAATCCAGTGATTCCATATACTTCATGTATCTCACAACCATTAATGCAATCTTGAAGGTAATGGCATCTTCAAACACACGCAGATCCAATCCGGTGCTCTTCTGCAGCTTATCCAGACGATACACCAGTGTGTTTCTGTGGATGTAAAGCTGTCTGGATGTCTCAGAAACATTCAGACTGTTCTCGAAGAACTTGTGGATGGTTGTCAATGTTTCTTCATCGAAATCGTCCGGAGACTTGCCGTCGAAAATTTCACGAATAAACATTTTACACAGCGGGATTGGAAGCTGATAGATCAGACGTCCGATACCCAGTGCGGAGTATGCAATAATTTTACGTTCTTCAAAGAAAATCTTGCCAACGTCCAACGCCATGCGTGCTTCCTTATAGGAACGGGATACTTCTTTTATTTCATTAACGACTGTACCATATGCAATATGTACGTCACTGTGGTCTGATTTGAATACGGACAGGATGACCTCTGCTGTCTTTCCAATGTCAGCGCCATGGTCATTATCTGCCACTTCTTTTACAACGATGATATTTTTCTCATCAACGGCGGTAACGAAATCGCGGTTCTTGCCTTCGAACAGACTGCGCACACGTTCCAGATCGTTGCCGTCCTTGTCACGATTGGTCTCAATAATATATACAACACGCTTCACTTCTGTTTCAATATGAAGCTTTTTGGCACGATTGTAAATGTCTACCAGAAGCAGGTTATCCAACAACAGGTTCTTGATAAAGTTATCCTTATCAAAACGTTCCTTGTATGCCACCAGAAGATTCTGAATCTGAAAGGTTGCAATCTTGCCTACCATATAAACATCTTCACTGTCTCCGTTTGCAAGGAGCACATATTCCATCTGATGTTCATCGAATACTTTAAAGAACTGGCATCCACCAACAACCTGACTGTCCGCAGGGGAATCCACAAATGTCAGTGCAGGACCCACATAGCGGTCTGCCTCTGAAAACGTACTGGCAAGAATCTTGCCTTCCGTATCGATAATGCATAAATCGATTCTCGTGATGGTCTTTAATCCTTCAATAGTATTCTGCAAAATCTGATTTGAGATCATTGTCTTCCCTCTTTCTATAGGTAAATTATGGCATTTGCCAGTGTTCCTATGCAACTTTCACAATAAACGCACCTATTTTTAATTCATTTTTTCGTTGCTAACACTCATTCTAAGGCAAAACGCTACAATTTGTAAAGAGGAAAAGCTGTTTTTTTTGTGCATTTCTTACTTTTTACTATTTCTTGTAAAATCGTAAGATATTTCCATCACCTCGCTTTTGGTTGTTTTTTGTGGATAAATAGACAATATTCACAAAGAAAAAAAAATCAATATAAAAAAATAATTATTTTCAACTTTTTGAGAAAAAGTTATCCACAATCAAAAATGTTGATTTTAAGCCATTTGTTGACTTATCCCCAAAGTTATCCACATTATCCACGAAAAACAGCGCAAAAAAATTGGTTTACATATATTTTTCCACGAACATTCGTTTTGTGCAAAACCACAAAATTGTGGATAACTTTAAAAAAATACAAAAAAACTATTGACTTTTGAATCGTAAAAAATTGGCAAAAAAAGTCAAAAATTGTCAAACAATTCCTGTTCGCCAATGGCGGTCAACTGTTTTTTTGGAATCAAAAAGGGAGCTTTGTTCCCGGGTGCATACCCATTCACAAAACTCCCCTTGCTGTCATGCATTGATTAGTAGAATACTCTACGGATTGTTACGATCTTTCTGTAGTTTACAGGAGATGATAACTTGATACCGTCCTTTTCATTGGAGGCATGTACGATGGTGTTGTTACCTACATAGATACCAACGTGTCCGCTGTAGCAAACGATATCGCCCGGGCGGATCTCGGAAAGGCTTACAGACTTACCAACGCTTCTCTGTGCGCTGGAGGAATGAGACATGTATACGCCATAGTGTGCGTAAACGCTCATTACGAATCCGGAACAGTCAGCACCGTTTGTAAGGCTTGTCCCACCATATACATATGGATTACCAATGAACTGGCAAGCGTAATTGGCTACTGCCTGTCCCTTACCTGCTGCTGTTTTCATGCGTTCTACTTCTTCTTCCGCTTTGCTTAATGCGGTTTTGAATTTTGTGGATACTTCTACGTATTCAGAAGCAACATAGCCTTCGCCTTCTTCTGTGGATACCTGTACCCAGCCTTCGATATCCTGGGCTACAACAGTAAGGTCTGCATCTTCACCAACCTGTGTTACGATAGATGCATCTGTTGCTGCTTCGGAGCGAACATTTAATGTTGTTGTCTTTACAGTTGCTACGGTCTTCGCTGCGGACAGGATTGCCTCTTCATCGCCCACAATTACGAATTCAGACTTTACATAGCCTTCTACAGAACCGGATCTGATCTTTAACCAGCCATTTTCTTCTCCCAGTACTGCTGCAACTGCATCGTCATATAATTTACCAACAGCTTCGCTGCTTTCACTGGCTGCACTTCTTACATTCACATAATCTTCAACCTGTGCCAGGGCAGTGTGCGCGATATCTGTTCCAACTAATGCTTCCACGGCTGCGCTTGCTTTAACAAGGCCTGCCACGTCAGCGGTAATCTGCTGTGTTACTGCTACTTTCTGCTCGATCATATCAGCTACTGCCGTATTGGAAATCTGATATGTTTTTGTTGTTTCCAATCCTTTTACAGGTGCATCTGCATTCGCCACCTGTGCTGTTCCCAAAAATAATACGGCACACAATGTGAAACATGTTGCCGCTCTAAAACGCTGGTGCATTTTAAGTTTCCCCCAAAACTTTGTTTCTTAATTATTTTAATTATTGCAATATTTGTTTAAAATTATTACATAATTGTTACAAATCTTACTTTGCCATTGTAACAAAGCTTCACAATTGTGTCAACATTGAAAGCGCCTTTAAATTATAAACTTTCTGTTAACAATTGTTCCTGCGCAGGAAAAACGAAAGGCAGGCTTCTATATAAGAGGCCTGCCTGAACATTTTTTACGCTATGGAGTTGTTGTTGGTGTCTGTGTTGGTTGCTGCTGATTCTGCTGCAGCTGGTTCTGTAACTGCTGCTGGAGCTGATCCTGTATCTGCTGCTGATAGGTGAGTTCGTTATGAACGGCGCAGCTTTCTTCCGGGATAACAAGTTCTTTGTCTTCTGTGCTCGGATTTGCATTCTTCAACAGTACTTTTTCTTCTACACTTTCTACCGGACAATATTCTGTCGCAAGAAGCAGACTGTCTTTACAGATCTTCACCTTTTCATGCTGGTCACAACGTTTGTTTGGTGTTGTACCCTTGATGAAGTATTCTGTATGGGTATCGTCACAGAGGTCTTCCACTGGCAACAGACCTGTCTTGGAACATACGGTAACTCTGGTAAGTCCGTCCGGTCTGGTGAAGCCTGGGTCTTCTAAGCCCTCATGAATCTGCTGCATTACATTTTTCCAGATGACACGTGTGAAACGAGTGCTTCCCACATCAGATGGGGAATCGTAGCCACCCCACACAACACAAGTATAATATGGAGAGAATCCGGCAAACAGTGTATCCCAGTCGTCTGTTGTAGTACCAGTCTTACCTGCAATGGACATGCCTGGGAAGTATGCCGCTCCACCAGTACCGGATGTGATTACATCCTGCATTGCGTCGGTCAGTAAGAACGCTGTGGTTGGCTCGATGACTTTTCTTGTCTCTGGCACGTTTTCGATGAGAACGTTGCCATCGTGGTCGATGATCTTGGTGTAAAGAATTGGTTCGTTGTATACACCGCCATTTGCAATGGCTGCAAATGCAGCGGTCAATTCATCGTTATATACACCAGTATACAATCCACCCAGTGACAGTGGCTGTCCAAAATCATTTTGGGTAATGGTTGTAAATCCGAATTTTTCCAGATAATCCATACCTGTCTGAACCGAAATCTCTGTCAGTGTTTTTACGGCCACAATGTTAGTAGAATCTGTAATGGCATATCTAAGGTCAGTCCATCCGGTATACCTGCCGTTATGGTTGGTAACAGCGTCCCCACTTTCATAGGAGAATGGAGCGTTGTCCACAACTGTAGCCAATGTAAACTCCTGGGTATCCAATGCTGGCGCATAGGTGGAAACAATTTTGAAGGTAGAACCTGGCTGACGTGGACTCTGGGTTGCACGATTCAGGGTTCTGCTGGCGGTCTTTTCTCCACGGCCGCCGACCATTGCCACCACCTGTCCGGTGCTCTGATCCATAACCGTAAAAGCAATCTGTGGCTGTAAGGTAAAGGTCACACGTTCTCCAAGGACAGTGTCCCCTTCC
>JAFUPY010000101.1 GCA_017472565.1 Eubacterium sp.
GAATGCCTGCAAATGGTTTGGATACAGAAAATTCTTCCTCAAGGCTGCGAAGCAGAGGGCAGTTTTTCTTCACCCAGTCAATTTTATGTGCTCCGGATGGAGCAAGGTTAATATCTCTAATTTCGCTCATGGAAACCTCCTAAAGTAAAATGAATTGTCTTTATCATATCTTAGAGATTATATCTGAAAAGAAACCGCAACGCAAGGACACTTTTTACTATACTTTGAAAATTGAACATGGTATGATATTGAGGAGAATGCTCAGGCATTTGGAGGTTATTTTATGAAGAAGAAAATTATCACATTTTTGTTGATTTGTACAATGGCAGTTTCTCTGATTGCGGGCTGCGGGTCAGTGGATCGAGAAACTCAGGAATCCTATAGACAGTTGGGTATTACAAAATTGCAGGAAGGGGATTATGAAGGTGCTATCTCCAATTTCCAGAAGGCTTTAGACGAGTCTTTGGGAAGGATTGGCGTCCATGAAGTGGATATCTGCTATTATAAAGCGTTGGCTCAGTTCAAGGCTGGACAGACAGATGCTGCGATTGAAACCTACACTTCCCTGATTGATTATGACGATGATAATGCGGAAGCCTACTTCCTGCGAGGCAGTGTGTATCTGCAGGCGGCAAACAGTGAAGCAGATGAGGCAAAAGCAGAGGATCTGTTTGACAAAGGTATTTTAGATTATAATCAGGCTGTTACCATTGATGGCAGCAATTATGATTTGTATATCGGTATTTATGAGAATTTAAATGCCCTCGGCAGGGAAACCTATGCAGAGGAATTCCTTTCCCGCGCACTCAGTCTGGAGTGCAATACGGCAGAAGAGTATTGCGGACAGGGTTATGTATATCTAATGCTGGAAGATTATGACAAGGCAGAGTCTCTGCTGGCAACTGCTCTGGACAAAGGCTGCGATGAAGCTATGCTGTACCAGGCACAGCTTTACAAAGCAAAAGGTGATGTGGAACAGGCAAAGACACTGCTGCAGACTTACTCAGAAAAGTATCCAGAGGATGTGGATGCCCTTCATCAGGGTGCGATTCTTGCTTTGAATGCTGGGGAATATGAGGAAGCTTTAAAAATGTTGGAACAAGCCTACAGCTATGCGGAAAAAGGAACGGAGCAGGAATTACAACTGAATCTGATTTATGCATATGAATACAATGGACAGTTCAACAAAGCGTATGAACTGATGAAAGAATATGTAAAACTGTATCCGGGAGACTTGGAAGCAGCAAGAGAATATGAGTTCTTGAAGACAAGAACGGGTACAGGCAAAACACCTGCAGAAAGAGCAGAAGCTGAAAAAGAGGCGGAAGCAGATGTGGCGACTGAGGGAGATACAGCATCCAATGGTGACACTGCATCCGAGGGCGACACTTCATCTGAAGGCGACACTGCATCCGAGGACGATACCTCAGAAGGTGATACTGCCATCCAAGGGGATATCGTGCAGTAGCCACAGACAAAACCAGATTAAAAATGAATTCTTGAGCAGGAGAAAAATTGCCTTGCGCAAACCGTTCAAAGGTTTGTAAGAGCCAATTCTTTCCTGCGAAAGTTTAGAAACAAGGAGAACTAACATTGGCGATTTATGAAATAGAAGAACCAATTGAAAGAGTCATACTGGTGGGCGTTTGCACCAGAGAGGGTGATGACACCGCAGACTCTATGATCGAACTGGCAGAACTTGCCAACACTGCCGGTGCAGAAGTGGTAGGGACTGTGGTTCAGAATCTGGATCAGATCCATCCGGGCACTTATGTGGGCAGCGGTAAGCTGCAGGAAATCAAGGATTTGATCTGGGAGCTGGATGCCACTGGTATTATCTGCGATGATGAGTTGACGCCAGCCCAGCTTCGCAATATGGAAGAGGTGCTGGACACCAAGGTTATGGACAGAACCCTGATCATTCTGGATATTTTTGCGGCAAGAGCAAGAACCAGCGAAGGTAAGATTCAGGTGGAACTTGCCCAGTTAAAATATCGTATGAGCAGATTGGTAGGGCTTGGCCGTTCCCTGTCCCGATTGGGCGGTGGTATCGGTACCAGAGGACCCGGTGAAAAGAAACTGGAAATTGACCGCCGTTTGATCAATCATCGTGCGGCTCAGTTAAATAAAGAATTGAAAGATGTGATCAAGCACCGTGAGATTACCCGCAGTCAGCGTATGAAAAATCCGACCAAGGTTGCGGCAATTGTAGGCTATACCAACGCAGGAAAGTCCACACTGCTGAACACATTGACCAACGCAGGGGTATACGAGGAAGACCAGTTGTTTGCAACGCTGGATCCAACCACACGTATGCTGGAACTTGAGGATAAACAGCAGATTCTGCTGACAGACACGGTAGGATTTATCCGCAAACTGCCACATCATCTGATTGATGCATTTAAAAGTACCTTGGAAGAGGCAAAATATGCAGACTTTATCATCCACGTAGTAGACGCCTCCAATCCACAGTGGGACAAGCAGATGCACATTGTGTATGAGACTTTAAATGAGCTTGGCTGTATTGCAAGTGAAAAATGTTCCGAGGCTGCTCTAAAGGAAATTGGCGACAAGAAAATCATTACTCTGTTCAACAAGTGTGACATGATTGAGGAACGAGAGGACTACCGCGACTTCCGAGCAGATGAGACCCTTTACATCTCAGCAAAAACCGGTGAAGGTCTGGATAAGCTGCAGGAACTGTTGGAAAAGATTCTTCGTGAGGACAAGGTTCGCATCGAACAGCTTGTTCCATATGCAGAGGCAGGTAAGATTCAGCAGATTCGAAAGTATGGGGAACTTCTGGTGGAAGAGTATCAGCAGGACGGTATTTATATCGAGGCATTTGTGCCATGCGGCATGTCGTTAGAAATCTTGCAGGGGAAATAAAATAGATTTGAAAAACATTTCACAAAAGACATACCTTTGATTGCGACAGTATGTATAAATATGATAAAATAAATAAGTTAGATATACTTTAAATAAAGTATAGAGTATAGTTTTATATTCCAATTTATGGGAGGTTTATCGGGAATGACACTCTTGATAAAAAACGGGATCGTAGTGGATCCGGTATCAAAAACAGAAACATGTCAGGACATTTTCATTGAAAATGAACGGATTGCAAAGATGGGCGAAGGTCTTGACTTACAGGCGGATCAGGTCATTGATGCAGCAGGCAATTATGTAATGCCAGGGTTTGTTGACCTGCATGTACACCTTCGTGATCCATGTCTGACATATAAGGAAGACATCGCAACTGGTACTGCGGCAGCGGCAGCGGGTGGTTTTACCACTATTGTGGCAATGCCAAATACCAAACCGGTTTCTGACAGTCCAGAGGTAATCCAATATGTTACCGAGAAGGCAAAAGAGGTCAGCAGGGTAAATGTTTACCAGGTTGGCTCTGTGACCGTAGGGATGGCAGGACAGGAGATGTCTGACATTGAGGGTATGTATGAGGCAGGCTGTATCGCTATCAGCGAAGACGGCAAGTCTGTCATGAATGCCCAGCTTTATAAAGAAGCAATGGCAGTGGCAGCGAAAAACGATATGATTGTTTTAGCTCACTGTGAAGATATCAACATGGTAAATGGCGGCGTACTGAATGCGGATGCCCATACATCTGGTCTTGGATTCAAGGGCATCACCAATGCGGTTGAAGATGTTATCGTTGCAAGAGACATTGTTTTGGCAAAGGAAACTGGTGCAAGACTGCATCTGTGTCATTGCTCCACCAAGGACAGCGTAGAGATGGTAAGACTGGCAAAAGAAGCAGGACTTCCTGTTTCTGCTGAGGTTTGTCCACATCATTTCACAAGCTGCTCAGAGGACATTACAGGCGATGATGCCAACTTCAAGATGAATCCACCTCTTCGTACAAGAGAGGATATGGAAGCCCTTCGCGAAGGTCTTGCAAAAGGCATTTTGGATGTAATCGCAACAGACCATGCACCACACTCCGCAGAGGAAAAGGCACAGTCCATTACCAAGGCACCATTTGGTATCGTTGGGCTGGAGACTGCACTGGCTTTAAGTTATTCCGAACTGGTAAAAACAGGGCTGATTTCCATGGCGGATATGGCAGCTAAGTTAAGCTACAACCCAGCAAAGATCCTTGGCATTGACCGCGGTGTTTTAGCGGAAGGGAAAGTAGCGGATCTGGTAATTGTCAATACCACAGAGGAATATGCCATCGACGTTGACAAGTTCTTATCTAAGGGTAAGAACACACCATATCATGGCAGAAAAGTTTACGGAAAAGTATTAATGACAGTAATTGGCGGCGAAGTCGCTTATGAAAATAAATAGGGGGACAAAAGATGATCAATAAACTTTGTGACAAAATCAAAAAAACAAACGCTCCAATCGTAGTAGGATTGGACCCAATGCTTAGCTACGTACCAGACCACATCAAAGCAGCAGCATTTGCAGAATATGGCGAAACATTAAAAGGCGCTGCAGAAGCAATCTGGCAGTACAACAAAGGCATTATAGATGCAACTTATGACCTGATTCCAGCGGTAAAACCACAGATCGCTATGTATGAACAGTTCGGTATCGAAGGTATGATCGCATTCCAGAAAACTGTAGAATACTGTCAGGAAAAAGACCTGGTAGTAATTGGCGACATCAAACGTGGCGATATCGGCTCCACATCTGCTGCATACGCAACAGGTCATATCGGTAAAGTACAGGTTGGAAGCAATACATACACAGCCTTCAACGAAGACTTTATCACAGTAAACCCATACCTTGGTTCCGATGGTATCACCCCATTCTTAGACGTATGTAAAGAAGAGAAAAAAGGTATGTTCATCCTTGTAAAAACATCCAACCCATCCTCTGGTGAATTCCAGGATCGTCTCATCGACGGCAAACCACTGTACGAACACGTAGCAGAAAAAGTAGCTGCATGGGGCGAAGAACACATGGGTGATTCCTACAGCTACGTAGGAGCAGTAGTAGGTGCAACTTATCCAGAAATCGGTAAAGTGCTTCGTAAAGTAATGCCAAAGAGCTTTATCTTAGTTCCAGGCTACGGCGCACAGGGCGGAAAAGGAGCAGACCTCGTTCACTACTTCAACGAAGACGGACTTGGCGCAATCGTAAACTCCTCCCGTGGTATCATCGCTGCATACAAGCAGGACAAATACGCACAGTACGGGGCAGCAAACTACGCAGATGCATCCCGTGCAGCAGTTCTCGACATGATTGCCGACATTGATGGAGCGCTTAAAGCAGCTAAATAATTCGTGATTGATACTTTTATCCCCGAAGCAGGAAGCAGATACCTGCGGAATCTGTCACTGGCAGATTCCTACGGATGCGTTAGCAAAAAGGTAAGCTGCGATTATTAGCAGCGGGCTTTTCATCTGTTACTGCGAAGGAACAAAAAATAAATAGGAGATTATTTTGATGGCTCAAAAATTCCGTGAACAGGCCGTGATCATCAGCCAGGAAGAGATCGCACCTGAAATTTATAGCATGTGGCTGAAAACAGAAAAAGTTGCGCAGTACGCCAAAGCAGGCCAGTTTATTTCTGTATACTGCAATGACGGCAGCAGAATCCTGCCAAGACCAATCAGTATCTGTGAAATCGACAAGGAAGCATCTGCATTACATATCGTTTACAGAATTGCCGGAAAAGGAACCGCAGAGTTTTCCAAATGCGTAGCTGGCGAAAAGCTTGATATCGTAGGACCACTTGGAAATGGTTTCCCATTGGGTGAGAAAAAAGCATTTCTGATTGGCGGCGGTATCGGTGTACCACCAATGTTAGAGCTTGCAAAACAGCTTACTTGCGAAAAACAGATCATCTTAGGATACAGAGATAACAACCTGTTCCTGTTAGATGAGTTCAAAAAATATGGTGACGTTTATGTTGCAACAGAAGATGGCAGCGTTGGCACAAAAGGTAACGTGATCGATGCTATCAAAGCGAACGCTTTGGAAGCAGACGTCATCTATACCTGTGGACCAACACCAATGCTTCGCGCACTTGCAAACTATGCAGAGGAAGCTGGTATGGAATGCTGGATTTCCATGGAAGAAAAAATGGCTTGCGGTATCGGTGCATGTTTAGCATGTGTTTGCAAGTCTAAAGAAGTGGACGAGCATACTAACGTACACAACAAACGTATCTGCAAAGAAGGTCCAGTATTTAATGCGAAGGAGGTGGAACTGTAATGAATACAAAAGTAACAATTGCAGGAGTAACCTTTAACAATCCTGTTATGACAGCATCCGGAACATTTGGTTCCGGCGAAGAATTTTCCGAATTCGTAGATTTGAATCAATTAGGAGCGGTTGTTACAAAGGGCGTGGCAAACATTCCATGGCCAGGCAACCCAACCCCACGTATTGCAGAAGTTCACGGTGGTATGTTAAATGCCATCGGTCTGCAGAACCCAGGTATTGATGTTTTTATCGAACGTGACATCCCATTTTTAAAACAGTTCGATACAAAAATCGTTGTAAACGTTTGCGGTAAATCTACTGAAGACTATATCGAAGTAGTGCAGAAGCTGGCAGACCAGCCAGTAGACATGCTGGAAATCAATATTTCCTGTCCAAACGTAAAAGAAGGCGGTATCGCTTTCGGTCAGGATCCAAAAGCAGTAGAAGCTATCACTCGTGAAGTGAAAAAATACGCTGCTCAGCCAGTATGTATGAAACTGTCTCCAAACGTAACAGACATCAAAGTCATGGCAAAGGCAGCAGAAGCAGGCGGCGCTGATGCAGTGTCTCTCATCAATACCTTAACAGGTATGAAGATTGACGTGCACAAACGTACCTTTGCCATTGCCAATAAAACAGGCGGCATGTCTGGCCCAGCGGTACATCCGATCGCCGTTCGTATGGTTTACGAAACAGCAGGTGCAGTAAACATCCCAATCATCGGTATGGGTGGTATCCAGAACGCAGAAGATGCCATCGAACTGATGCTTGCAGGTGCAAGTGCTGTTATGGTTGGTACTGTAAACTTTACCAATCCGCTGGCAACCATGGAAATAGCAAAAGGTATTGAAGATTACATGAAGATGTACAACATCGAAGATATCAACGAAATCATTGGTGCGGTAAGATAATCTTTTGATGAGATAATATTGTGGTAAGATAACATATCAAAATAATGCGTATAAAATCCAGACTTTCACAGGTCTGGATTTTTTGCTATGATAGAGAAAACGGTATTTCATAGATACGCGAGGGAGTGCGAATGAAAAAAATGACAAGAACAATGAAAAAATCCTTTGTGCTATTGTTGGCGGTGTTGTTGGCAGCAGGCCTGTTTTCGATGGCGGGCTGTGGCAAGGATGACCCAACAGGAGGCGTAAATGGCTCTGTTATATCCGAATCTTCTGCAATGGAAGAGGGAGATTCGCAGGGAAATACTGCTAATGAAGATGCGGGGCAGGATGGTGATGCCCTCCAAATCGATGGCGAATTGGATGAGACCGAAAAAGATGCCTTTGTAATGCCAGCCTTTGACGATGCAACTGCAAAGTCCGTGTGGACCACTGCGGATGTGAAGTTTCGCTCTGAGCCAAATACAGACTGTGACGTGATCAAGGTCTTGAAATCCGGCACAGAGTTACAGGCGGGTGAACCGAAAAGTGGCACCGTAAAAGTAGAGAATGAAGAGAAGACTCCTTCTGAAATCCCAGAAGGCTGGTTGTTTATAAAATATGAGGATACTCTTGGTTTTGTCAGTGCTGACTATGTAACAGAGAAAAAGCCGGCAGAACCATCTGCCACATCCAAAGTGGAAGCCATTCCAGGACAGCACAGAGATCCGAACAACATTGTGGTATGTATTGACCCAGGCCATCAGGGCAAGGGCGACAGTACCAAGGAGCCAAACGGCCCAGGTTCTTCCACAATGAAGGCTCGTGTAACCAGCGGAACCAGTGGTGTGGCTACCGGCGTAGACGAATATGTGATGAACTTAGAAATCAGTCTGATGCTTCGGGACGAGCTGGAAAATCGTGGCTATACGGTCTACATGACCAGAACCACCCATGATATCAATATCAGTAATATGGAACGTGCCCAGTATTCAACA
>JAFUPY010000102.1 GCA_017472565.1 Eubacterium sp.
CTGTTCTCGCATCATCTTCGATTTTTGCATTAACAATCAGTGCTAATTCATATTTGTTCATGCGAATGTACCTCCTTTTGGTCTCTGGCCCCCTATCTACGTAAGGAGCAAGGAAATTAATAATATATCACGAAGATATATGTTACCATAAGCAAAATCAGGATTCAAGCTTTTTTTCAAGTTTTTTCGTGTTTTTTTCTACGGTTTTTCTATCAATCATAATCTGATGTCCGCATCCTGCACATTTCAAGCGAAAGTCCGCGCCAACACGGAGGATTTCCCAGGAAAAACTGCCGCAGGGATGCTTCTTTTTCAGTGTTACGATATCGCCGATCTCATAATTCAATTTACATTCTCCATTTTCTATCTTACATTTCAAACACAGTTACTTCATTATTATATAAAACAACACTTCCAACCTATACTTCCAACTGGCTAAAAATTTCACCAATTGCGCCCTGCACCAAAAGGTCCGCATTTTTATCTCTTGGTGTTGCAGACTTGTTCACCAGGATCAGTTTGTTTCCTCTATAATAATCAATCAGCCCTGCTGCCGGATATACCGCCAGACTTGTTCCGCCAATGATCAATACGTCTGCCTGGCGTATATAGCCGATGGAATCTTCGATGGTCTGATTGTCCAGGCCTTCCTCATACAATACCACGTCTGGTTTGATGATGCCGCCACATTCACAGCGAGGCACACCGGTACTGTGTAAAATGTCATGGGCAGAGTAGGACTTCCCACACTTCATGCAATAGTTGCGAAGCACGCTGCCGTGAAGTTCCATAACCGCCTTGCTTCCAGCCGCCTGATGAAGGCCATCGATATTCTGTGTAATAACAGCTTTCAGCTTACCAGCCGCTTCCAGTTCTGCCAGTTTCAAATGGGCCGCATTTGGCTTTGCATCCAGTGCCAGCATCTTGTCACGGTAGAAACGATAAAATTCCTCTGTTTTTTTCATAAAGAAAGTATGGCTAAGAATCGTTTCTGGAGGATAATCATACTTCTGATTATACAGTCCGTCTACGCTTCGAAAATCTGGAATGCCAGATTCGGTTGATACCCCCGCGCCACCGAAGAATACGATATTGTTGGATTCTTTTACGATCTGTTTTAACTGTTCTACTGCTGTCATAATATGTCCTCCTTCATAACCACTTTTTCATATTTTTTCATATTTATTCACTTTTATCAACATATTTTCTTCATATTTTTATGTTACTATCCTTGACAATCCCTGCAAAACTGCGATTTAATTAAGGGTAGTGTTTTTATTTGTATCGACTAAATTATGTTAAATATATAAAAGATTGGAAGAAAAGAATGAATATTTTTAGAAAAATTAAAGGCGGCATTGAAAAATTGTTGAATCTGATTGCGGACAACCTGTTTTTCTCGCTGGTTGGGAAAAAAGGCCGTATTTTGGCTGCCGCTGTTACCATTGGCATTATTATATTTTTAATTATCAACAAGGATCTGTATCTGGATCCGGCTTTGGAAGTAAAATACGGAACTGCATTGTTTGTGGTTTCTCTGATCTGCGCGCCAGTGATTGGTCTGCTGATTGCAGTAAAACCGTCTGTGACCGAACGGTTCAAGGTGCTGGCTAACACGGTGATGTTCTTCTTGCTTCCGGTTGCTACGATTCAGATGGTGGAAGCATTTAATAGCAACTTTGTCTATGGATTTTCGGTTCCGACATTCTGCCTTTATTACCTGTTAGTGCTGTGTCTCTACCTGATCTTCTATGTGATTACAGGAAAGTTTCACGCAGTTGGTCTGATTGTAAATATTGCATTGCTGGTATGGAGTTTGTTGAATTACTTCATCGCAATTTTCAGAGGTTCTCCATTTGTTCCGATGGACGTGTTGAGTTTCTCCACTGGTCTTGGCGTTGCAGATGGTTACAAAGCGGAGTTGTCCTGGCAGCTGATCATGGGCTGTATGCTCTTTGTCATGACCTGGTTGGTAAACAGACGTATCCAGAATGTAAAACCAAAGCTGACCAAGTTCAAATTGTTTGCAAAACTGCTTCCAGCCGGCTATGTGGTTGTATTCCTTCTCACATTTTTTGCTACAGATGCCTTTCCAAATGCAGGCTATCGCCCTGACTTCTGGAATCAGGCCCGCGGCTATGGCAATACAGGTTCTTTCTTTAACTTCTGTTTGAATGCCCGTTATCTTCATGTATCCAAGCCAGAAGGCTATAATGCAGACGATACCGACGATCTGTTATATCAGGTACTGGCAGAGGCTGGCGTTACCGAAGGAAGTGATACTTCCATCAATATTTTAACTGGCGAAAATGATTATGTGGCATCCGCAGATGCTACCATGCCAAATCTGATCTGTATCATGAACGAATCACTGGCAGATCTGCGCAACCTTGGCAACCTGGCGACAAACGAAGAAACGATGCCATTTATGGATAGTCTGACAGAAAACACCATTAAGGGTAATCTATACATGCCTGTTTTTGGTGCAGGAACAAGTAACTCTGAGTTTGAATTCCTGACAGGAAATACCGTTTCCGCCCTTCCTGCCGGCAGTAATGCGTATGAAGCCTATATCAAGGACATTTCCTCCTCTCTGGTTTCTACGGTAAAGAGCATGGGCTATTCTGTACACGCATACCATCCTTATTATAAAGATGGTTGGAACAGACCTTCGGTATACAACCTGATGGGCTTTGAGACATATACCGCCATCGAGGACTTTATTGACAACGATATTCTGGACGAATACATCCAGACTAACAATGCGGAAGCATACAATGATCAAGTGCAAGCGGCGTATCCAGACAAAGAGATTCTTCTTCGTCGTTTTGTCAGCGACTCCTATGACTATAAGATGGTGGAAGAAATGTACGAAGAACAAGAAGGCGATCAGCCATTCTTCGTATTCAACATCACCATGCAGAACCACGGTGGTTATGGTGTATCCTACACCAATTTTGCCCAGGAAATATTTTCTACCAATCTGGAGGGATATTATCCACAGGCAAACCGCTATCTGTCTCTGGTAAAAAGATCTGATGATGCCTTCCAGGAACTGGTGGAATATTTCCAGAACGTGGATGAGCCAACGATTATCTGTATGTTTGGTGACCATCTGCCATCCATCGAAAATGATTTTTACGAAGAAATGCTTGGCACAGATTTGGATAATCTGACAACCGAGCAGGAACAGCTTCGATACACAACACCATTTATTATCTGGGCAAACTATGACATCCCAGAAGCTACCATTGAAAAAATGAGTTCCAACTATTTGTCCACACTGCTTCTGCAGGTAGCAGGCCTGGAGCTGACAGAGTACAACAAGTTCCTTGCAGCGTTGTATCAGGAACTTCCTGTAACAAATATGGTAGGCTATATCGACAAGGAAGGAACCCACTACTCCTTAGGCGAAGAGTCTGAATACTCTGACTTAATCAACATCTACAATTGTATTCAGTACAACAACATGTTTGA
>JAFUPY010000011.1 GCA_017472565.1 Eubacterium sp.
AAAATATATATTTCTGTTTTTCAAAATTACGCATATACCACTATCATTATTTTCGATAATGGAATCGGAATTTTTAAAAAAATCAAAGAGTATTATAACTATGACTCGCTAGATGATGCGGTAAATGAACTTTTTAAAGGCAAATTGACCACTGATTCCAGCAGACATTCTGGCGAGGGTATCTTTTTTACTTCTCGAGTGTTGGATACTTTTGCAGTTCTTTCTGCTGGTAAAATTTTTACCCATAACAAATACAGTGAAGCACTTGCAGATTTGACAGAAATAGAAATTCTCAAGGACTGGAAAGATGCTGAAGGCACCATTGTATTGATGCAATTATCGAACTATAGCAACAAAATTTTAAAGGAGGTGTTTGATATGTTCTCTGATATTGATGGTGGTTTTACCAAAACACGAATTCCAATAAAGAACATATTTGAATCTTTTCCTGTATCAAGGTCTCAAGCGAAAAGACTTTGTCATAGATTTGAAAATTTTGAAGAGGTTGAATTAGATTTTAGTGACGTAGATGAAATTGGTCAGGGATTTGCTCATGAAATATTTGTTGTATTCCAGAATGAGCACCCAAATGTAACTCTCACACCACAAAACACCAATCCATCTGTTTCTAAAATGATTTCTCACGTAAAACGATAACAAAAAACTTGAGGCCAATTGACCTCAAGTTTTTTCTATTCTATCGAATCACCTTGCCTGGATTCATAATTCTCTTTGGATCAAATGCATTTTTAATGCCATTGAAAAGTGCAATCATCTCTGGACCCATATGTTCTTCCAACGCTGCTACTCGCGCGCGGCCGATGCCATGTTCGCCGGAAACCTGACCGCCAAACTCTTTTGCTTTGGCATAGAGTTCTTTCATACACTGTGGGCAGTTTTTCTCGAAAATTGCTTTGTCCATGTCATCGCGCATAAGCTGGATATGCATGTTGCCGTCTCCTGCGTGACCCTGAATGGAAATACGCAGTCCGTATTTTTCCATCATGGTATCCGCAAATCTGGAAAAGTCTGCGATACGGTTTCTTGGAACTACGATATCGCATTCATCCATGTCTGTTGTGGATGCTTTCAGTGCTTCTAAGGCTGCACCACGCACAGACCAAACGGCTTCTTTTCGTTCATCTGTATTACACAGGAAAACGTCTTCTGCCCCATGTTCCAGACAGATCGCTGCCGCCTCGTCGCATCTTCTCTCTACATCTTCTGTGGATGTTCCGTCAAACATCAGAATCAGATAGGAGTTTGCAGTCTTGTGGGGCATGATTTTATTCAGGTAATATTCCGCATCATCCAACAGAGACTTTGGCATGTACTCAATTGCTGTTGGATTCAAATTGGAATTGATAAAGCTTGGCACAGTGCCTACGCAGCTGTCCAGTGTTGGATATGGCACCAGCAATGTGTAGGAAACCTTTGGCTGTGGCACCACGCGCATACGCAGCTTGGTTGCGATACACAGTGTTCCCTCGGAACCAACAACCAGTTCTTTTAAGTTATAGCCGGAAGTATTTTTTGCAACATTGCTGCCAAACTGCAGAATGTCACCATTTGGCATAACCACTTCCATGGAAACCACGTAGTTTCTTGTAACACCGTAACCAACCGCCTTCATACCGCCGGCGTTGGTCATTACATTTCCGCCGATGGACGCGGTCTTTTCACCTGGTTCTGGTGGGTAAAATACACCCTTTTCAATTGCTGCATTGGCAAGCTCCATAACCAGAACGCCCGGTTCTACCACAACGGTCATGTTGTCCAAATCCCACTCCAAAATCTTATTCATCTTATCCAGGCACAAAAGAATACCGCCAAAAAATGGCACTGCTCCGCCGGAAAGACCAGTTCCTGCTCCTCTTGAAGTGACTGGAATCGTATGCGCATAGGCATACTTCATGATTGCAGAAACTTCTTTGGTTGTCAGCGCCTGTACTACCACGTCTGGCGCATGGGTTCCAAAGTCCGGCATTTCGTCATGGTGGTAGTCATACTCGATTTCTTCTCCGTAAAACACTCTGTCAGGAGAAGTGACACTTCTTAAATATTCTACATCTGCATCTGTAATTGTATGATATAAAATTTCGCTCATGCTTCTCCCTCCTTATCCATTCTTTTTCTCTTTTACTGCTGCAATCAATGCTGGAACGACCCCGTAAAGGTCATCCACGATACAGTAACTTGCGATTTTGAAAATTGGTGCTTCCTTGTCAGTATTGATAGCTACGATACATTCAGAGCCATCCATACCTGCGGCAAACTGGACAGAACCAGACACACCACATGTAATGATCAGTTTTGGTTTTACCGTTCTGCCAGACAGACCAATCTGTTTGGTCACATCGTTCCAGCCCTTTTCCACCAATGGACGTGTGGTAGCAAGCTGGCCGCCAAGAACTTCTGCCAGTTCCTGTAACATTGCCATGTCTTCTTGTTTTTTTACACCACGGCCTGCAACAACCAGCACTTCTTCCTCTTCGATGCCTTTGTTCTTTTCTATCATCTCTGTTGCCAGCACTTCCATGCCTGACACCAGCATTTCATCTGTTACCTGACAGGAAATGATTTCTCCCGTAGACTCTACTTTTTCAGCCACATCCATTACTTTGTAACGCACGGTTGCAAACTGTGGACGGGTGTTGGTTGTCAAAATCTGTGCCATGATGTTACCGCCAAAGGCTGGTCGAATCTGCACTAAATCTGTATTTTCTTTAATCTCCAGAACTGTACAGTCTGCCGTCAGGCCTGTACGGAATCTGGTTGCACAGGATGGAGCAAGCGAACGTCCCAAGGAAGTTGCTCCAACTAAAACGATGGATGGTTTTACATTGTTAATGCAGTCTTCCATCACATTGGTGTACACATCTCCACGGAAATTCTGCAGATCCTTATGAGCGTATACAAACACTTTTTCCACGCCGTAGTTTAAGATTTCTTTTGCCTGTTCTGTGGCGGATTCGCCACCGATCAGAACGGCGTAAATAGGATATGTAATACCATTTGCCTGACCATCCACAGCTTCTTCTGTTTTGCTGGTCAGTGCTTCTAATTTGGCAGAAAGTTTTTTCGCCTCCCCAATCAGTTCGAATCCAACTGGATGAATGCCAGTCTCTTCCTGCTCCATAAATACCATAATGCCCTTCCAGGCATCCTTGTCCACGGTTTCTTTGACTTCCTCCACCAGAGTAATCGCATCCACAGGACAATTTTTAATACAAAGCTTACACATCTTGCAGGATGCGTTCAGTTCTAACTTATTATCTTTGATTTCCAGCGCACCAAATGGACATTTTTCCACACACTGTCCACAGAGGATACACTGTTCCTGATTGATATGTAATGAAACCATATGATCCCCTCCTTAAATGTATTTTTCCTTGGTGAAAATGTCTGTCAGCTGGCTTGCCAATTCTGCTGCAGAGCCCTGTAAAAACACCTGTCCCTCCCGAGTTGCAGGTGGGAAAATACGTTCCACAGAGGTTGCAGAACCTTTCAGACCATAGTGCTCTTTATCCTGATCAGCAAAGTCCGCAAAGGTAACCATGTTTACCTTTTTGTCCTTAGTTGCAGCCTTCAGTCGATAAGATGGAAGGCGTGGTGTGTAGATATCCTTTTCTACAGTCACCAGACAAGGTAATTTCATCCGCGCCTGCTGCTTAATATTGACAAAGTTCTGGGCTACGATAATAAACTTTTCATCACATGCCATTTCAGCGTCAGTTTCAGATAAATCAGTTTTACCAGTACCAACATCTGAAATCTCGCTCACCCATGCTGCACATGGAATGCCCAAATATTCCGCCATAGCAGGACCAACCTGGGCAGTATCCCCATCTGTGGTCTGCTTGCCACAAATAATGATGTCATAGTCTGGACAGATAGATGTAATGCCCTGCGCCAGTGTATATGCAGTTGCAAGTACATCCGCTCCCGCAAAGATACGGTCTGTGAATATATAAGTTTCATCCACGCCCATCATATAAGCTTCCTTCATCATCACTTCCGCCTGTGGAGGACCCATAGTCACTGCTGTAACCGTTCCGCCACAACGCTCCTTCAGACGAAGGGCCGCTTCCAATGCATACAAATCATAAGGATTGATTTTCGCCGCAGCACCATCACGTTTTAGCGTACCAGTGGTTTCATCAATTTCCACCTGGCTGGTGCCTGGCACTTGTTTGATACAAACAAAAATCTTCATGCCAATACCTTCTCCTTTCACGTGTTAACACACGTTTTTTACCATAATAAAAGACCTGTTCAACTATCTATTTTACACTAAAAAAAGTGCAAGGTATACTGTATTTTCAAGTATATCTCACACTTTTCTGTATTTAATTCTTATAGGACGGAGATTAAAATCTTCAAATGGATTCATGCTTTATTCATCTGCCTCTGGCAAGTCATAGGATTGCCAGTCCACAATCATGGCATACTCTGGAGAGAAGTAATCATCCATATTGCTGCTGATTCCGCTCGCCCACATCGCATCTTCAAAGGTGATGTTCGGATCATTGCTTAAAACGGTATAGACGGTTCCCTTGACTGCATTATTCCATTGACCTGCTAATACGAGACGGTATTTATAATCATAGCCTGCTGCCGACCAGGTGCCATCGTCATTCTGTGTATACTCCACAAACATCCCTGGTATCACTTTCGATTCTTCTATGTGTTCAGACATTCGAATTTTTTCTAAAATGCTGTAAACAGGTCCATGGGAATCGATGGCATAAAGAATATTATTCTCTGACAAATACGCATTGTTATCATCTAAACTAATCCAATAAGAATCATTATCTACATATAAAATCATATCATAATATTCACCATCAAGCCCTTCCATGTAGGTTTTGTAGGCCCACTCTATTTTGCAATCACGCAATGCGGTAACCAGTGCTTCTTCCTCTTCTTCTGACACCAGCAATTCCTGTGCATCCAGAATCTCTCCATAATTAACATACGCCACCTGCGCATCCGCATTCTTCGGGATCAAATAGTTCTGACTTGTCATCAGCCCTATCGCCAACACAACTGCCACAATCGCAGCAACAACCACCAGAATAGTTACCGGCTTTTTGTACTTCACCACATTTTTGATGCGGCCCTTGACATCGCCCTCGCCAAAAGCCAATGGCGCAGACAGCAGATGTCTATGCCCTGTACTAAGTGCCAACAACAAAGTTGCATAGGATTGACGTTCCTTAACATCAAACTTGGAAATCACTTTTTCATCCACGGCACTTTCCATATCTCTGCAGAACAACACAAACAATACCCATGCCCATGGATTGAACCAATGCACACAAGTCACTGCAAAAACGATAATCTTTGCAATATGATCCTTGCGCCGAAGGTGCATTTCTTCATGTTTGATGATCATATCCATATCTTCTTCTGATAAACTGGATGGCAGATAAATCTTTGGTCGGATAAGCCCCATAACAAATGGAGTATCAATGTAATCTGCACGATAATAATTGTTGTTTACCCAGACACTTCCCACT
The DNA here is from genome assembly GCA_017472565.1 of Eubacterium sp. Classification (GTDB taxonomy): domain Bacteria; phylum Bacillota; class Clostridia; order Lachnospirales; family Lachnospiraceae; genus Brotonthovivens. The sequence continues at coordinate 5,523 of JAFUPY010000011.1, forward strand.
AATTTTTTTCGCAGACGCACAGTGGAAATAATGCTGTAGGCAACTAGGACGCAGATTCCTACAATCCACACGACAAAAAATACATCTATCGGTTCCCATTCCATATTCGCAATATCATTCACGATACCGGTCAACCAGCTAACGAGAGAAAATCCATTTTCTTCTACTACAACACTCGGTTGCTCCACTTGTGTTGATCCTATCGGTACCGCATTTTGACTAACCGTTACCGTATTTAGCGCCGGACTTAAATGCACGTCCGATAGTGGAACATCCATATCATTTGATATCGAAGACAAATCCGCCGGCATCAGCGAATACTTTGTGGCAATCGTAACTGGACAAATCATGCGAAACAGCGGAATTGCCCACAGAAAATAAATCATCCGCTTCGGAATATTGATTTTCAAAAAGAGGAATCGCACAATCAAAATAATGCAGATTACAAAGCTGGCCTGCACGCTCATTTCAATAATTTTATTTACAATGTCTAACATACTCATTTACCTCGTATGCTATATCAAGCATTCACACTTGCTTCATCAGCTAACAACATATATGTACTACTTCGAAGCATCTTCAATAATCTGTTTCAACTCCTGAATTTCCTTATCGCTAAGCTTTTTCCCGGAAGTAAACGCTGCCAAAAAAGCTGGTAAGGAGCCACCAAAGGACTGTTCCACATACTGCTCACTCTGTTTGGAATAGAATGCTTCTCTGGAAAGCAAGGACACTACGGTTCCATCCTGATTTTCAAACAATCCCTTCTTTTCTAGCCGCTTCAACACTGTATATGTGGTGGAACGTTTCCAGCCAAACGCATCGGCACACAGTTTCAACAAATCACTGGTTTTGATTGGTTCCTTTTCCCAAATCATATCTGCAAAACGACTTTCGATTTCGCCTAAAGATAATTCCTGCATAGGAGCACCTCCTGTCTCAAAATGGATGTTATTTAATCAATAGTATTATCTATCCACTCATTGTCTACATCTTGTAGTCATTTTTAGTTTACAACTTGTAGACACACGTGTCAATATTCAACTATTTTTTTAATAATTATTTAATAAAATGTTAATAGACTTATCCTACGGAACAGCATATAATATCCGCAGCAGAACATCCTACATTTCTAACATTCATCTACCATGAGGATGTTTTATGATATCAATTCATAAATATCTGTTTTTTATTATTCTAATTGCAAATCATTCTATTATGTTTCATCAAAGAAATTTTGATAGTATATTTACCCGAGCAGCTGGAGGACGTGCTCCCGCCCATTCTGAGTTCAGGCGAAGGGGGGGTGCTTATGAGTACATACGAAGAGCTTATGATTATTGTTGCAACTGCAAGCTTAATCATATCCATCTGGTATACGCTCCGCGAGGATGCGCAGAAATTCGGTTTGGAAGGTGTCAGCTTACGCTGACCCGAATTTCGCGCCAATACTCGCAAGCGAGTATTGAAACATAAAAAATAGCCGTCCTACCCTGAGAAAGTAAACGGCTATTTTTAGTCCTTATTTATGCCAGAGTGGGTGAGTTGCACTCACCTTCCAGCTGTTCTGATAAGTATATTATAACAAACAATTTTTCATTGTCAAACATGGTTTTATCATTATATATCATATAGGTAATTGCGAACTTGTTTCGCAATTACCTATTAAAAATTCTTACAATCTGCACTACCAATGTTGGAATAAATGCCAACAGGATAATGCTTCCAATCTGTACGATATCCAATGGTGCGATCGCAAACAATCCATGCATAAATGGTACGAATACGACGAATGCCAGCAGCACTACGCCTGCAAAGAAGGCTCCCACACTCCACATGTTGGACTTGAATCCAACTTTAAAAATGGACTTATGACTTCTGCAGTTGAAGCCGTGGAACAGACGAGCAAGTGTTAATGTTGCAAATGCCATTGTGCTTGCGGTCATTGGATCTACCTGTAATCCCATGTAGTAAGCAGTCTGTGTTACCACCGCGATCAAAATACCAAATCCTGCTAATCTTGCAATAAAGTCCTTTGTAAGAATGCCTTCCTTTGGATCACGTGGTTTGTTTTTCATCAGGCCTTCGTCAGTTGGTTCCATACCGATTGCCAATGCTGGCAGGGAGTCTGTCAGCAGATTGATGAACAACAGATGTACTGGTTCAAATGGGGTATCTAATGCCATGATGGAGCAGAACAGTACCACGAAAATCGCAGCCAGGTTACCTGACAACAGGAACTGTATTGCATTTCGAATATTTCTGTAAACGTTTCGACCATTCAGTACCGCTTTGATAATAGTAGCAAAGTTGTCATCTGCCAGAATCATTGCGGAAGCATCTTTGGATACTTCTGTACCTGTAATACCCATGGCAATACCGATATCTGCTTTTTTCAGAGCTGGGGCATCGTTTACACCATCACCTGTCATAGCAACCACGTTGCCACGTTTCTGCCATGCATCTACGATACGGATCTTGTTTTCTGGAGAAACACGGGCGTACACGGAAATATCTGCAATCTTCTCATCCAGAGTTTCGTCGGACATAGCATCCAGTTCCTGACCGGTTACAGCCACATCACCCTCTCTGTAAATACCGATCTGCTTTGCAATGGCGGTTGCTGTTACCTTGTGGTCACCAGTAATCATGATTGGGCGGATACCTGCGCCAATGGCCTCCTTAACTGCCTGGGCAGACTCTACTCGAGGTGGGTCGATCATGGCCACAAGACCGATAAAGTTGTATCCTGTTTCCGTTTCAACTGTCAAAACATCATCTTCATCCACCTCTTTATAGGCAAACGCAAGCACACGAAGACCATTCTTGGAATAAGTCATGTTCTGAGCAAAAATAGCTTCTTTATCTGCCTCTGTAATTGGGCGAAGCCCCTCTTCTGTGGCGATATTCAGAACACGACAAGGCAAAGCACCCTCTCCATTTTCATTTCCGGAAGTTCCCAAAAGCACATCCAACGCACCTTTGGTAAATACGGTTGGTACGCCGTGTACACGATATTTGGTACTCATCAGCTTTCTGTCAGAGTCAAATGGCACTTCTTCCATACGAGGCATCATGCTGCGGATGTCCTCCTCAGAAGCACCTGCTGCAGAAAGGCCTGCATTTCGAGCCATCGTCAGCATACAAGTCTCTGTCGGGTCACCAATATCCTTGCCATCTTCGCTGATGGCGGAATCATTATTCAAAATCGCTGTGTATAAGTAATATCTATGAAGAGGTTTTGTAATATCAAGATCCTCTGGTTTCAGGCACTGCTCATTCAGATACACGTCTGTAACCGTCATCCTGTTCTGTGTCAAGGTACCTGTTTTATCGGAACAAATAACAGAGACGCAGCCAAGACTTTCAACCGCTTTCAGTTCCTTGATAATGGCATTTTCTGCTGCCATTTTTCCTGTTCCCATAGCCTGAACGATAGTAACGATAGAGCTTAACGCTTCTGGAATCGCTGCTACTGCCAATGCAACCGCAAACATCAGAGAATCCAGCACCGGATCTTTCTGCCAGATACGCAGGAAAAATACGATCACACTGATGATCATAATGATGATTGCCAACTTCTTACTAAAGTTATCCAAACTGATCTGCAGCGGTGTTTTTTTATTCTTTGTGGCATTCATCAAACCGGCAATCTTACCCATCTCGGTATTCATACCTGTTCCAGTTACCAGCACATTGGCTCTGCCATAAGTAACCAGGCTGCCTGAGAAAACCATGTTGATGCGGTCACCAAGTGCTACCGTTTTTTCCGTAGAGTTCTCGGATGTGAACTTAAAGAACTCCTCTGGGATTTCCTCTGCCTTATCCACGTTGGTGGACTCCCCTGTCAGAGAACTTTCATTGACCTGCAGGGAATAGTTGGTAATAATACGACCATCTGCAACAATCATGTCACCGGCTTCAAGAAGCAGTACATCCCCTGGAACAATATCCTTAGATGCGACCTCGCACTTCTTCCCATCTCTGAGAACCTTTGCCTTCGGAGAAGAAAGCTGTTTTAAAGAGTCCAAAGACTTCTCCGCTTTCACATACTGGGCAGTACCAAGAATGGCATTCAACACAATCACTGCAAAAATAACAATGGTACTTTCCACATTTCCAGACACCATGGAAATAATAGCCGCAATGATCAGGATAATAACCAGCAAGTCTTTAAACTGTTCTAAGAAAACAGCAAAGGTACTTTTCTTTCCCGTTTCCTCCAACAGGTTTTCACCATATTTTTCCAGACCTTCCTGAACCTGGGCCGTGGTCAGACCCTCTGCAGATCCATATTCCTGAAATAGTTCTTCTTTTTCAAGACGATAAATCTCTTTCATACAACACAATTCCTTTCTATGTAAGTATGTACGGTTTTGTACTTTTATTGCGCAAAAAAGAAATACAGCACACTTTTTCGGCTAACAAAAAAGAGACCTTTTGCGCACACAAAATGTACACAAAAAGTCTCGTTTAATCTAAAATTACCCAGCTACCGGTTTATATAAAACGTACTGACGACAACTGGAACATATGCGAAAGGCATATGCAACTACTCCCTTTTCGTAGTTCCTTTTTAACATAGAAACTATGATGTGTCAATCCGCAAAAAAGCGAAGCCACACATCTTTACTGAATTCTAAACCCTTTGTAAAAATATATGCATTATAAAAAAACATTTGACTTTTCAGCGAAAATTTTGTTATAAATATACTTGTCGCGTGACCCAAGAGGTGTAAATCCAGATAATGGATTTGCACCTTTTTTGTTGCGAATTAAGGAGGTTACATATGGAAAAAGAAGTTTCAATGAATAAATTAGGGACTATGCCCGTTAACAAGCTGATGATCACTATGGGCATTCCGATTATTATTTCGATGATGATTCAGGCACTTTATAATATCGTTGACAGTGCCTTTGTTGCCAATATGCCCGGCAATGGCGAATTGGCCCTCAATGCCCTAACTCTTGCATTTCCTTTTCAGATGCTTATGGTTGCCGTGGGCATCGGAACCGGCGTTGGCGCCAACGCACTTTTATCCAGAAGTATCGGACAGCAGGACTACGAAAAAGCCAGCAAAGTAGCCGGAAATGCCATGTTCCTTGGCATTGTGATCTATATCATTTTTGCGCTGTTTGGGATTTTCGGGGTGGAATTATATGCCACATCCCAGACAACCAATCCGGAGATTCTGGAAATGACGATTTCCTATCTTCGCATCTGTTGTGTGGTTTCCATCGGCATTGTATTTTTTGCAATCTTTGAAAAACTATTACAGGCCACAGGAAATACCATGTGTTCCACCATCGCCCAGATTGTAGGTGCTGTGGTCAATATCATTTTAGATCCAATCTTTATCTTTGGATGGTTTGGACTGCCTGCAATGGGTGTAAAAGGTGCTGCCTACGCTACCATTATCGGCCAGATTGCCTCTGCCCTCGTAGGATTGTTTTTCCATTTGCGCAAAAACAAGGAAATATCCAATGGTTTTATATATATGAAGCCGGATATATCAATCATAAAAGGGATTTATAAAATCGGCCTTCCAGCAATTATTGCCCAGGCGCTTTTATGTGTCATGACTTATGGCATGAACATTATTCTGGTGCGAATTGGGGAATCTCTTGTTACTGCGTATGGTCTCTTCTACAAAGTGCAGCAGTTTATTATCTTTGTGGCATTTGGACTCAGAGATGCCATAACGCCGATTGTATCCTTCAACTACGGTATGGGAAGTAAAGTACGTGTAAAAGAGGGAATCAAATATGGCATCTTATACACTGCCATTCTGATGGTGATTGGAATCTTAATTGTGGAACTATTTGCAGTACCATTTTCCGCTTTCTTCGGACTGTCCGGAGAAACACAGGGCCATTTTATTGCCGCTATGCGCATCGTTACCATCAGTTTTCTGTTCGCTGGTATCAACATCGCATATCAGGGTATCTTCCAGGCACTGGAAGGCGGCATGGAATCCCTGATCATCTCTGTTCTTCGACAGTTGGTTTTGGTACTGCCAGTTGCATTTGCATTCTCTGCACTGGCAATGAGAAATACTGCTCTGACATGGAC